>PAKT01000049.1 GCA_002710725.1 Spongiibacteraceae bacterium
CGGTTTGAATATTGACGACCCGCTGTCGGTCAATCCGTTTGATGCTGGAAATACCCGAGGCGTAACGGGCTTCGGCGACCTCGCTGAAGGGTACGCGCTCACCGTTGGGCAGGTTGATCCAGAGCTGCTCCAGCGTTCGCAGGGTGTTGCGCTCTTCCAGCGGCAGACGGGCGTATACCCGAACCTCGTGGCGGCCGCGCTGAAAGCGCTGGATCTCGGCGCCGAAAAAGGCCTGGCGCACTTGCCGTGCGATCTCTGCCTGACCAAGGCCAAGAAGTTCGCCGGCGGGTTTGATCTGAATGTCGACTTCCGGCGCGCCGGCACCGAAGGTGTCGCGAATATCAAATACGCCGTCGATATTCTGCAATCGGTTTTTCAGGTCACTGGCGGCCCGTTGCAACTCGACCAGATCGTCAGACTCCAGGGCCACGTCGAGATCGATGCCGCCGCCGGGGCCGGCCTTGGCGTCAAAGCTGAGTTCCTTGATACCGGGCAGCGGGCCAATCGCCTCGCGCCACCACTGGGCAATGGTGACGGAGTTGATGTTTCGCTCTTCCGAGGGAATAAGCGCGGCCCAGATATCGGCGCGGCTATCGGATTCGCTCAGCACTTCCAGATCGGCAATTACGTCCCGCTTGTCGCCACTCACCTTGTGGTAGCGGGCGTTTACCTCCGTCGCAGCCTGTTCAATCTTGAGCGCGTAGCTGTGGGTGAGCTGATAGGGTGCGCTTGGGGGCAGCCGCAGCACAATCTGGATTTCGTCGGAAGGAATGTCCGGGAAAAAGACAAAGCGCACGATGCCGGCAGGAATAAAGCTGAGCACAATAAGAAAGCTGCCCAGAAAAACTGCCAGGGTGATGTAGCGATAGCGCAGAAAGGTCTGCAGCACCGGGCGGTAGACGCGTTCGATAAACCCCGTCAGCAGGCGATCGAAACCTTTTTGCACGGCCGGCAACAGGCCACGCCGCTCCTTGTGCACATCAATGTGGCGCAGGTGAGTAGGCAGAATCAGCTTGGTTTCTATCAGTGAAAAAAACAGGCAGGCAATCACCACGAAGGCGATGTTGGAGCCAAAGCGGCCCATGTCTGAGGTCATGGTCAGCATGGGGGTAAAGGCAATCATGGTGGTGATAACGCCAAAAATGGTTGCCACGGAGACGCGCTTGACGCCATGCACAATACTGTCGAGGCCCTGCTTTTCCCGCTCCAGATAGGTGTAGCCGCTCTCGCCGGTGACAATGGCGTCGTCCACCACGATCCCCAGCACCAGCAGAAAGCCAAACAGCGACAGCACGTTGATGGAGTAGTCGAACATCGGCAGACCCATCACCCACATGGCGCCGAGGAAGCTGAAGGGCACGCCGATAAGCACCCAGAAGGCCATGCTCAGACGCAGAAAGAGGGTCAAGGCGATCAGCACCAGCAGACCGCCCTGGGCCGCATTTTTCAGCAACAGGTCGATGCGACCCTTGAGTATGCGGGAGTTGTCGAACCATGCGTTCAGGGCGACGCCCTCGGGCAGATTGGCCCGCTTGTCGGCGACGTAATTTTTGACGGTTTCGCTGATTTGCAGCGCATTCTGTGAGCCGAGGGTATAGATGGTCAGCCGGGCGCCGCGCTCACCGTTAAGCCGGCTTAAAATGGGCTGTTCGCTGAAGTCGTCGCGGACATTGGCAATATCGCCCAGCAGCAGGCGGGTTCCATCCGGCCGGGTCAGCAGGGGCAACTTGCGGTAATTCTCTCCGTTGTAGGCCTGGCCTTGGGAGCGCAGGGTAATCGTGCCGCTGTGGGTGCGCAGGTTGCCGCCGGGCAGGTTGGCAGATTTGCTGCGCACGATATTCACCACCTGATCAAAGGTGAGGCCGTACTGACGCAGGGTGGCGTCTGACAGTTCAATGGCCAGTTCATAGTCGCGTACCCCGACCAGATCAATCTGTGTAATGGCTTCGGTGGCCAGCAGATCGTCGCGTACCTCTTCGGCCAGGGCCTTGAGTTCGTGTTCGCTGAGTTGACTCCCGGCAATGGTCAGGTTGATGGTCTGGACCTTGGCGAGAATTTCCTCAATGACCGGTTTTTCCGCTTCCAGAGGGAAGGAGGCGATAGCGTTTATCCGCGAGGTGACATCGTTCAGGGCGGTGGGCATATCGGAATTGGGGTACATCTGTACCAGCACGGTGCCGACATTTTCCCGGGCCTCGGAGGTCATTTCTTCGATGCCCTCCATATCCTGCAGGGCTTCCTCGATCTTGATCAGGATGCCTTCCTCTACCTCAGCGGGAGAGCTGCCGGGGTAGGGTACCGTGATACGGATCACTTCTGTGGGGAAGGTGGGAAACACCTCTTTGCGCAGGTCCATCAGCGAGATCAGGCCGGCGACCATAACCACTGCCATCAGCAGATTGGCGGCAACCGGGTTGCTTGCCATCCAGCCGATGGCGCCGCTGCGACGATCGTTGGAGCTCATGGCGTGGCGTCCACCGCAACCGACATGCCGTCGCTCATGATATCCAGGCGGCTCAGCACCAGCCGGTCGCCCACACGCAATTCACCGCGGATAACGGCGCTGCGCGCTTCCTGGCGGAGCAGCTCTATATTCACGCGCTCCAGCTGGTTGCTGTCCTGTACCCGGTAAACGTGGCTGTTCTCAAACAGGGCGCTGGTCGGCACCCGAAACCCGTCGTCGAGGGTAATACCCTGAATCTCCGCTTCCACAAACTGACCGATTCTCAGCGGGACGGGCATTTCATAGGGCTTGCTGACTGAGGCCACCGCATAGGCGACTCGGGTATTCTGATCCAGCTGCTGATTCAGCCGCGCCAGGCTGGCTGTCCAGCTGCCGTTTTGTTTATTGACCGGCTTTAACTGAATCGAGGCATCGCTCGCCGCATGCAGCAGCTCCAGCTCTTCCGGTGAAACCGGCAGGGCAATTTCCACCTCGTCGACCGCCTGCAGACTGGCGAGCACCGTGCCGGGAGCGACGTACTGACCCAGGGCAACCTGTTTGCCGGTCACCAGCGCTTCCACCGGCAATTTGATTTCGGTGCGGGAAAGATCGGTGCGGGCCTTTTTGATCTGGGCCTCGGCGGCGGAGACCTGAGCCTCTGAGCGGCGAATCTGGGGGTGGCGGGGGCTCTGGGTTTTAAAGCGGGTGTGGGCGTCCGCCAGGGACAGCTCGGCATCGCGCAGGGCGAGCTGGGCCTGGGCCAGCGCCAGTTCGTATTGGGTTTTATCGATACGGGCGATGGGCGTCTCGGGGGCCAGAATAACGCCGGTGACCAGGGCCGGATTGACCCAGATAACCCGCCCGGCAACATCGCTGGTGAGCTGCAGTGAGGTTTTCGCCTGTACGGTGCCGTGAGAGCGCAGTGTGATCTGGGCGCCCTGCTGTTCGAGGGTATGGACCTGCACCAGCGGCGGCTTGCTCTGCCGGGGCTTGGCATTTAAGGGCTCGCGGCTGTCCACCAGTTCTTTGGCAAGCAGCGCAGCGCCGGCGAGTATCACCAGGAAAAAGACGAGGTTAACCAGTTTTCGAAACACGATCGGAGCACATCCCAGAGCAATGTCGGTAGTTTTCGTAGTCGGGCCGTAGTGTACCGTAGCCGGTGGTGTGGTTGTATTGCTGAAAGGCAAGGTGGAGAACGTGGCCGCGCTTTGACATACGCCTGTCACACGGCTGTGCTTCACTCCGTGGCTGGTTTGGTCGGGAGTGCAATGCATGGGTGATGAACTGGTGCTGACACCGGAACTGCGCCATCTGAAAAGCCTGTTGCTGTTTTCTTCGCCCTTGCTGCGCAGCAGGGTTCTGGCGGAAGTGCCTCTGCCGGGCACTGACCAGCATATGCCCCTGCAGGTACTGGAGCTGGGCAGCGAGGCGGATGATGTGCCGGTGCTGATTTTTGTCGGCGGTATTCACGGCGTTGAGCGCATTGGCAGTCAGGTGGTGCTGGCCTTTCTGGAAACCCTGATTCAGCGCCTGCAGTGGGATCACAGCCTGACCGATGGGCTGGAACATCTGCGTCTGGTATTTCTACCCATCGCCAACCCGGTGGGTTTAATCCGCCAGACCCGCGCCAACGGTCGTGGTGTGGACCTGATGCGCAATGCCCCGGTAGAGGCTCCGACCGGCGCCGCTTTTCTCGGTGGAGGTCATCGCCTGGGCGGCTGGCTACCCTGGTATCGCGGTAAAAAAGGCGAGATTGAACCCGAAGCGCTGGCTTTAAAGGCGCTGGTAATGGGCGAAGCCCGCCGCTCACCCTGTGTGCTGGCGCTGGATGTTCATTCGGGCTTTGGTATGTATGACCGGCTCTGGTTTCCCTATGCCCGCTCCCGTGAGCCGGTGCCAACGCTGGCTGAATACTATGCCCTCTACAAACTTATGCATCGCACCTATCCCCATCTGGACTACCTGTTTGAACCCCAATCTCGCCACTACATAACCCACGGCGATTTGTGGGACTGGATGACTATCGAGGCGCAAGCGGATCAGCGTCTGTTGCTGCCCCTGACCCTGGAGATGGGTTCCTGGCGCTGGGTAAAGAAAAACCCCCTGCAGTTGCGCAGCCTGCAGGGCCTGTTCAATCCGGTCAAGGCGCACAGGGTTCAGCGAGTGCTGCGCCGTCACACGGTGTTGATGGAATTTCTGATTCGCGCGGTGAGGGCTTACCCGGCGTGGCTGCCTTCGGAAAACGAGCGGGTATTTCGTCAGCGCGCGGCCATGCGCCGCTGGTACGAGCAGTATCCTGATGGCTGACACTTTTATTTTGCTGCGCGGGCTGGGTCGCGGCCAGCATCACTGGATGGGCTTTGCCGAGCGTCTTGCCGCGGCCTGCCCGGAAGCTCGGGTGGTGTGTCTGGACCTGCCGGGCAACGGCGAGCGCTGGGCTGAAACCAGCCCCCTGTCACTGGAAGAAACCGCGTTTGAGTTGCACCGCGAGTGCCAGAGGCGCGATCTGCAGCCACCTTTTAGAGTCATCGGTTTGTCGATGGGGGGCATGGTGGGGCTGGCCTGGCTTGGCTTGCAGCCCAAGGCGATTGCGGAGCTGGTGATGATCAATAGCAGTCTGGCCAGTGTCAGTCCTTTTTATCAGCGCATGTTGCCGCGCGCTTTTCTGCGTCTGCTGCCGGGGCTGTTTAATCCGGTGTGGCGCGAGCGCGCCGTGTTGGCGGTGACCTGTAACCTTCGGCGTCGGGACGCTGCCATGCTCAGTGAGTGGCAGGCGATTGCCCGGCAGCAGCCGGTAAGCCGCCGCAATCTGTTGCGCCAGCTTGTGGCTGCCGCCCGCTTTCAACCCGCAGCGCCGCTGCCGGGGTCGAATATACGTTTGATCGCCTCACGTGCAGACCGCCTGGTGGATGTGCGCTGCAGTGAGGCTCTGGCGGCCCGGTGGCAATTGCCCCTTAGCCTGCACGATAGCGCCGGACACGACCTGCCGGTGGAAGACCCGGACTGGTTGATTGATTCCCTGTTTGAGCCGCGTGGGCTTATGTAAATTCTTCGCAGATATTCAGCGGGGTCTATGCAAGCCTTGAGGCGTCTGTTCGCAGCGCGATGTGCGACAGGCTTCAATGGACAGGGAGAGCGTCATGAGTGTTGAAAGTCTGCTGGTGTTTTTACTGATTGGCGGTATTGCCGGTTGGCTCGCGGGCCTGTTGATAAAAGGCGGCGGCTACGGGATTCTCGGCAATATTGTGATTGGTATTGTCGGCGCGGTGGTGGGCGGCAGCGTGTTCAACGCCCTGGGTATCTACGCTGGCGGCATCATTGGTTCGATTGTCACCGCCACCGTGGGCGCTATCCTGCTGCTGTTTCTGGTTCGTTTGATCAAGCGTATGTAACGTTCAGCGTTGCACCCAACCGCCGCACACCGGGAATACCTGACCCACAAAATGATTCGCGGCATCGCTGCAGAGAAAAGCGGCAAACGCGGCATCCTCCTCAGCCCCGACCAGTCGACCGAGCGGCACCTCGCGTTTCAGGCGCTCCTGAAAGCGAGGGTTCTCCTGAACGCTCGCCGGGAAATAGGTCGGGTTGTCGACAAAGTTCTGGGCAATGGCATTCACCTGAATATTCTGCCCGGCCACTTCCACCCCCAGTGCCTGCACGTAAGCCAATTGCGCACCGCGCGCGGCGCTGTAGGTTGAAGCCCGCTTCATGCCGCGCAGCGCCGAGGCGCTGCCCATGACCAGAATCTTGCCGTGGCCGCGCTGCTGCATCTGCGGCAGTACCGCGCGGCAGAGCCTCGGCAGTGGATCGACCAGACAGGCGAAAACCTCGCGCCACTCGTCCTCGCCGACGTCGACAGCCGGAGTGGACGGGGCGGGCAAAGCAAGATTTACCACCAGAACATCGATATCTCCACACTGAGCGATCAGCCCGGCGGGCTCCTCCGGAAGCAGTAGATTGTCAGTATTGGCAATGACGTCCGCGCCTTGCGCCCGCAGGGTCTGGTGCAGGGCCGGGCCCATAAAGCGGTCCGCGTGAGTCAGAAGAATCCTTTTCTTATCAAGAGCTTGATGCATATGTCTCTCCTGTCTGAATGGCGATAGAGTAAGGCCGGGCGGGCGTTGATGCAATTTGGCCAGGTGCGAGTTGTCAGCTGAACTGCGGAGACTACTGATTTCGCTCGGCACATGAATTTCCTACAGTGTACAAAATGCTACTGGGTGAGGATTGCCGTTGTCGGATTCAGCGTTACGTCAAATGCTTCGCGGGGAGACGCAGTTACCCGTCATGCCGACGGTAGCCGCGCGCCTGTTGGGGCTTGAGGATAAGCCCGACGCCAGCCTGAGTGAACTGTCTGAGGTCATCTCTCTGGATGTCTATCTGGCCAGTACGCTGCTTCGTTATGCCAATTCTGCGGCCTATAATCTGGTCAACAAGGTCGAGACGGTTGAGCGCGCTGCGCTGGTGCTGGGTTTTAATACGGTGCGCGATGTTTCCCTGTCGCTGAGTCTCACCAAAGCCCTGGCGGGGCAGCCGGGGGCCCAGCTTGATTACAATATTTTCTGGCAGCGCAGTCTGTTGGCGGCCGAGGCCGCCCGCGTGCTCGGTAAAGCAGTCAAAGAGAAAGCGCGTGATGAGTTGTTTCTCGCGGCGCTGCTGCAGGATATCGGCATGCTGGCCTTGGACCGTGTGCGCCCCGATCTGTATGCCCAACTTGGCGACGGACAGCTGCGGCATCAGTCCGTGGCTGAGTTGGAGCAGCGCAACCTGAAATTTGACCACGCCAGATTTGGTGGTGCTTTGCTGCAGGAATGGGGGATGCACGAGCGCACTGTGAAGGCTGTGCTGGAAAGTCACAGTGACCATGCTGAAGACGAGGATATGTTTGCCGCCTGTGTGGCGACGTCCGGCTTTATTGCGGATTTCTTTTTATCCGGTGGAGGAGATGAGGCCTACGCGACAGTCAGTCGTGAGCTCTATCGTGTTTTCAGTATTCGCGACTCTCAATGTATGCAAATACTGCTACAGGTCGATCAGGCGATACACAGCAATCAGGACCTTTATGCCGAAGTGGTCAACTCGGCGGGGGAAATAGACGTTGTCGGGAAAATCGGCGGCGAGCGTGAACGCGATGATAGCGCTGCGGTAATCAACGGCGACTTTGCTTCAATCAGCCAGCAGCGCCTGCTGGAAGATAATCTCGACAACGAAGGCGTGATGAGCCCGGCGGCCTTCGAGAACAGTCTGAAGAATTCCTTTCGCATGTTGCGCGGCCAACCCATCAGCGTGGCGATGGTGTCCATCAATAATCTGCACGAGTTGCGGGGGCTTTACGGCGACAAAGTCATCACGCTGCTGTTGAAAGTGGCTAGCCGGAAAATTCTTGAATGTATCCGCATTGAAGATTTCATTACCCGCTACGGCGACACCTTTGCCATTATTCTCCTGGGTGCCCGGGCGAAGGATGCGGTACGGGTGGTAGAGCGCATTGTGAATCTGTTTGAAGATGCGCGTTACACCGTTGCAGACGGCAATCGGGTCGCGTTGAAGCTGTGTGCCGGCGTTGCCGGCAGCTCGGAAGATATTAATTTCGACAGTGAGCAGGCCTTGATGAACGGCGCTGCGATGGTCTTGCAGCGTGCGCGCAAGCAGGGCGATTATGTTATTTGCGATGAATTGCCTGAGCGCCGCCTGAAGGCGCTGGGTTAAATCAAAGGGGTCAGCCCAGCTTCTCCCGTGCCAGGGCAACCCGATCTTCCGCCCGCGCTGGAATATTGTCCATCGCTTCAACAGCGCGCAGGTTAAACAGCAGGCCACGCCCGGTAGCCAGCTGCACGTTCAGCCCAGGCCGGGCATTCAATTCCAGCACCAGCGGCCCCTTGCTGCGATCGATGACGATATCCACGCCGATATAGTTCAAGCCCACCAGCTCCGAACAACGTGCCGCCAGCGTCATAATGGTTTCCCAGTAGGGCAGTTGCAGACCGTCGATCGGTTGCAGTGTATCCGGGTGCACTTTGGTCATATCGTTGGCGCGTACGCCGCTTCGCGTGACTCCGGTGCCAATATCAACGCCCACGCCGATAGCGCCCTGATGCAGGTTGGCTTTGCCGTCAGAGTCCCGTGTCGGCAGGCGCAACATCGAAGCGACGGGCATGCCGCGAAACACAATCACCCGAATATCCGGCACACCCTGATAGCTGATACTGTCAAAAAACGGATCGCTCTCCACCCGGTATTCGATGATGGCCGTGTCCGGAACGCCACCGAGCGAGTACATGCCGCTGAGAATGTTGGAGGTGTGGCGCTGGATCTGCTGGCCGTTGACGATGACGCCACTGGCCTTGCTGAAGTGGCTGCCGATACGGCCGCCAATTACCAGTACGCCGTTGCCGCCGCTGCCGTTGTTGGGCTTGATGACAAAGCTGCTGTAGTGTTTGAGCGTGTCGAGCATCGTGTGCACATCGTGCTCAATCTCTACGGTGGAATATAGCTCCGGCACCGCGATGCCATTTTCAATGGCGAGTTTTTTGGTGCGCAGTTTGTCGTCAACCAGCGGAAAATGTTTGCGTGGATTGTAGGGCATGATGAATTCGGCATTGCGCTGGTTGATACCGACAATGCCGCGTTCACGCAGTCTTCGCGCCCAGCTGATCATGATTTAGACTCCGGCGGCTCAAACTTCAGCGCCGCGCGAAAGCGCCAGAGCTCGGTGAGTCGGTAACCGGTGTAGCGGCCGAATAACAGGGTGATGGCGAGCATGCACAACAGCAGTTCGGGGAATACGAAGAACAGGTGACTCAAGGTGGCATTGGTCATCAGCAGGTAACCGAGGATTGCGGTAAACAGGCTGCCCGCGCCTTCCTTCAGCGCGTCACCGGCCCCCAGTTCTTCCCAGACGATGGACATGCGTTCAATCGTCATTGCCATGATAACCATCGGGAACAGGGCTACTGACATGGCGCGGGTGCCGCCAAACTGATGCGTTAGAATGCTGATCATGATCATCATGATCACAACAATGATCAGCACCGAGGCCAGTCTGGGCACCAGCAAGAGCATCAGTCGGTCAAGGTAAAAGCGAATCGACAGGCCGACGGCAATCATCACACTGAACAGAATAATCCCCCAAACCAGCTGGGTCTCGCGAAAGGCCATGGCGATCAGTACCGGCATAAAGGTACCGAAGGTGCGGATGCCCACCACGTTGCGCAGTATCACAACCAGCAGGGCGCCCAGTGGCACCATCAGCAGGATGCGGTAGACATTCTGGGTTTCCAGCGGCAGGTTGAACAGCGAGGCATCGACCAGTGATGAGCCGAGGCGCTCGGCACGTTTGCGGGCGATGTCTACAATCTCCCGGTAATTGCGCGCCGCTGAAAATACCACTTCGGCCGCACCCGAGCCGTCAACCCACACCAGTGGCCCTTCGCCGATACGCCACACCAGAAAGTTTTCCGGCAGCCCGGCTTGTCCGGTCAGCGGGTTAAAAGACAGCCAGCGCTGGCCGTTGTGCACCTGCAGCCAGGGCTTGAGTTGGGCATTGTTGATCGATTCGTTCAGTTCCAGCCCATAGAGAATACGGTTGGGTATGCGCGCGCCTTTCAGGACCTCACTGATTTCATAGACCCAGGCTTCATCGTTGTTGACGCGGCCGCGCAGCAGCTCCACATTTTCATTGGGTGTATCGGCGTTGAGCTGAGTCAAGAGCTCGCGGGTGTAGGTGGCTATATCGGCGGACTCAAGGCGTACGTCGTCGAGAATGGCCTTGATGGCAGAATTGTAGGGTTCGGGATAAAAGGGTGCCTGGGGAAAGGGCGGGGTGGAACCGGTCAGCTCATTGCTGTTCTGGTCGCGGGCAATACTGATACGGTAGTACAGCGTCTGCGGGCCGTTGGCGCGCCTTACCGCCCAGTTGGCCCAGCGGTTTTCGCGGTCATCTTCTGTGGCCAGGCCGTAATTGCCGGAAATAAAGTCTTCGTCCAGCGTAACAAAGCCCGGGGTCTGATGGGGTATGGCAAATTGCACCTTGGTGGGCTTGCCGGAACCTTTAAACGCGATGCGAGCCTGAACCGTCCAGACTTCTTCATCCTGCCCCGGTTGCAGCGGCAGCCCGAACACATTGACTTTGTAGATGCAAAGGCCAAGCCCCAGGGCAAACAGGACAGCGGCCACTACTCTTAATTTTAAATCTCGCATCAGTTATCCCCAGAGCGACGACATCGCTTCAGTCGTCTTTGTCATCTGTCGTATTGCGACAGTTTTCTTTGGTCAGGTAGGTCTCGTCGGGATCAATGACCGCGACGCCTTTCATAAAGCGGCGACCCAGCAGAATGCGGTAATTGAAACCGCTGCGATCACTTAAGGTGAACTGGGTTTTGTGTACGCGACCATCAAAACACATATCCAATTCAACCACAGGACGCCGGTCAGCGCCGCCGCCAAGATCCTTGATCTTTACGCCACGGACCATGGGTCGCTCCAGCTCCGTCTTGGCGCCATCCTTATCGACAAAGGTAAAGCGCACCCAGTCGTCGCCGTCTTGTTCAAACTGCTCGACATCAATGGCGTGAATCGACGAGGTGTTGGCACCGCTGTCCAGCTTGGCTTTGATGGGCTCGTCGCGAATCAGTGGCACGGTGACCTTTTCTATCCAGCCCGCGATGACTTTGCCACCAGCGTCCATGTCTTTGTCTTTCTTGCCCGCATAAGCGGTGTCGGGCGCTAAGGCGATAATCACCAGACTCAGTATGGCTGATTTCAGGCGCATGCAAATCCTCCTGTGTTTATTCCGGATGTTCGTCGGGCTCCGAGATACGCGGTTCCTGCTCAGACGTGTCCTCGCCTTTGGCATCGACGGGGAGTTCTCGGGAGATAACGGATTGGGTCGCTTCCTCGGCGGCCTTGCGCGCTGCCTCATTCACGGCCTGTGGATCATCGCCGCTCTGGCTGGCGTTCTCAGCGGCTTCCTTGGCGACTTCCTGCACCGCCTTGCGAACGGTCTCAAGAGCCGCGTTGGCGGCGCCTTCGGCGGCTTTTTCAACGGCGGCACCCTCGGCTTTGGCCAGCCCCAGATGGTAGGCGGCGAAACCGGGCATCACCATCTGGTTGAGTGCCATACCGATAATCGTGCCTTTTGCGCTGGAGCGGATCAGTGTGCTGCGGTTGGTTATGGGGTCGGTGACCGAACCCAGAATATCGCCTTTTTCGACCGCATCGCCGATTTTGACCTCGCTGAACAGGACGCCGCCCTGGTCGGCGCGCAGCCAGACGGATTCATAAAACACCTGCTGTTCGCTGGCGACCTTGTTGGCGTCGCCCATCAGGCCAAAACCGCGCAGGGCGGAGAGCACCCCGCGAACGCCCTGTGCTACCTCTTCCGGCTGCAGGTACAGAGGCTCGCCGGCCTCCAGTGTTACCGCAGGGATTCCGGCCTCAACCGCTGCTCGGCGCAGGGTGCCGACCGCGCCGAGACTGTGCAGCACCACAAAGTCGTCGAACAGCTGGCTGAGTCTGGCGACATTGGCATTGCTCAGGTCGGCCCGCAGCTGGGGCATATTAGTGCGATGAAAAGAGCCGGTGTGAATATCAATCAGGGCATCGCAGTGACTGATCACGTCCTGAAAGAAATGGTGGGCGATACGGGCGGCCGAACTGCCCCGGGGGTTTCCCGGGAAGTAGCGGTTCAGGTCCCGGCGATCGGGCAGGTAGCGGGAGTTGCGCTGAAAGCCGTAGAGATTGACGATGGGCACAGCAATCACCGTGCCGGTGAGAGCTTCCGTGTCCAGGGCGAACATGATGCGGCGGATGATCTCCACGCCGTTGAGCTCGTCGCCGTGCACAGCGCCGGTAAGGCACATGGTCGGTCCGGGCGTATTGCCGGCGGCGATCAGTACCGGCGTGGGCAGGGCCAGCCCCGACAGCGGCTGGCCGGCGGACCAGGCGCGACGGTCGAGAACGCCGCGTTTGATCGATTTGCCCAGAAAGCGCTCAACCGGAGGGCGTTCGGCGGGCAGTTCCGTCTTTAGCGGCGCGACATCGCGCACGCGCTCGGTGGCATTGGCCAGACTGCCGGTCAGCAGACAGGCTCCGAAAATGACCAGCATCGAACGATTCTGTGGCAGTGGCATAAACCTGTCGGTGCTCCTTTTGCCCGGTTTCCCCGCGGATGCGCAGTGAGTGCGCACTTTATCTTAAGTGTTATAGGCTTGCTGTGAAGAATTTGGGAAATTATCCCAAGCTGGGCTGGAACTTTCGCGATCTCGCAGCGATATCCACCTCATGCCTAGGCTGAGTGTGCCTGTACTCTGATTTGTCGGCAATCTGTGTGAGAATAGGTCGATTAAAGATGTGGAATTCAGGAGTCCCCCATGGCTAAGGACCAGCTGGTCATTTTTGATACAACCCTGCGCGACGGCGAGCAGAGCCCGGGCGCGTCCATGACCCGTGACGAGAAGGTTCGTATCGCCAAAATGCTGGAGAAAATGGGCGTCGATGTGATCGAGGCGGGCTTCGCTATTGCCAGTCAGGGGGACTTTGAGTCGGTGCGAGCGGTGGCGGAGGCGGTGAAGCACAGCCGTATCTGCTCGCTGGCGCGTTCGGCGAAGAAGGACATCGAGCGGGCGGGTGAAGCCCTGAAGCCGGCGGCCATGTCACGCATTCATACCTTTATTGCCACCTCGCCGATCCATATGGATTACAAGCTGCGGATGAAACCCGATCAGGTGGTCGATGAAGCCGTGCGAGCGGTGACCACGGCGCGCAGCCTGGCCGATGATGTGGAGTTCTCCTGCGAGGACGCCTCGCGCTCGGAGTTCGACTTTCTCTGTCGCATTATTGAACAGGTCATCAAGGCGGGCGCTACCACCATTAATCTGCCGGACACGGTGGGTTATGCCGAGCCGCAGGAATACGGCGCACTGATTTATCGCCTGATGAATACCATTCCCAATGCCGACAAGGCGGTATTTTCGGTGCACTGCCACAATGATCTGGGCTTGGCGGTAGCCAACTCATTGGCGGCGGTCCTGCAGGGTGCCCGGCAGGTGGAATGCACCATCAACGGTCTGGGTGAGCGCGCCGGTAATGCCTCGCTGGAAGAGATCGTGATGGCAGTGCGCACTCGCGCCGATGTCTTCCCGGTAGAGACTCGCATTGATGCGACCCAGATCGTGCCGACCTCGCGGCTGGTGTCCACAGTGACCGGCTTTCCGGTACAACCCAACAAGGCCATCGTTGGCGCCAATGCCTTTGCCCACGAGTCCGGCATTCACCAGGACGGCGTGCTCAAATACCGCGAAACCTACGAAATCATGCGCGCCGAAGATGTGGGCTGGAATACCAACAGGCTGGTATTGGGCAAGCACTCAGGCCGCGCCGCTTTCAAGGCACGCTTGACCGAGCTGGGTATCAGCTTTGACAGTGACGAGACCTTTAACGACGCCTTTACCCGCTTCAAGGATCTGGCGGACAAGAAACACGAAATCTTCGACGAGGACCTGCAGGCGCTGGTAAGCGATGTGGTCGCTCCCGATTCCAACGAGAAATACCGTTTGCTGGATCTTGAATCCCACTCCCAAACCGGACGCAAACCCAAGGCCCGATTGCGGCTGCAGGTTGATGGCGAAGAGCGATCCGTTGAGGCTGAAGGCGATGGCCCGGTGGATGCGGCTTTTACCGCTGTCGAGCAGGTCGCGCACAGCGGCGCTACCCTCAAGCTGTATTCGGTCAATGCCATTACCCAGGGCACGGATTCTCAGGGTGAGGTAACGGTGCGGCTGGAAAAAGACAATGTCATCGTCAATGGCAACGGGGCGGATACCGATATCATCGTGGCGTCGGTCAAGGCCTATCTGAATGCCCTGAACCTGCTGGCTTCCGGTGCCATGCGCACCCACCCTCAGAAAGAAGGCGTTTAGATGTTTGAGGCGTTGCCCGAAACCAAACGACTGGCCTATCTGCAGGCGATGGGCGTGGAAAGCTTCTTTCCGCGTTTTCGCCTGCCCGGAGCGCCGGAGCCGGTGTTGTGCCGGACTCTGCCCGAACCTGAGGTTTTGTCGGCGCCAGCAGCAGACAGTGAGGCGCAGAGCCAGCCGCGCACAGCCAGAGAAGCGCCGGAGTCGGCCCGCAATCTGCTGCGCGATCTGGTTGGCACGCCTGCTAAAGCGGAATCACCCAAACCGGCTCCTGCCGCCGAGACTCAGCCCAAGCCGGAAAAACTGCAGTTTATTCTGCGCTTTTATCTGGTGCCGGGGCTGGCCCTGCTGGTGGACGCTTCTCCCGAACAGGTGCCGGAAACCGCCTTGAAACAGTTTGCCGCCAACCTGATGCTGGCCCTGTCGCGGCGCCAAGAGGGCTGGCAGGGCAGTATCAAGCAAAGCCTGCAGCAGCACCTCTTCCGCTGGCCGGTGGTGGGGAATCAGGCCCTGGCGCAGGGAGAAACCGAGGCGCGGGAAGCGGTGAATGCGGCGATTCTCGCCAACTGTGAACGCAATGCCCTGCCGCAGGTTCTTCTGATGGGTGAGCAGGCACAGCGCTTTGCCGGTGAACTCGGCGAGCTGAACAGTATCGGCACCGAGTCGATGGCGCATTACCTGCAAACACCTATGGCCAAGCGGACCTTGTGGGCACAGCTGACAAAACAGCAATGAGCGTTGAGCGTCTCTCGCACGAGGCCCTGGATAGGGTACTCGCCCTGGAGGCTGAGTCCAGCCCCTACTGCTGGAGCCGCGCTGACTGGCAGAGTAGCCTGAAGTCCGACGACTGTTTTGAATTGCTGAATGAAGGGCAGACAATGGCGGTGGTGGCTTTCTCTGTGGTTTTCGACGAAGCCAATCTGCTCAATATCGCGGTGCCGGTGCAGGCGCAAAGACGAGGTTATGCCCGGCAATTACTGCAATACTGCCTGAATCACTATGCAAATAACGGTATCAAACACTGCTTCCTGGAAGTGCGACGCTCCAACGCGGCGGCTATCGCCCTCTATGAAAAACTGGGTTTCAGTGTGATCGGCGAACGTAAAAATTATTATCCGGTGACAGGCGGTCGCGAAGACGCGCTGGTCTATATTTGCCGGTTGCAGCAAGGGGAAAGTGAAGATGCGTGAACTGGAAACGGACTGGTGGTTTCTGTCCCTGCCGGAAGACTGGCTGGTTGATCAGGACGACGACAGCATTGTGATCACCGATCCCGACGAAGTGGGTGTTATTACATTGACCTCGCTGATTACCGAGAGTGAGCGCGATATCGAGGCCGGGTTGGGCGAACTCATGGAAACCCTCGGCGTTGAAAAAAGCCAGTTGGAAGCGACGGTGCTGGGCGATTTCGATGGCTACTATCAGGAATTTCAGGACGGCGACGACTGGGTGCGCGAGTGGTACCTGGGCAGCGAACACTGTCTGCTGCTGGTGAGCTACGACTGCGACCCCGAAAATAAAATGATGGACCGGGAATTGATTGACGACATTCTCGATACCCTCTCGCTGAAAGGTTAGTACCGATGCCGACAGCCAAAACCTTTAAGGTTGAAATAAGTGATCAGGCGATAGCCGACCTGCATCAGCGCCTGGATATGACGCGCTGGCCCGATCAGCTGACGGATGCCGGCTGGGAGCAGGGCACCGAGATCGGCTACCTCAAAGAACTCGTGGCCTACTGGCGCCATGGGTTTGACTGGCGTGCGCAGGAGCTCAAACTCAACGCGCTGGATCAGTTTACGCTGGAGTTCGACGGCCTGCGCACCCACTTTATCCATCAGCGTTCGCCCCATGCCAACGCGCAGCCTCTGTTACTGAATCACGGCTGGCCAGGGTCTGTGGTCGAGTTTCTGGAGCTGATTCCCCGTCTGGTTGAACCGGAAAAGTTTGGTGGCCGCAAGGAAGATGCGTTTCACGTGGTGGCGCCGTCGCTGCCCGGTTACGGGTTTTCAGAACCTGCTCACGAATCAGGGATGCACACCCGTGCCATCGCCGCCCGTCATATCGAATTAATGCGGCTGCTTGGTTACGAGCGCTTTATCTGTCAGGGCGGCGACTGGGGTGCCATGATTACCCGTCAGGTAGCCGACCTCGCGCCGGAGCGTTGCGAGGCCATACATCTGAATATGGTGCTTGCCGCACCGGCCGATGCGAATGAACCCTACGCCAATGCCACCGAGGCTGAGCAGCAACGACTGGAACAGGATGCACAGATTTCCCGCGATGGAATGGGCTATTACAAAATCCAGGCGACCAAACCCCAGTCGCTCGGTTATGCCCTGCACGATTCCCCGGTGGGGCTGTGCGCGTGGATCGCTGAAAAGTTTCAGCGCTGGACCGATTGTGACGGTGAAATTCGCAATGCGGTGAGCTGGGATACCCTGCTCACCAATATATCCTGGTACTGGTTCAGTGGCTCGATTACCTCGTCGATGCGTCTGTATTACGAGCACCGCCAGCACAAGGATCCGGTGCGCCGCATTGAGGTGCCGACGGGTGCGGCGATCTATCCGGTTGAATTGCTGCGTCCACCGAGAGCCTGGGTGGAAGCGTCCTACAATCTGGTGCACTGGTACGAGGCAGACAGCGGCGGGCATTTTGCGGCCCTGGAAAAGCCGCAGGCCTTTGCCGAGGATTTGTGGCGTTTTCGGGAGGCGCTGCGAGGCTGATCAGCCTTGCAATCACTGTCCTGGCGCGGCAGTGTATAGGGCTGACGAGTACACTGTGGAGTACCGGACCCCAGCCTATGGAGCCGTCTGACCTGAAGTGCAAGCCGCCCCCCGACGGAGTGGGGGCAGACTTCATCGCCGCCCTGAGCGCTGAAGCACTCGCCTCTGCCGCTGTAAACCACCCCTATTTGCATGCCATTCGCGACGGTGACTTTCCCGATGTGGAGCAGGCATTGCGGGATTTTGCCTTTGAGTACGGCTGTTACAGCCATCGCTTTACCCGATATGTTTCTGCGGTGATCGAGAATCTCGACAGCGAAGTGCACCGCGACATCCTGCGGGCAAATCTTGCAGAGGAGCAGGGCAATGCCCACGATGCAGACCTGCCGCCCGCGGTGCTGGCCACGGTTTCTGGTCAGCCGCATACGGTTTTGTATCGCCGTTTTCAGGAAGCCCTTGGCATCGATGCGAGCTACCGCCAGCGCCGGCGGCCGAGCCCGATAAGCCTGTCCTGGCAGCAGCAGTTCACCCGGCTTTGCGAAACCAATGCCTGTGTTGGCGTCGGTGCCATCGGAATCGGCACGGAATTAATCGTTTCGCCAATCTACGAGCAGATTCTCACGGGACTGAAACGGCACAGCCGGCTTACCGACACCGAGCGTGTTTTTTTTGATCTGCACAGTGAGTGCGATGACCAGCACGCCAGCGATCTGCTAATGATTGCAGAGAGCCTGGCACATGACGCTGAGGCCTGCGAACAGATTGCCTATGGCGCGCGGGCGGCCATTGCGATGCGGGTCAGCTTTTGGGACGCGATGCTGGAACAGTCCCGCCAACCTTCCCACGCGGTCGTCGATCGCGCCTGTAACAACGAAACGGAATATACAGTCAGTTAATGGATACCCAACAGGTTTACAACGACAACGCCGGAAAATGGCTGCGGCTTGAGCCCAGCTCCCTGTCCGATTTTACCGCCCGGCCCCTGGTCTTTGAGGCCTGTGGTGATGTTGAGGGCAGATCGGTGCTCGACATCGGTTGCGGCGAAGGTTACTGCGCGCGCGAGTTGAAACGTCGGGGTGCCGGTGACTGTCTTGGCATTGACCTGTCTGAACAGATGATACAGGCCGCGCGTCTGCAGGAAGAGCAGGACCACTTTGGCATCGAATTTCAGGCCTGTAATATTGTAGAGTTTAAGCCAGCGCGGCGATTTGATCTGTGTATAGCGGTTTTCCTGTTCAACTACCTGCGCGTTGAGGAAATGCGCCAGGTATTCGCCATGGTCTATCAGGCGCTGGAACCGGGCGGAGAATTCGTCTTCAGCGTGCCGCATCCCTTCTTCCCCTTTGTTCGCAAGCAGCAGACGGCACCGTTTTATTTTTCCGCTGAAGGGAAAAATTACTTCGCCGATGTCAATGAACAGTTCGAAGGCGAAATCTGGAAGCGCGGCGGTGAGCCTCTGCACGTTCAGTGTGTGCATAAAACCTTCAGCGACTATTTTGAAGGGCTTCGCAGTGCCGGGTTTTCTACTCTGCCTCAAGTGCAGGAACTGACCGTTACCCCCGAACTCGCAGCGACGGACGAAGCTTTTTTTGGGCCACTGCTGAATGAGCCTTTGCATGTGTTGTTCAAAATTTCGAAGTGATGGCTGAGGTTTCCGCTGACAACGCGGTATCTCCCGATGCGCTGATCGGCCGTCTCTTTCAGCACGCAAACCATCTACCGGATCACCCTGCGATTGCGACGCCGGTATGTACGATCAGCTACGCCCGCTTGGCCAGGCTGGTTGCTGCACAGGCCCGGGCGCTGGCCGACAGCGGAGTCGCCTCCGATGCAACGGTCGGCATTTGCTGCGGCGATGATGTTTCTCACCTGCTGCTGTGTCTTGCGACGATATACTGCGGCGCCACATCCTGCACGATACCCAGTCACGAATCCAAAGCGCTGCAAGATGCTCTGGTGAAACGCTGCGGCGCTGGCACAGTGCTCGATGAGACACACGCACTCGATTGGATGTCGCAGGGTTCAGATGAATCGTCCATCGCCCCGGCGCCGGAAGCGAGCATTCTATTTTCAACCTCGGGTACAAGCGGCGAGCCCAAACTGGTCCTGCACAAGGATAGGGACCTGGTTGCCCAGGCGCATCGTCATATTGGTTCGCCGCAGGAGCGCTTTGCCTGTCTGGCAGCGATTGAACACAACTTTACCAAGCGTCATCGCCTCTATTGCGTCGCGGTCGGCGCCACCAATGTTTTTCCGGGAACGGCTGGCGAGCAATTGATCGAGCGTTGTCTGTCGCTTGAGGTCAATGTGCTGCATGTTTCCGCCTTTCAGGCGCAGGAGTTGCTGTCGCAGCCCGATAGCCGGCGTCTGGCAGGACTTCGACTTAAACTGGGTGGCTCCCATGTCGCGCCCGTGCTGCGCCAGCAGTTGCGGGAAAACATCACCTCTCGCCTGCAGGCCGGCTACGGCACCACGGAAACCGGAGCAATTGCCTTCACTGACCCCGACGACGAAGGCGCTGGCGACAGTGTTGGCAGACCACTGCCCGGCATCGATATTCGCGCGGTGTCGCCTGAGCGCGAGCCGCTGGCATCTGGTGAGCGGGGCGAGCTGGCGGTGCGCTGCGACGGCATGTTTCGCGGCTATCTGGGTAAGCCGGACTTGACGGCATCCCGACTTGAAAATGGCTGGTTTTACACGGGCGATACCGGCTATCTGGACAGTGAGGGGCGCATCCATATCAGCGGTCGGATCGATGACATGTTTGTCTTTAACAGCATGAACATCTACCCGCAGGATATCGAGTCTGTGATTCGCGAGTATCCGGCCGTCAGTGATGTGGTGGTGCTGCCGCGAAAGTCAGCTGCGCACGGCAACATTCCGGTGGCGCTTGTGGTGTTGCAGGGCAGCCCCAAAAAACAGTTGCCTGCTCTGAAGAAATTTGTTCGCAAACGCGTCGGGATAAGAGCGCCGCGACAATACGTGGTGCTCGATGAAATACCGACCAATGCCTCAGGCAAGATTGCCCGTCGCGATGTTATGGCGCTGCCGGACAAGAGTGACCGCTTGCGTGAAGACCTTGTCGCAATGCTCGACCCGCGCGTCAGGCGCCGGGTAAAACCGTCGGTGATCAGGGACTTTGTTCGCGGTGAGTCTGATATTGCCCTGCGCAAGTTTGCAATGGATTCTCTCGAGCGCCTTGAACTGCTGCTGACACTGGAAACCGGCTACAACGTGGTGGTGCCTCCGGGCGCGTTTAACGGCTTTCGCTATCTGGGGGATCTTGTCGCTTATATTCTCTCGCCGCGGCAGCGCGATGAGCTTGAGAGCAGCGTTTCCCTTATTGAAAGCCCGCCCTTGCCTGTGGATGCCGCCGATGGCCATGTGCCCTATGTTGTGCGCTTTTTTCAGCGCATTTTCCGCGTCAGCCGGGCGCTGGTTCAGCTCAGCAAGTCGCTGTCGACGTTGGATAACCGTCTGACGCCGACCGAGGTTGAATGTTTGTACGAGTGGCATGCCCGCGGCCAGTTGCTGGCCGGGGATGTTGCCGACAACAAGCGCGCGATCGTGACGCGTTGGCTGCGCGGAATGCGCGATCTTATGGCGATGAGCGGTAAGCAAAAACCGGAAGTTTTCGCTTTGCGGCGGCTGGCGCCGAGTGCTCGGCTTTTTACCGGCTCAGGGGCCGCCAAGGGCAAGGCACTGCTGATCTGTTTTCCGCCGAGCGGTGGTCGCAACCTGATGATGCCTAACGCGGCCCTTCTGCAGCACGCCGATGCGGCGCAGACTGATGTGCTGATGCTTTCTGAGATCTTTAACCAGAAGTACCGACGGGGTATTCCCTTTGTCGGCGGCAATCTCGCCGAAATCATAGCCTGGCTGAACCGGCAGGTCGGCGATTACCGACAGATCCTGACCATCGGCGTCAGTGCGGGCGCCTATCCCGCACTGGTGGCCGCGGGCCAGCTACAGGCTGAATGTGCGCTCAGTGTTGGCGGTCGTTTTTATCGCCGGCGTCATCTCGCCGACAATATACGCCGGCTGGTATCCCTTTACCGGTCGCGACGCAGGGCGCGCGCAATGCGGATAATTTTTGCCTACGGCGTCGACGATGCCCGTGATAAAGCCTTCGCCGAATTTATGGCCCGGTTTTCCGGTGGCGAGCTATTGCCGGTGGCCTTCAGTGACAAACCGGTCGGTCACGAAATACTCAGGCAGTTGCTGGATCGCGGGGAATTGCGCGATTTTCTGGCTAGGACCGTTTTCGCGGGCCTTGATGAGAATGCGTTGAGAGACAAGGCAAATCCTTCGGAAGCACCACCCATACAAGAGCCCGCACAATACCAACGTGCCGACTAGAGCTATTCTTCCTGAATCCTCCTTCGCGATACCGTCGGTATTTATCATCACCGGCCCTTAGTGGCGACATTAGCGCTCTCAATCCTCCCCAAGTTAAATTAGACTAGCCGGGTAGGAGGGCCAATGGACAAGCCAGACAAAATCCGGGCGAGTATTTTTTCGCCGCTACAGCACGCCACATTCCGCAATATGTGGCTCAGCAATACCGTCACCAATGCCGGCAGCTTGATTCAGAGTGTCGCGGCGGCCTGGGTGATGACGGGTATTTCTACCGCGGACCACGTGGCTCTGGTACAGACTGCGACCTTCCTGCCGATGGCCCTGTTCGCCCTTCCGGCGGGTGCCATTGCCGATATTTACGATCGTCGCAAAGTGCAGATGGTGTTCTTTTTCGTGTCGATGTTGGCGGCGATCCTGATGACGGTTGTGTCGGCCTTTGACCTGATTACGCCCTGGGTTTTGCTGGGCTTGTGCTTTCTTGTGGGCACCGGTGGTGCGCTGGCGGCGCCGGCGCGTGGTGCCTCGGTGGCAGAACAGGTGCCCTCACCGCTGATTCCTCAGGCGGTTGCGCTCAACAATATCAGTTACAACCTGGCGCGCAGCGTCGGCCCGGCCATTGGCGGTATGTTGGTAGCAGCCTTTGGCGCGACCATTGCCTTTGCGGTCAATGCGCTCAGTTTTATTCCGATGCTCGAATCACTGCGCCGCTGGAAGCGTGAGCCGGAATCATCGCGTCTGCCGCCGGAGGGCCTGTTGCGCTCGGTTAATTCCGGGGTGCGTTATGTGGTGCATATGCAGCCGGTGCGACGCGCGGTTGGCCGGGCCTTTCTGGTCTGCCTGGTCGGTGCCGCGTTGCCGTCGCTGATGCCCTTGGTGGCGAAGGATATTCTGGTCGGGGACGCCAGTACTTTTGGTTTGATGCTGGGCTGCTTTGGCATAGGAGCCGTCGGCGGTATTTTTGTACTGCAACCCATGCGCGATCGTTTTGGTAACGAAGGCACTCTTCGGTTGTGCTGCGTGGTTATTGGTGTGACCACCGCGCTGCTTTCGATCTGCAGCAATGAATGGCTGGCCTATGCGGTGCTGACGGTTGCCGGTGTAGCCTGGATGATGGTGACCACCATTATCAGCGTGATGGTGCAGCTGTTTGTGCCGCGCTGGGTGATGGGGCGCGCCATTGCCACCTCGAGCGCAGCGATTACCTTGGGCGTGGCGATAGGTGCGTGGTGTTGGGGTATGGTGGCGCGCGATTTCGGTTTGGTGATGGCCTTACAGATCGCGGGCGCTGCGATGATGGCGACTCTGTTACTGGGTTGGGTGTTGCCGGTGGCGGATCGCGACGAATCTACGGAACTGGATGAGGAACTTCTCGACGACCCGGATATTCAATTGGGGATTACGGGTCGCAGCGGTCCGGTCACTATTGAGCTGCAGTACCGCATCCCTGTGGAAAAAGCCCGGGATTTCTACAACATCATGCGCGAGCAGCAGAAGGCCCGCTCCCGTAATGGTGCTTATTACTGGTCTATTTCCCGCAATATTTCTGATCCTGAACAGTGGTGCGAACGCTTCAGTTGCCCCACCTGGAATGACTATCTGAGGCTGCGCAACCGCCGCACGCTGGAAGACAGTGAGCTGCATCGTCGAGCGGCAGAGATGCAGTTGGGAATGGAACCGATACGTGTGCAGCGCTGGCTGGATCGCCCGTCCGGTTCCGTGCGCTTGAGCGATTCGGTACCAGACAGAGGTAACGAGGCGCTCAATGTGCAGGGGCAGGGCAATACCGCATGATCTAGCGATGGGATGTGGTCAGCGTTTCGCTTGCAGAAAGTTTCTGGCGCCGCGACCCGCGGCCACACCGCTGGCGAAACAGGCGGTAAGAAGATAGCCGCCGGTGGGCGCTTCCCAGTCCAGCATCTCTCCCGCGCAGAACAGGCCGGGATATTGGTGGCACATCAGCGACTCATCAAGTTCCGAAAAACAGACACCCCCTGCGGTGCTGATGGCCTCGTCCAGCGGGCGTGTTGAGTGAAAGGTTTGTGGCAGCGCTTTTATCAGCGCCGGCAACTGGCGGCGATTCAGCATTTGCTGTTTTTCGCTCAGGGCCTTTAGAAGTGCCAGCTTGCCGTCGACAAGGCCCAGTTTTCGCAGCGTGTTGCTGACGGAGTCGCCTTTGCGGGCGTTGATAATCGATGTCAGCTCGCTTTTGCTCCGATCGGGCAGCAAATCCCAGTAAACCGTGCAGGTGCCGTGTTGCTCGATGGCATCGCGCAGCAGGTGTGAGGCGGCATAGATCAGGCCGCCTTCAATCCCGTAGCGGCTGATCAGTGCATCACCGCATTGCTGCCAGCCCCCCAGGCTAAGACCGATATGTTTGAGTGGGCTGCCGAAGCTCTCGCTTGGCATGTGTGCGGGCCAGGGGTAGTTAAAACCACAGTTGCTCGGGCGCAGCGGCGCGCAGCGAATGCCTCGAGCCTGCAGTGGTTCCTGCCAGGCGCCGTCCGAGCCCAGTGAGCGCCAGCTGCCGCCTCCAAGAGAAAGCACCGTTACTCCAGCGCTGACTTTGAGTGAATTCCCTTGGGTTTCAAAAACCGCTTCGCCGGACTCATCCCAGCCGAGCCAGCGCTGGCGGGTATGAAAGGTAACGCCATTTCGCTTTAGGCGCTCAAGCCAGCGACGCAGCAGCGGTGCTGCTTTCATCTGTTCCGGGAAGACGCGGCCGGAGCTTCCGACAAAGGTTGCTATCCCAAGCTCTTCACACCACTGACGCAGATCAGCGGGCCCGAAGCGGCGCAAAAGCGGCTCTATATCAGTGCTGCGCTGATAGTAGCGCGCCATGAACGTCTCGTAAGCTTCGCTGTGAGTAATATTCAGGCCACCAATGCCGGCGCGCAGGAACTTGCGGCCCACGGTGGGCATCCGTTCGAACACAGCGACACTGAAACCGTTGCCGGAAAGTTGTTCCGCCGCCATCAAGCCGGCGGGGCCGCCGCCAATGATAAGGGCGTCGTATTGTTGGGTGGAGGTCACAGGCAGCGTTACCGGAGTTTCACGTTAGTTGGAGAAAGGTTCACTATCATACCTGTCTAGGCAATAAGACGCAGGAGAAAGCGCTATGACCGACGGGCGAATAATCGGCCTTCAGCATCTGGCTATAAATGTGGTCAATCTTGATGCGGCCAAAACATTTTATGGGGATATGCTGGGTTTGCCGGAACTGCCGCGCCCCGCTGCGGTAGCTGACCAGTTTCGCAGTGTCTGGTATCTGTTGGGCAACGCTGAATTACACGTTGTCGAGAATCCTGAATTCAAGCCGCTCAAATCGCCGCTGGGGCCACATTTTGCGGTGGCCTGTGACGATTTCCAGCTGGCCTGCGAGTGCATCAGCAAGCAGACAGACGCGATTGTCTTTGGTCCGGCTCGCGGTGTCGATGGCATTGAACGCATGGTGGTGCGCGATCCAACGGGCAATATCGTTGAGATTATTGATCTTCCCCTGCACGGAAACTGATGTCGCGCCACTGCCCACTAGACGTCCAATGTCACATTTTTATTGAGAAATACAGGCAATTTTGACTTTCTGCAGACCAGATGCTGGCCATGTCTTGCTGCCCTGCGTAGCCTCAGCGCTAACGGTTGTGCAACTTCTCGTCTGACTGTTGTCGGAGTGAGTTGAGGCACTTATCCAAACGGAAAAGGAGGATTATTGTGAGTTTTAAACTGCCAGACCTTCCGTACGCACAAAACGCGCTCGAACCCCATATTTCAAAGGAGACTTTGGAGTATCACCATGGAAAGCATCATCAGAAATACGTCGATACCCTGAATGATCTGGTAAAAGGCACAGACGATGAAAAACGCGAGCTGGAAGATATTGTTAAAAGTGCAGACGGCAAGCTGTTCAATCAGGCTGCACAGGTCTGGAACCACACCTTTTACTGGCACTGCCTTAGCCCGAAAGGCGGAACCGGGCCGAGTGGCGAACTGAAATCGTGTATCGAGCACTGCTTTGGTTCAGTTGAAAAGTTCAAGGAGGAATTCAATGCCAAGGCTGCAGCCAATTTCGGTTCGGGCTGGACCTGGCTGGTGAAAGTGAATGGTCAGGACAAAAAACTCGAGATTATCAATACCGACGACGCGGATACGCCGATAGTCGGTGACCGGTATGTGCCGCTGCTGACCGTCGATGTCTGGGAGCATGCCTACTACATCGACTATCGCAATGCGCGGCCGAAATATCTCGACGCTATCTGGAATGTCGTTAACTGGAAGTTTGTAGAGGAAAATTTCGCTCACCCGGAACATGCGGCATCCCAGTTCCAGTTCGCTGCCTGATTCGCGCAGGCTGCATTTAAAAAGCCAGGAAGGGGTTCCCCTTCCTGGCTTTTTTATTTATCGCCGAGTAGTGATAGAGCGCTATCAGGGTATCAGCTGATATTGCCGGTCACGCGAACCCGGCGGCTTTCCTTGGGTTGCCCGGCGGTACGCGCTGCTTCGCGTTTTTTGATGCCGTCGTCGATCATGTTTTTCACGGCGATAATCAGTCCGGTGACGATAAAGGCTCCGGGCGGCAGAATGGCCACCAGAAACTGATTGTAGTCTTCGAAGAAAACGATCTTCCAGCTTTTGGCGCCTTCACCGAACAGCAGATCCATGTTGGCGAACAGGGCGCCGGTACCGACCAGCTCGCGCAGGGCTCCGAGTACTACGAGAATGACGCCAAAGCCCAGCCCCATCATCAAGCCGTCTACCATCGCCGGGCCAAGGCTGTTCTTGCTGGCAAAGGCATCGGCGCGTCCCAGAATCAGGCAGTTGGTTGTGATCAACGGCAGAAAAATCCCGAGGATCTGAAACAGCTCATAGGTATAGGCCTGCATCAGCAGTTCGGTGCAGGTCACTGCCGAGGCGATGATCATGACGAAGGCTGGCAGTCGTACGGCATCCGATACAAAGCCGCGAATCAGCGACACCGAGGTGCTGGAGGCCAGCAACACAAACAGGGTTGCCAGCGCCATGCCGAGTGAGTTCACCACCGTGCCGGTGACCGCCAGCAGGGGGCACAGGCCCAGCAGTTGAACAATGGCCGGGTTGTTTTTCCACAAGCCGTTCAGGGACAGGTCGCGGTAGTTGGTGTCACTCATCGCCGCTTATCTCCTTTTCCGCGCTCGCAATCAGGTGGTCGCGGTTTTGATCGAAATATTGCAGGGCTTTGTACACTGCATCAGTCACCGCGCGGGGAGTAATGGTGGCGCCGGTAAAGGTATCGAACACACCGCCGTCTTTCGTTACACCCCACTGTGCCGGTTGTGGGTTGTTCAGGCTTTTACCGATAAAGCCGTCAACCCAATCGCTTTTCTTGCGCTCCACCGCATCGCCCAAGCCGGGCGTTTCACGGTGGGACAACACCCGTACGCCGGCGATGCTGCCGTCGCGATTGACGCCGACAATCAGGTCGATATCGCCGGTGTAACCCTCACGCGAGGTCGCGGGAATGATCGCGCCGACGAACTGACCGTCTTTTGTCGCAAGGTAGATTTCCTTGTTCTCGCGCAGACCCAGCAGTCCGACATTGTCGGTAGTGACAGTATTGTCGAGCATGGAATTATCGTGGCGATCTTCTGAAATAATCTGCAGCAGTGCTTTTTCTTCGGCGGCGCGAATGTTGGCCTTGATCTGGTCGCGGCTGCCGAGGTAGGTGCTTGCAATAATGGCACTGGTAAAGGCCGCGAATAGACCCAGAAGAAGGCTGTTGCGGCTGATCGATTCTCCTAACATCAGTCAGCCTCCTTCTGCAGGTTTTTCTTCTTGTGACCGTAGGTGCGCGGCTGGGTGTAGTGATCCAGCAGCGGAGCGGCAAAGTTCATCAGCAGCACCGAGAAGGCGATGGCGTCGGGGTAGTTGCCCCAGACGCGAATCAGGTAGACCAGAATGCCGATGCAGGCACCGTAGATAATCCGGCCTTTGTTTGATACGGCCGACGTTACCGGGTCGGTGACAATAAAAAAGGCGCCGAGCATGGTTGCACCACTGAACAGGTGAAACAGGGGCGAACCGCCGGAGGCGGAGCTGCCGCCGTCGTAAAACAGGGCCGACAGCAGGGTCAGTGACAGCAGCATGCTGATCGGCGCGTGCCAGGTAAAAACCCGGCGATAAAGCAGATAGAGGCCGCCGAGCAGAAAGCCGATATTGGCCCACTCCCAGCCGACACCGGCCAGTGTGCCAAACTGGCTGTTGCTCGCCCACAGGTCTTCAACCAGCAGCGAGTTATTCTGTTTAAGTACATCGAGCGGTGTCGCCATGGTGACCGCATCGACCCCACTGAAACTGAAGGTGCGCATCAAGGCGTCGATGGGGCCGAGCACTTCTCCGTTAAAGGTGCCGATGGGTGCTACCCAGCTGGTCATTTGCACCGGAAAGGAGATCAGCAAGACCACATAGCCGACCATCGCCGGATTAAAGGGGTTGTAGCCCATGCCGCCGTAGAGGTGCTTGGCAAAGACGATGGCAAACAGTATGCCGACGGCCAGAATCCACCAGGGCGAGGCCGGGGGCAGGGCAATGCCCAGCAGCACGGCGGTCACCAGTGCGCTGCAGTCGTTCAGGTAAAAACCGATGGGACGTTTGCGAATTTTCAGTATCAGCGCTTCCATGCCCAGTGCGAGCAAGGAGGCCAGCAAAATATTGCTGAGGGTGCCGAAGCCGAAAAAATAAGTGAGAGCGAAGACGCCCGGTAGGGTTGAGAGCAGCACCAGTCGCATGACGGTGGCCGTACTCATGGGCCCGTGGGCGTGGGGTGAGCTGACGGTTAACAAGGCCATATTTTATCCCTCAACTCCTGGATCCTTGCGCGCCTCGGCCAGCTTGTCTTCGAGCTTGGCGAGGGTATCGCGCAGTACTTCAACGGTGTCGGCACCACTTTCTTCGGCTTCTGCCAGTTTGGCGCGGGTTTTTTCCACGCGTGCTTCAAGCGACTCCAGTGCCTTGCGGGCTTTGTCTTCCGGGCTCAGCTTGGCGGCGGCTTCCCGCGCGGCCATGGCTTTTTCAATGGCGAGCTGGGCCGGATCGTTGGTGGAGGCCGCTGCGGCAACCGGTGCTTCGCTTTCGGATATCTGCGCCAGCTCGGCGCGGGCGGAATCGAGTTTTTCGCGCAGTTTGGCGGTAGATTGTTCCAGCACCTCGGCGGTGTCGGAGCCGCTTTCCTTGGCTTCAGCCAGTTTCTGCTCGGATTTGGTGAGGCGTTTTTCCAGCGACGCCACTTGCTCCTGGGCTTTTTCCAGCGGGCTTTTGTCTTCCTTGCTGGCACGGGCTGCCTGGGCACGGGCAATGGCTGCGGCCGCAGGATCGTCAGTGTCCGAAGCACCGGAGGAGGCCTGCTGGTGTTGTTGCAGTTCTTCTTTCGCCTTGGCCAGCTTTTCGGTCATGCGCTCATGGGCAGTTTGCAGGGCACCCAGGTTTGGCGCATCGGCGGCCTCGGCCTCCTTGAGTTTGGCGCTGGCGCTTTCAAGTCGTTTCTCGGCGGTTTCCACGGCTTTTTGCAGGCGCGCCAGTGTTTCTTCACTGCTTTCCTCGGGCGCTGCGCCGCTGCGCTTGGCCATCGCTTTTTCGATGGCAGCTTGTGCCGGGTCGACCGCAGGCGCGGCAGCTTTTTCCTGTGCGGCTTTGATCGGGTCCTTACCAGCAGCGGCTTTTTTCTTGGCGGCTTCCTGGCGGGCTTTGCGGCGAGCTTCTTTCTCCGCCTCTTCACGTTCGATGCGCAGCTGCCGGGCTTCAAAACGAGCCTTGGCGTGTTCGGATTTCACCTTTTCCTGCTGCTGCTTGCGAATTTCCGCTTTGGAGGCGCGGTAGTACTGTACCAGCGGAATATTGCTGGGGCAGGCGTAGGAGCAGGCGCCGCATTCGATGCAATCAAACAGGTTGTGGTCTTCGAGTTTCTCGTATTCCTTGCCACGGGCGAACCAGTACATCTGCTGGGGCAGCAGTGAAACCGGGCAGGCCTCTGCGCACAGGCCGCAGCGAATACAGGCCTGTGCCGGCGGCGGTGGCGGCAGCTCTTCTGTTGTCGGCGCCAGCAGACAGTTAGTGGTTTTCACCACTGGCACTGAGGTGTCTTTCAGGGTGAAACCCATCATCGGGCCGCCCATCACCAGGCGAAGACACTGCGCTTGATTAAAACCACCGAGCTTGAGCAGGTAATCCACGGGGGTGCCCAGCAGCACTTCAAAGTTACCGGGAGCGCTGCACGCGTCTCCGGTTACCGTGGTGATGCGGGAAATCAGCGGTTCGCCGAACTGCACTGCGCGATGAATGGCGACGGTGGTGCCGATATTCTGGCAGACAATGCCCACATCGGCGGGCAGGCCGCCGGAGGGCACTTCGCGTCCGGTCAGAATCTGGATCAGCTGTTTTTCACCGCCGGAAGGGTATTTGGTAGGGAAGACCACGATTTCAATATTGCTGTCTTCGGCCGCTTGGCGCAGTGCGGCGATGCCTTCCGGCTTGTTGTCTTCGACGCCGATCAGCGTTTGCTCGGTGGGCTGAATCAAATACTGAAGGATTTTAATGCCGGCTATGATCTGATCCGCGCGCTCCCGCATCAACATATCGTCGGCAGTGATATAGGGCTCGCACTCTGTGCCGTTGATAATCAGCGTATCGATCACCGCATCATCGCGGGTGCTGAGTTTTACCGCCGAGGGAAAACCTGCGCCGCCCATGCCGGCAATGCCACAATCGCGAATCCGGTGCAGTAGGTCGGCCTTTTCCAGGGTGGTGTAGTCGTCTACCGGATCGAGTTCGATCCACTCGTCTTTGCCGTCAGTGTCGATCACGATGCAGGGCGCAAGCAGGCCCGAAGGATGCGGAATTTCTCTGTGCTCAATGGCGCTGACGGTGCCGGAACTGGCGGCGTGCACGGGTACGCTGACAAAGCCCTTGGCTTCGGCGATCATCTGGCCTTTCAGGACGCGCTGGCCCACTTCGACGATGGGCGCCGCCGGCGCGCCGATATGCTGGGACAGCGGATGCACCAGAACAGGCGGAATGCCCGCGTTTTCAATGCCGCGCTGCAGCGACTGTGTCTTGTTTTCCGGCGGGTGAACGCCGCCGTGAATATCCCAGATTTTTCTCATGCGGCCTGATCTCTATCCTTGCTGTCTTCACCGGAATCGCCGCGGTCAGTCGCAATCAGGTCTTCGGTAATGGCTTCTTCGGCAGAGGGGGGTAGTTCCCAGCTCCAGTTCTGCACGGTGGTGGGCAGCGGAATCATGTCGATGCAATCTACCGGGCAGGGCTCCACACAGAGATCGCAGCCGGTGCATTCGCTGGCGACCACGGTATGCATGTGTTTGGCGGCGCCGACAATGGCGTCTACCGGGCAGGCCTGAATGCACTTGGTGCACCCGATGCACTCGTCTTCGCGGATATAAGCGACTGAGGGTACGCTTTCTTCTTCGGCGTCCAGCGGCAGGGCTTCCACATCGAGCAGATCGGCCAGCGCGTTGATCGTTGTTTCGCCGCCGGGGGGACATTTGTTTATGGCGTCGCCTTGGGCAATTGCCTCGGCGTAGGGGCGGCAGCCGGGGTAGCCGCACTGGCCGCACTGGGTCTGGGGCAGCAGGGCTTCGACCTGGTCGGCAATCGGGTCGCCTTCGGTCTTGAATTTGACCGCAGCAAAACCGAGCAGGGAGCCAAAGGCGAGACCGAGTAAAGCCAGGGCGCCAAAGGCGGCGATAAAGGGGTGTTGGGACAGCAGTTCAATCATGGCAGTCTCCTACACCAGACCCGCAAAGCCCATAAAGGCCAGCGACATCAGGCCTGCCGTTACCATGCCGATGGCGGGGCCTTCAAAGGGTTGGGGCACGTCAGCTACCGCCAGTCGTTCGCGCATGGCGGCAAACAGCACGAGAACCAGCGAAAAACCGGCGGCAGCGCCAAAGCCGTAAAGGGCAGACTCGACGAAGCTGTGTTCTTTGTTGATGTTGAGCAGAGCAACACCCAGCACCGCGCAATTGGTAGTAATCAGGGGCAGGAACACGCCCAGCACTTTATAAAGAAGTGGGCTGGTTTTGCGGACCACCATTTCGGTGAACTGCACCACGACCGCGATAACGAGAATAAAGGAGATGGTGCGCAGGTATTCCAGCCCCAGCGGCACCAGCAGCCATTCATAAGTCAGCCAGCTGCAGATGGAAGCCAGAGTAAGTACAAAGGTGGTCGCACTGGACATGCCGATAGCGGTTTCCAGTTTGTTGGAAACGCCCATGAAGGGGCACAGTCCGAGGAACTGTACCAGTACGAAATTGTTGACCAGAATGGCACTGATCAACAGAACAGAATAGTCCGCCAGCATCGTGGGCCTCGACGATGAGTGTGTAAGTTGTGCGCGCGGTGGGTAAATACCCGTAGAGGCACCGCAGACCAAGTGGGCAGCATCTCAGCGAGACCCCAGCCGCGCGCTGGCAAGGCTGGGTGCCCTTGCAAGCTGCGCAACGCAGCCAGCGTGTGGCTGGGGTTCGCCCGAAGGGGCTTTGCGTGTGATGCCGCCCACTTGATCTGTGGTGCCTCCAGTGAGCAAAGCTCAAAAAACAGGCGGTTAGTCTATTTTATTTCGAACAAGCGTTCAATTTAAAAGTCCTTGAAAGGACTGGCAAAATCGGCCGTTTGGGTGGGGTTTTGTGGCGTCAGGCGTCTAACGTCCGACGTCCGACGCAAAATCACTTGACCTGCATCCCCGGCTTGGCGCCCTCGTGCGGCTCCAGCAAGTATATATCCTTCCCACCCGGCCCGGCTGCCAGCACCATACCCTCTGATATGCCAAAACGCATTTTACGGGGCTTCAGGTTGGCCACCAGCACGGTGAGCTTGCCGATCAGCTGCTCTGGCTCATAAGCGCCGCGAATGCCGGAAAACACCTGGCGGGTCTCGTCGCCCACATTCAGGGTCAGTTTCAGCAGCTTATCGGCACCTTCAACATACTCGGCATTGGCGATTTCGGCGATGCGCAGATCCACCTTGGCAAAGTCGTCGAATTCGATTTCAGCGCTGGCTGCCCCGGTTTTCTTGGCCACTTTTTTCGGGGCGGCCTGCTGGGCGGCGGCGACTTCCTCGCGGCTCTCTTCCAGCATTTTGTCGACAGTGTCGCTGTCGACCCGGGTCATCATCGCCTTGAATTTTTCGATCTTGTGGTCCAGCAGGGGCGCAAATTCACCATCCCAGCGCAGTTCGCAATTCAGGAAGGCTTCGGCCTGCTCGGCCAGTGCCGGTACCACCGGTTTCAGGTATGTCATCAGAACCCTGAACAGGTTCACGCACTGGGAGCTGACGGCGACCGCCTGCGGCGCGGTGTCTTCGCTTTTCGCTGTTTTCCATGGCTCTTCGGCGTCGAAGTACTCGTTTACGGCATCGGCCAGCGCCATGATCTCGCGCACGGCCCGGCTGTACTCGCGCTGGTCAAAAAAGCCGGCAATTTCGTCACTCTTGCCGATGACGCGCTGCCAGAGTTCGGGGTTGTGCAGTTCGGCGCTGAGTTTGCCGTCGTTGCCCTTGTGAATAAATTTGGCGCTGCGGCTGGCGATATTGACCAGTTTGCCCACCAGATCGGCGTTTACCCGCTGGGTAAAGTCTTCCAGGCTCAGATCGATATCGTCCACGCCGCCGGACAGTTTGGCGGCAAAGTAGTAGCGCAGGTATTCCGGCTGAAAGTGCTTGAGGTAGGTGGCGGCCTTGATAAAGGTGCCGCGACTCTTCGACATCTTTTTGCCGTTTACCGTCAGAAAGCCGTGTACATAGACCGAGGTCGGCGTTCTGAAGCCGGCAGACTCCAACATCGCCGGCCAGAACAGACCGTGGAAGTTGATGATGTCCTTGCCGATAAAGTGGTAAAGCTCGGCCTTGGAGTCTTTTGCCCAGAACTCGTCAAAGCTGCGGTTATTTTGTTCGCACCAGTTGGCGCAGCTGGCCATATAGCCGATGGGGGCGTCCAGCCACACGTAAAAATACTTGCCGGGCGCGCCGGGTATCTCAAAGCCGAAGTAGGGGGCGTCGCGGGAGATATCCCAGGATTGCAGGCCGGCTTCGAGCCATTCGCCCAGCTTGTTGGCGATTTGTGGCTGGAGGCTGTCGGAGCGGGTCCACTGTTTCAGAAAGTCCGTGAACTCGCCCAGTTTGAAGAAATAGTGGGTTGAGGCTTTTTCAATCGGCGTGGCACCGGAAATCACCGAGCGCGGGTTGATCAGGTCGGCCGGGGTGTAGGTGGCGCCGCAGGCCTCACAGTTGTCGCCGTACTGATCGTCGGTTTTACACTTGGGACAGGCGCCCTTGATATAGCGATCGGCCAGAAACAGGTTTTTCTCGGGGTCGAACAGCTGGGTGATTTCCCGCTTTTCGATATGGCCGTTGGCGTCCAGGCGCTGATAGATTTCCTGGGCGTAGTGCTCGCACTCAGGGGAGTGGGTGGTGTAGTAGTTGTCGAAATTGATCAGAAAACCGTCAAAATCCCGCTGGTGATCTGCCTGAACGCGCTTGATCTGCTCTTCGGGCGTAATGCCCAGTTTCTCGGCTGTCAGCATGATGGCCGTGCCGTGGGCGTCGTCGGCGCACAGGTAGGTGCAGTCGTGGCCGCGCAATTTCTGGAAGCGCACCCAGATATCGGTCTGGATGGTTTCCAGCAAGTGGCCCAGGTGGAGCGGGCCATTGGCGTAGGGCAGTGCGCTGGTGACCAGTATCTGACGTTTCGACATGTGTTTCCTGAGGTGGTCGGTTCGCGGTTTTCGGGGCGGCGTACTATAGCCTTTTTGCGGCGTCACTGCATCTGGTGTGCGTTGAGGGGGCTGGCGTGAGGGCGTATACTCTCCCTCCAATTTTGACACCCTGACACGCAACCATGCCTGATATTGAACAAAGTACGCGCGAGCAGCTGCTCGCCTGCCATCTGCCTGGTATCAATCTGCCGCTGAGTCTGGTGGGGGCGGTAGAAGCCTTGAGTCTGTCTGCCAGTCGCGCCGAGGCGGTGATCGCCCTGCATTTTCCGGCCCGCTCGCGGATGGAAGCTATCGAGATAGCGCTCACCGAGTGCCTGCAGGCGGCCTCTGGGGTAAATAAGTGCAAACTTACCGTGAAAACCGCAATTCAGGCGACTGCTGCCGTGGGCGAAACCCAGAATCTGGAGCGGGTGAAGAATATTATTGCCGTGGCGTCAGGCAAGGGCGGGGTGGGCAAATCCACCACCTCGGTCAATCTGGCGCTGGCGCTGGCGGCCGAGGGCGCCAAAGTCGGCATTCTGGATGCGGATATCTATGGCCCCAGCCAGCAGTTGATGCTGGGTGTAAAGGAGGGGCAGCGCCCCGAGCAGCACGGCACCAACTATTTAAAGCCGATTGTGGCTCACGGCCTCCAATCCATGTCGATGGGTTATCTGGTCACCGAGAAAACGCCGATGGTGTGGCGTGGCCCCATGGCCAGCGGTGCCTTGCAGCAGCTTTTGTACCAGACCTATTGGGATGAGCTGGATTATCTGGTAATTGATATGCCGCCGGGGACCGGGGATATTCAGCTCACTCTGTCGCAGAAGGTACCGGTGACGGGCGCTGTGATTGTAACCACGCCACAGGATATTGCTTTGCTGGATGCCCGCAAGGGGATCGAGATGTTCCAGAAAGTGGACGTGCCGGTGCTGGGTATCGTTGAAAATATGTCGGTGCATGTTTGCACGAACTGCGGTCACGTTGAGCATATCTTTGGCGAAAAGGGCGGCGACACTATCGCGGCTGACTACAAGGTGCCGATGCTGGGCGCTCTGCCGCTGACCCTGAAAATACGCGAGCAGGCCGACAAGGGCCTGCCCGTTGTCGCCGAGGCGCCGGAGTCGGAGACGGCGATGGTCTATCGCGACGTCGCCATTCGGCTGGGGGCGGAACTGGCACGGCGTCAGGCCAGTGGCGCCAACAAGGCCTTTCCGAATATTGTGATCAAGAACGATTAAAACCGGGTCGGATGTCTGACGCTTGACGTCTGACGCCCGCAGCGATTATCTGAGGAAGTTTGACAATGAGTATAAAAGCCGACAAGTGGATTCGCCGGATGGCTGAAAACGAGGGCATGATTGAGCCCTTTGAGGCCGGTCAGGTAAGAGAAAATAACGGCGGCAAGATTATCTCTTACGGCACCTCAAGCTACGGCTACGATGTGCGCTGCTCGGATGAGTTCAAGGTCTTTACCAATATCCACTCGGCGACGGTTGACCCCAAAAATTTCGATGAAAACAGCTTTGTCGATGTGCGCGGCGAGTACTGTGTTATCCCGCCTAACTCGTTTGCCTTGGCGCGGACGGTGGAGTACTTTCGCATTCCGCGCAATGTGCTGACGGTGTGCCTGGGCAAGTCTACTTACGCGCGCTGCGGCATTATCGTCAATGTCACGCCGCTGGAACCGGAGTGGGAAGGTCACGTCACGCTGGAATTCTCCAATACCACCACGCTGCCCGCAAAAATCTACGCCAACGAAGGCGTGGCGCAGATGCTGTTTTTTGAGTCGGATGAAGTCTGTGAAGTGAGTTACAAGGATCGCGGCGGCAAGTATCAGGGGCAGCGCGGGGTTACCTTGCCAAAGACCTGATCAGAGTCGGAGTTTAGTTAAGACAATACGCCGCCCCTCATCCCAGCCTTCTCCCGGAGGGAGAAGGGGCAAAGGCGCCATTCTGATCAGGCGCCGATTTTCAGGGAGTCGGGTTTGAGCTGCATTTCAATGCGCTCATCGCCGTCGTCCTGCTCCATTTTGATGATCAGGTACTCCAGATCCGGGGCGACCCAGATAAAGGTCTCCCGGTCTTTGCCGGCGCTTGTCTGACGCAGTTTAACGGTCTGCATCTGGCGCCGGCCAAGGGTCAAAATCTCTTCCCCCACTTTTTCGACGCGGTACTGCTTGTGGCGCCCGCGATCCACCAGCTTGTAGGTTCGCGGCTGCTGCAGACGGCCGGCCAGCAGATCGAGCCGCAGCTGCAGTTGGTAGCTGAGTTTGTCAAAGGTGTCTGGCTCAAGTTCGGCCCGGCGCTGGCCATCGTCCAGATCAAAAGTAGCCTGCTTTTTCTTCCAGTTGTAGCGGATAGTCTGGTCTTTGCTCGTGCCGGGATTCTGACGATAGCGGTATTTGACAGGTTTTATGTTTTTCCCGTCAAAATCGACCACAGCGGTCTCTTCCAGACTGAAGAAGAGAACGCGCGCCGAATCGTGAAGCTGCCAGCGCGACTCGCTGCTGCGCTCCAGGTGGCGTTCAACTTCGGCCGCCAGCCCGCCTTTCACCAGATGATAGGTGGCGCTGTAGGGGGTGAGTAGTGGAGTGGGTTCGCCGAGAAGCGCCTGCGCCGGGAAGACGCTAGTCAGAAGTGCCGTTAAAAGGAAAGCCTGTAGCCGGGAGTGCTTCGCCATCAAGTTCTGCTCGGTTGCCGTTAAGAATCAGTCGACCCTGCGCGTACCACTGGGCCGCCAGCGGGTAAATGCGGTGTTCCTGTTCGAGTACGCGAGCGGCGAGAAGTTCCGCCCCATCTCCCGCCTCTATAGGCACGCGAGCGTGGATTACCGGTGGTCCGCCGTCAAGTTCTTCGGTCACAAAATGTACAGTCGCTCCCGCTTCCGTATCGCCGGCATCGATTGCCCGCTGGTGGGTGTGCAGGCCGGGATATTTGGGCAGTAGCGAGGGATGGATATTGAGCATGCGGCCGCGGTAGTGGCGCACAAAGTCCGCGCCAAGGATGCGCATAAAGCCGGCGAGGATCACCAGGTCGGGTTGATAGCCGTCGATAACTTCGCGTAAAGCCGCGTCAAAATCGTCCCGATTGCTATAGGCGGTATGGTCTACGGCAGCAGTCGAAATACCGGCGTCACGCGCGCGCTCCAAACCTTGGGCAGCCGGCCGGTTGCTGATAACGGCGCTGATCGTCGCATCGAGTCTGCCGCTTTGGGCGCTGTCGATAAAAGCCTGCAGATTGGACCCGCTGCCAGAGATCAGGATGACGGTATTGCAGGGCATTTACAGCCCCTGCAATACGACGCGCTCGCCGTCCTCGGGGCAGGACTGGATTTCACCGATCAGGGCGGCGGTTTCGCCCTGCTGCTTGAGCATATCCATCACGGATTCGGTCTGCGAGGCATCGACGCACAGTACAAAGCCGATACCGCAGTTGAAGGTGCGGTACATTTCGCGGGTTTCGACATTGCCCTGCTGTTGCAGCCAGTCAAAGATTTCCGGGCGCTGCCAGCTGTTCAGGTCGATCGTGGCGCGGGTACCCTTGGGCAGCACCCGGGGCACGTTTTCCAGCAGGCCGCCACCGGTGATATGGGCCATCGCCTTGATTGGGTATTCCTTGATCAGGCGCAGCACCTGCTTGGCGTAGATGCGAGTGGGGGTCAGCAGGGTCTCGCCGAGGGTGCTGTCACCAAAAGGCTGAGACAGGTCGGCGCCAGAGACCTCAATGATCTTGCGGATCAGCGAATAGCCATTGGAGTGGGGCCCCGAGGAACTGATGCCAATCAGCTGGTCACCCACTTTCACGGTGAAGCCGTCGATGATCTTGGATTTCTCCACCACACCGACACAGAAGCCGGCCAGGTCGTAGTCCTCGCCCTCGTACATGCCGGGCATTTCGGCGGTTTCGCCGCCAACCAGGGCGCAGCCGGAAAGTTCGCAGCCTGCGCCGATGCCCTCGACCACTTGCGCAGCGACATCAACGTTGAGCGCGCCGGTGGCGTAATAATCGAGGAAAAACAGGGGTTCGGCGCCGGTCACCAGCAGGTCGTTGGCGCACATGGCCACCAGGTCGATGCCGATGGTGTTGTGAATGCCGAGATCCATGGCCAGACGCAGCTTGGTACCGACACCGTCAGTGCCCGACACCAGAACCGGTTCCCTGTAACCGCTGGGAATCTGACACAGTGCGCCGAAGCCACCGAGGCCGGACATCACTTCCGAGCGGCGGGTTTTCTTGGCGACATGCTTGATTCGCTCAACCAGCGCATCTCCCGCGTCGATATCGACACCGGCATCTTTATAGCTGAGGGGGCGGGAGGATTCGGTCATGTTGGGGCACCTTAATTCGAGGGCGGCTATTCTAGCGTGAATAAACGCCAAATTCAGCAGTAAATTGGCTTGAGCGAGCCTGAATATTCTCCGGCTGATTCGTCGGGCTGGCCTTGCTACAATGCCACGCTGCTATCTTGCGGGTCTGCGGGAAGATGATGAAAAGAATGCTGGTGCTTCTGGCGTTTGGCCTGATGTGTTCGGGGCTGTACGCGGAAGTGATGAAGTCGTTGTACGACGTGCGGGTACCGGTTACCCAGCGCGGTGAGGCAGAGCTGTCCGGTGCGGTGGTCGAAGGCCTGAATACCGTGTTGGTGCGGGTCAGTGGTCGGGCCGATATAGGGCAGTTCGACTCCGTCCGTCAGGCGCTGCGGCAGGCGCGTAGCCTGTTGCTGCAGTACCGCTATGACCGGGAGTTTGTGGATGGCGAGGAACAGTTGCGGGTGGCGCTGAGTTTCAGCGAGCCTGAAGTGAATCGGCTGTTGCTGCAATCCGGCCTGCCGGTGTGGGATAAAAACCGTCCGCAAACACTGGTCTGGCTGGTGGTGGACGATGTCAGTGGTCGGCAGTTTGTCAGCGAGGAAACCCATCCTGATGTCGTGGCGGCACTGCGCGAAGCGGCGGCGGCGCGCGGCCTGCCGCTGGCATTTCCGGTGCTCGATATCGACGATCGGATTCAGCTGAATATCGATCAGGTCTGGTCTATGCAGCTGGATGCGGTGCGTCGCGCGGCCGAGCGTTATCGCACCTCCCATGTGCTTACCGGGCGTATCACACGCCTGTCGACTCGCTGGCTGGGCAATTTTGTGTATCTCAGTGCGGACGACGAGGCTTTTGTTGACCATCAGGCGCCGATGGTTGCGGAGATCCTGACGCCGACCGTCAATACAATTGCCGACGAGCTGGGCGCGCGCTATGCGGTGCTGCGCTCGGAGGGGGACTCACTGAATGCCAATATTGTGGTCAGCGGCGTAAATGATTTCCGCGATTATGCTCGCCTGCTGACCTATCTTGAAGGCGTTGCGGTTATCGAACACGCCAATCCGGTCTGGGTGGATGGATCGCAACTGATTGTGCAGCTTCATCTGCAGGGCAGCATCGATAAAGCGCGTCAGTTTTTCCAGCTGGATAAAAAACTGCTGGAAGATGAAAACCCCGGCCTGGCATTCTCGGATTCGCAGCTGCCGCTCGAACAGATACACAGCTATTACCGCTGGCAAAACCTGCCATGAATCCGCTGAACGAAGCGCCTAACACGCGTCTTTTGTTGCTGGCGGCGGGCCTGTTTGCGCTGGCGCTGCTAATCCACCTGCTGAAACCGATTCTGGCGCCCTTTCTGGTGGGAGCCTTGCTCGCCTATCTGGGCGACCCGCTGGTTGATCGGCTGGAAGCCCGCAAACTTGGTCGTACCTCGGCGGTGTGCTTGGTTTTTCTGGGTTTGAGCCTGATGGGGTTGATTGGGCTGTTAATTGCTCTCCCGCTCCTGATTGATCAGTTTCAGCTGCTGAACGTACGCCTGCACTCGCTGGTGCAGTGGTTGCAGGTCAACGTCCTGCCCGAGCTGAAGGCCAGGTTCGGTGATGGCGCCTCACTGTCCCAGGCGGGGCAGGCTTTGGGCCAGAATATCGGTACTGCGGGGGATGTCATTCTGCGGTTGTGGTCTCGGATTTTCGGCTCCAGCCTGGCCATCGTCGGCTGGTTGAGCATGCTGGTATTGATTCCTGTGGTGACGTTTTATCTGTTACGGGATTGGGACATTCTGATCGCGAAAATCCGCGATTTGCTGCCGCGCCGGATCGAAGGTCGAGCAGCGATTATCGCACGCGAATGCGACGAGATTCTCGGCGCGTTCATCCGCGGCCAGTTACTGGTGATGACGGCACTGGCAGTTATTTACACCCTGGGCTTGTGGCTGGTTGGGCTTGAGTTGGCCCTGGTATTGGGTTTGCTTGCCGGGCTGGCGAGTATCGTCCCCTACATGGGGTTTGTCGTGGGTATCGTTGCTGCGGTGATTGCGGCCTGGTTTCAGTTTCACGATATCTGGGTGCTGTTGCAGGTAGGCGTGGTATTTGGCATCGGGCAGATGCTTGAAGGCATGGTGTTGACGCCCTTGCTGGTCGGTGATCGCATTGGTCTGCACCCGGTAGCGGTGATATTCGCCCTGCTGGCGGGCGGGCAGCTGTTTGGTTTTGTCGGAATACTGCTGGCTTTGCCGACCGCGGCCGTGGTCATGGTGATGCTGCGGCACGTGCACACCAGTTACCTCGGTAGCGATTTTTACTCGGCGGGCCGCCAAGTGCCGGAGCAGTTGCCGCCGGAGGCCCCGCGAGACAATACACCAAATGAGTGAGCAGCTGGCACTGGGGCTGGGCCCCGACAAATTCCTGACCTTTGACAACTTCTACGTCATCGGCTCCAACCGTTTACTGGTGAATCAACTGGGCTTGCAGGCCCGTGGCGAGGGGGAACAGTGGGTTATGGTGCATGGCGGCGCTGAGAGTGGCCGCAGTCATTTGCTGCAGGCCAGCTGTCAGGCGGCGGCGGCAGCCGGTCGCGTTGCATCCTATCTGCCCTTGAAGGAAATGGGCGCTTATTCGCCGGCCGACGTTCTGGCCGGAGCGGAAAGTCTTGATCTTTTATGCTTGGATGATGTGGACCTCGCTATGGGGCGGGCCGACTGGGAAGAGGCTCTGTTTCATCTTTATAACCGCGCAATATTGAGCGGCACGGCTTTGCTGCTTTCGTCCTTGCGGCCTGCCGGCAGTCTGGACTGCGGATTGCCGGACCTTCGATCGCGGTTGGCCAGTTTCAGCGTCTACCAACTGCATGCGCTGAGTGATGAGGAGCGCTTGCGGGCGCTGATCTTCAGGGCCGAGGGGCTGGGGATGGAATTAACCGCCGAGGTGGCGGATTACCTCTATCATCGGGCGGCGAGAAATCTTGCGGCTCTGTTCGAGATTCTGGAGCAGCTTGACCGGGAATCCCTGCGTCATCAGCGTGCTCTGACCAAACCCTTTGTGAAATCGGTGATGGGTTGGTAGTGCGGTAGACAACTTGTCAATTTATTCACTTAAGCCATTAATTAGACTGGCTTTAGTGGTTTTTTTGCGTTATACGTATGGGCGTTGATGAAAATAACGACTGAACGTGGGGGAAGCTCGCCACATCCAGAGTGAAAACTCAGGTCTCAGTTATAACAATCCAGTTTTTGGATCAAAGTAAGGCGTTCACGCAAGGGGAGTTAATAATGAACAAAACTATTGCCGTATCGATTCTGGCAGCCGCGGCAGCGGGTCTTTCGACCACGGCCGCAGCGGAAGGTCCATGGCGGGCCAGCCTGTCCGTCGGTCAGCAGACTTTCGGTTCCGACCGCGACCTGGATGATGCCACTACCGGCATTCTGGGTATCGAACGGGAGCTGTCTGAAGACTGGGGTGTTGAGTTCCGCTACATGAATTCCGCACCGGATCACAAATACAGCAGCAATATTGATGCTGATCTGCATCAGGGCAGCCTGGATCTGCTGCGCTATTTCGGTGGCGAGCGCTGGAAGCCTTACGCGGCGATCGGCCTTGGTCATGCCGAGTTCAATTTTGACGGCGCAGCCAACAGCACTGAAACCCAAGCCAACATCGGCGGCGGGGTTCGCTACCTGTTCGATCAGAACTGGTCTGCGCGCTTCGATGCCCGTGTGATCAATGGGCTGGATGTTGAACAGACCGACGGTCTGATCAGTCTGGGTGTGGCCTACGCCTTCGGCGAGTCGAAGTCTAAGCCCGAGCCCAAGCGCACGCCAATGAAGCCGATGGAAAAAGATACTGACGGCGACGGCGTGGGTGATACCACGGATCGCTGTGCCAATACGCCAGTGGGTGTTGTTGTGAATGCTGCCGGTTGTCCGCTGGATACCGACGGCGACGGCGTAGCTGACTACAAAGACAAGTGTCCGCAGACTCCAGCAGGTCGTCAGGTTGATGAAACCGGTTGTAAATTCGTACTGACCCGCACCGAGCAGGTCCGTATGGAAGTGAACTTTGCGTCCAACTCAGCGGAAATTCCCGCGCAGTACCTGCCGGAAATTGCGAAGGTTGCCGAGTTCCTGAAGAAGTTTGGCGGTGTCAGCGCAGTGATCGAAGGTCACTCTGACAGCTCCGGTGCAGACGCTTACAACAAGACTCTGTCTCAGCGTCGCGCTGATGCAGTTAAGGCCGCACTGGTAACTCGCTACGGCATCAATGCTTCGCGCCTGACCGCTATCGGTTACGGTGAAGAGCGTCCGATCGCGTCTAACGATACCCGTGAAGGGCGTCGTGAGAACCGTCGGGTTGTTGCTGTACTGAAGGCTGAAGTTTCCGAGTAAACCAAGCGTTCGTTTAAAAGGCCTCCCACGCGGAGGCCTTTTTTTTGGTTAAATGTCCCTGATGACAAAAATAATCAGGTGAATCGTGAATTCCAGTTATCCTCGCCCCGCTGCCGCCAACTATGTTCTCGTCATGTTGGTGCTGGCTTACATCCTGTCCTTTATCGATCGCAATATCCTCGCTTTGCTGGTCGGGCCGATACGGGCTGAATTCGAGCTGAGTGATTTTCAGTTCAGTATTCTGCACGGCTGGGCGTTTACGCTGTTTTATATTTTCCTCGGGCTACCCATTGGCTGGCTGGCGGACCGTTTTTCCCGCAAGTGGATTATTACCAGCGGTATTTTCCTGTGGAGTCTGATGACTTGCCTGTGCGGCTTTGCCAAACACTTCGGTTCCCTGTTTGCGACCCGCATCGGTGTCGGCGTGGGTGAGGCGGCACTGTCACCGCCAGCCTATTCGCTGATGAGTGACTACTTCGAGCCCAAGCGGCTGCGTTTTGCCACGGCAATTTATACCGCCGGGATAACGGTGGGCAGCGGTACCTCCTACATGATTGGCGGTTGGTTGTATGAAAAATTCGACGCCATGGGCGGCTGGCAGGTGCCTGCTCTGGGCTGGGAGTTCAAGGCCTGGCAGCTGACGTTTATTACCGTAGGTCTGCCGGGCGTGCTGGTTGCAGCCCTGTTTTTACTGGTGCGCGAGCCGGTGAGGCAGAAAACGGCGCTCGACAAGGAAGAGGGCGTGGATTTGGCTGATGTCGGCCAGCATCTGCGAAACCATTGGCAGGCCTATACCTCACTGATTATGGGAATGTCGATGATGGCGGTGATTGGCTACGGGATGCTCACCTGGCTGCCGGAATTTTTACTGCGAACCTACGGGATGGACAAGACCAGCGGCGGCGCCTGGCTCGGTGGCATCTTTATTATCGGAGGCACTGCCGGGACCTTTTCCGGTGCCGTCTTTGCCGAATTGCTGCAGCGTCGCGGTTATGAAGATGCCAATATGCGGCTTATCGGTCTGGTGGCCGCGATATTGGCGTTGCCGGCGACGCTTGCGGCGCTGATGCCGGGGGCCGGCTTAGCCCTGGCTCTCTATGCGCTGGTGACCTACCTGCAGTACACCCATTTCGGGGTGGGCATTGCGGCCCTGCAGCTGATTACGCCGAATCAAATGCGCGCCCAGGTCTCGGCCCTGATGCTGTTCTCCACCAATCTGTTTGGTCTGGCCCTGGGGGGAAGCTTTGTCGCCTTTTTTACTGACTTCGTCTACCGCAGCGATGGCGCCTTGAATCTGTCCCTGGCCTCGGTGGCGGCCATTGTCTATCCGGCCGCTGCGCTGGCCATTTTCTGGGGTTTGCGCCATTACAGGGCGGCTCAGCAAGCGATTGAATAATAAGAATAAAAAATCACCTGAGCCAGTCAGGCTCGTTTGGCATGGATATTGAATTGTCTTCTCGGGCAAGCGGGCTTTTCTTGCTGCAACCCTGTTTTGGTGCACATCTTTCAGTAAAGCCCGATTTTGCCCGCACCAAGGTGGTGCTCACGCATTATTGGGAGACATTTCATGCTGTTCGGGCGCAAAGACCGCAAACCGATCAAAATCGCCGACAAGAAAGTGGTGGACTGGAAGTACGCTGTGTGTGGTTACTGCTCCACCGGCTGCTCGATTGAAGTCGGACTGAATGCGGACGGCAAACCCGTCGCCAGCCGGGGCAAAGGCAGCGCTCCGGTCAATCAGGGCAAGCTGTGCATCAAGGGTATTTTCGAGCACGAGCTGGTGACCACCGCCGGTCGCGGCACCGAGCCGCTGATGCGCGACAAAATTTATCTACCCTACCAGGCTGCCAGTTGGGATGAAGCCCTGGATCACACCGCCAGCGAGTTCAAGCGCATTCAGGAAAAATACGGCCGTGACAGCGTTGCCGTCGTCTCCACCGGCCAGCTGCTAACCGAAGAGTTCTACACCCTCGGCAAACTGGTGCGCGGGGTGCTGGGCACCAACAACTACGATGGTAATACGACGCTGTGCATGGCGTCGGCCGTGTCCGGCTACAAGCGCTCCTTCGGGTCTGACGGCCCGCCCGGTTGCTACGAGGATTTTGAAGAAACCCACTGTCTGATGGCCTTTGGCTCGAACCTGCCGGAGCAGCATCCGATTATTTACTGGCGTTTGAAAGAGGCGCTGGAAAAGCGCAAGTTCCCGCTGATTGTGGTGGACCCCCGGGTAACCATGATGGCCCAGTTTGCCGACATCCATCTGCCTATAACGCCGGGAACCGATCTGGTGCTGCTGAACGCCATGGCTCATGTGATCCTGAAGGAAGGGCTGCAGAAGCAGGACTATATTAACGCCCACTGCAACGGCTTTGAGGAACTGAAAGCCACGGTGGAAAAATACGACCCGGAATCGGCCTCGCGAATCTGCGGAATCGATGCCGATACCATTCGCCATGTCGCCCGGCTGTACGCCAAAGCTCCTTCTGCCATGAGTATCTGGACCATGGGTATCAATCAGAGTACCCACGGCAGCGATGGCGTCTGCGGTATCAATAATCTGAACCTGATTACCGGCAATATCGGTATTCCCGGCGGCACCTCGCTCTCCATTACCGGTCAGTGCAATGCCATGGGCACCCGGGAGTGGTCCTCCTGTTCCGGCTTGCCCGGCTACCGCATGCTGGAAAAAGAAGAGCACCGCAATGAGGTCGGCGCATTCTGGGGCGTCGATCCGGAGTTTTTCCCCAAGAAGCGTGGCCTGCAGCAGACCGATATTTTTCCGGCCATTGAATCCGGTGAGATCAAGGCGCTGTGGATTGTGGCGACCAATCCCCTGACTTCCATGCCCAATCAGCCACGTATCAAAAAAGCGCTGGAGAAACTGGAATTTATGGTGGTGCAGGACGGCTATGCCGATTGCGAAACCGCCAACTATGCGCATGTCTATTTGCCCGGTGCGGTATGGGGTGAGAAAGAGGGCGTGCAGACCAACACCGAACGCCGGGTAAACCTGGTGCGAAAATTCGTCGAGCCGCCGGGCCAAGCCAAGCCGGATTTCTGGGTATTTAACGAACTGGCCAAACGCTTTGAGCAGGGTCGAAAAATTCGTTTTCCCGAATCTACCTCGGAAATCTTTGATGAGATGAAGCAGCTTTCGAAAGGCGAGGGCCGAACCCTGGATATTTCCGGCATGAGCCACGATGCCATTGAAGCCCAACGCGGTATTCAGTGGCCCATGCGCGAGGGTGAGGCAACCGGTAATCCGCGACTGTACAGCGACGGCAAATTCCAGACCCCGAGTGGCAAGGCAAACCTGCTGGCGATGGACTATATCGAGAACAATGAAGTACCTGACAATCAGTATCCGTTCTGGTTGAACAGCGGCCGCGTGGTAGAGCATTTTCACACCCGCACCAAGACCGGCAAGATCGGCAACCTGAACAAGTTCAGCCCCACACCCTATATGGAGATGAACCCCGACGCGGCGCGTGAACTTGGGGTGCAGCACATGAGTTACGTACGGCTGGTTTCGCGGCGCGGTGATGCGGTCGTCATGGTGCAGCTCACCCAGCGGGTCCCGCGCAATATGGTGTTTATTCCCATGCACTACCACGACTGTGTAAACCGCCTGTCGCTCGGCCTGCTTGACCCTTATTCACGGCAGCCGGCCTTCAAGCAGTGCGCGGTGCGTCTCGAACAGGTAGATCAGAAAGAGGCGGCGCGTTTGAACGTTGAGCGCAGGGCGTTTTAGTGGATGAACGCTTGACGGGAGACGGGAGACGCAAAAGCGTCTTCCGGTAGTTGTGCGCTGATTGAGAGATTTGAAGTTGAACGCGAACTGGTTGAGCGGAGGGGTGAGTGTTTCTTCCCGCGTCTCCCGTCGCCCGTTCAGCATTTCGCAAACCGAAGGTTAAACTTATGTGGCAAGTACGAGACGACGAACCCGGATACGCCTTTCTGAAAGAACCGAAGGGGCCCGAGGTTAATTACTACGAAGCGCCGATCGACCTGATTGCGCGCTCCGGCGGGGCGGCTGAGCCCGGCCGGGAAATGTTTATCAACGATGAGCCCGGTGTGGGTAGCAATCCCAATCGCAACAAGCAGCACGCCTTTCATTTTACCGCGGACAACTGCATCGGCTGTCACGCCTGTGAAGCGGCCTGTTCCGAGAAAAATGACAACCCGGCCCATATCAGTTTTCGCAGTGTCGGTTACGTGGAGGGCGGAACCTATCCGGACTTTCGCCGGATGAATATCTCCATGGCCTGCAACCACTGCGACAACCCGGTATGCCTGAAGGGCTGCCCGACCCGGGCCTATACCAAGCACGCGGAGTACGGGGCGGTGCTGCAGGACCCGGAAACCTGCTTTGGCTGTGGCTACTGCACCTGGGTGTGCCCCTACAACGCGCCGCAGCTCGACCCGATCAAGGGCCAGGTGTCCAAGTGCAATATGTGCGTGGACCGGCTCGAAGTGAATCTGAAACCGGCCTGCGTTTCCGCTTGTCTGGGCAACGCCCTGAACTTTGGGGTGGTTGAAGATCTGCCTGAGAACCGCGAGCAGGGCAAGGTGTCCATCCCCGGTTTCCCCGACCCTGAGATCACTCAGCCGAATATCCGCTTCCAGCAGGTCAAGCATATGCCGGATGAGGTGACTCGTCCGGACGGCATGCCGGTGAAGTATCACAAGGACGACGACGGTCAGTACCGGCCGGTGGTCGATCAGAAAAAAGGTGTCGAGCGTCACTGGAATCTCAAGCGCTTGAGTTCAAGGGAAAACCCGCTGGTGATGTTTACGCTCTCAGCCCAGGCGGCCTTGGGGTTGTTTTTCAGTCTGTTTCTGGGAGCTCAGGTCGGCATCGGATCATTACAGGCCTTGCGCGAATCCGTGATGTACGTGCCGCTGGTGGCGCTGGCGGTTGCTTTTGCCGGGCTCGGCATGTTGATGTCGGCCACGCATCTGGGTAAGCCGCTGCGTTTTTACCGGGGCTTTAACAACCTGCGTCACTCGCCGGTCTGCCGTGAGGGGCTGGGTATTCTTTTGTTTATGGTGTTTGGCGGTCTGCATCTGCTGGCGGTGTTGCCTGAAAACAGCGTCTTCCAGTCGCTGCTGGGTGATTGGGGGCGCTATCCGACGCTCGCCAATGTATTTGGCTGGCTGGCGATCCCCTGCGGTGCGGTGGGGCTCTACTACATGTACCGCTGCTACCGAATCCCGGCGCGCCCCTTCTGGGACCACTGGCAGACCGGCAGCAGTTTTGTCGGCACCAGCCTGGTATTTGGCGGCCTGCTGCTCGGGCTGATCGGTGTGCCGACGCTGCTGTGGCTGGCACAGCCGGCCGACTCGCTGATTGTGC
>PAKT01000050.1 GCA_002710725.1 Spongiibacteraceae bacterium
ATATCCCTGGCGAACTGAAAGCCCTCGACCGTTGGATTTGCTGGTCATGGCGGCGTCGAGGAACGAAATGGGACAAGCCACCGCAACGAGCAGATGGACGAGGCTTCGCCAAGTCTGACGATCCCGCAACGTGGTGTTCGTTTGAGGAAGCCTTGGAGCAAGTAACTAGAGGGGAGTTCGACGGCATCGGATTTGTTCTGAACGCACCTGGGGAAGCAGTTTATGTCGGCGTCGATTTCGATGACTGCCTTGATAACGATCAGAACGTAACCGGGATCGCAAACAATGGGCTTCAACTGCTCGACAGCTACTGTGAAATGTCCCCATCCGGTCGCGGAGTGAAGCTGATCTGCAAAGGCCAGCTTCCACCGGGGAAGAAGGCGGATCACGAACGGGGCGTCGAGATGTACGCCACTGGAAGATATTTCACTGTCACCGGCCATCAGTGGGCGGAATCTCCATCTCAGATCACGGAACGGGGCAGGGAAGTGCGTGCGTTCCACGAAATTGTCTTTGTCCCACGCGAAAAGAAAAAGCCACCGGACATCAACTACGGAGAGTCAAAAGAAAGAGACATAAAGATTGCCACCGAAGCACTCGAAGCACTCGGCTCACCGAAGGCTAACGGATACTACGATTGGCTTTCAGTCGGAATGGTCCTGCACGACGTTGATGATTCATTGCTCGATGTATGGGACCGCTGGTCCGAGAGGTGCTGTAAAGAGCAGTACCAGAGAGGTGCATGCGAATATAAATGGACGACATTTCACCGTGGCGGCGGTCAGGCATTAGGCTCACTCATCCACTGGGCGAGGGAAGATGGATGGGACGGGCCGCATTACCCGGTAAGCAGTAACGGTTCCCCCAAAAAACCATCTTTAGAAGACGCAGCCACCCACCCCTGGCCGGAACCCATAAACGAAATGGCCTATCACGGGCTACTTGGCGAGATTGTACGAGCCATTGAGCCGCATAGCGAAGCCGACCCAGCGGCAATCCTGATCCAGATGATGGTCGCGTTTGGAAATCTCATTCACCGGAACCCATTCTTTCGGGCCGAAGCCGATCATCACTACATGAATTTGTTCGTCGTCATCGTGGGGGCTACGAGCAAAGGACGCAAAGGAGCGAGCTGGGGGCACGTCTGGAATATCTTTCAGAGCGTTGACGAGAACTGGTCAGGAAATCGAATACTTAGTGGGTTATCCAGCGGCGAGGGACTGATCTGGGCTGTACGTGACCCCATTTCAAAAAAGGAACCCGTTAAAGAAGGTACTGGCAAGGACCGGCGAGTCACCCACTACCTCGACATTGAAGTGGATTCTGGAGAAACCGACAAACGACTCCTCATTCTAGAATCTGAATTCGCATCAGTGCTACGCCGAATTGGGCGGGAGGGAAACACTCTCTCAGCGATCTTAAGGCAGGCGTGGGAAACCGGGTCACTACGAACTTTAACCAAAACATCCCCAGCGACCGCGACCGGGGCACACATCAGCATTGTGGGGCACGTCACGTCTGAGGAACTGCGTAGAAATCTGACGGCAACAGAAGCGGCTAACGGATTCGGAAACCGATTCCTCTGGTTGTGCGTCAAGCGGTCGAAGGCTCTACCAGAAGGCGGGAGAATTCAAGATGTGGACCTCGATCCGTTTATCCGGCGTCTTTCTGAAGCAGCAAACTTTGCTCGAAATGTTGGGCAAATTGATAGAGACGATGAAGCCCGAAAAGTATGGGCGAAAGTCTACGAAAAGCTTTCGGCTGGAAAACCAGGACTATTGGGCGCAATGGTTTCACGCGCAGAGGCCCAGGTAATGCGAATCGCCTGCATGTACGCACTGCTAGATAAGTCCAGAGTGATACGAAAGGAACACCTTCAGGCAGCTCTATCAGTATGGGATTTTGTAGAAAAGTCCGTTGAACACATCTTCGGAGGAGTCCTGGGAGATCCAGTTGCAGACGCGATAATGATGGCCCTTAAAGGAAAAAAGAACGGATTAACCCGAACCGAGATCAGCAACCTGTTTGGCAGGCACCAAGACACCAGCTCCATCACAGTGGCATTAAGCACGCTTCACGACAAGCACCTGATCAAGAAGCAGGTACACGAAACCAACGGCAGACCAACCGAGAGGTGGACACCTGTTCAGGCTTAATTCGCTTAATTCGCTTTTTTCGCACCTACGGACATTTTCATTCACATTTGGTTTTTTTGAGGTAACCTGTTTAATGACAATGAGTTACTTAGAAATGTCCAAGGAAGACGCCAGTGAGGACAAAAATGCCACTGAGTGCGAAAAAAGCGAATTAAGCGAATTAAGCCTGAACAGGTGTTCACCTGAAGCTGATTCCATAATCTTTGAATCCCTGAAGAGAATCAATTCAATAGTGACAGAAGAGGTAACAATAACAAACTGGGGGGCTATTGACCGTTTCCATGATTTGGCGGATGCAGCCAGAAAACAGGGAGATATTAAGAAGCTCCGGCAGGCGTTGGGGGATCTAGAAAGAGTAGTCAGGAGGCAGACTTTAGAAGAAGCACCTAAAAGTTTAGTTGGATTCGACTGGGATGACGGCCATGAACCTTTGGCCGCTATTGGTGAAAAACTTGGATTAAGCTGAGGAATAATGATGGATGACAAGAAAGAAACCAAAGCAACAGACCACAAAACAAAAGCTGAAGTTGTTGGCAACCTTGAGGACGTTGCACAGAATGGAGATTGTAAGGATGGCAGATACCTGTACTCGGCTTCATTGGGAGTAGCCTTTGACGATGAGGAGATCTTCATCCTGGCATCTACGAAGCTCCAGGCGTGCCGGGCAATACTCCAGCATTTCGATGTCCAAGTTGAACGGGTCACTAAAACTGAAATCTCAGAGCGTATACGGAAAGAGTGCCTCAAGATGTTCAGTCAACTCAAGAAGATCGTCCCGTCCTGCGGACTCTGTGACCCTGAACTTCCTGAAGTTGTCAGAAACCGTAAACTGGATCAGCAATCCACGCGAATGGACCACTACTCATCCTGACCCCCTAAACAGGTGCGAGGTTCAAAATGGATAATGAAACCAAAATCCGATGGCTCGTCCGTAAGGACTTAAAAAAAGTCCTCGAAATAGACAGCGAAGCCTACGACCCGCCCTGGACTGAAAACGAGTTTGTTGAAATTATGAAGAAACAAAAAAACTGCATCGGCAGAGTGGCCGTAAAATCTGAGGAAATCGTAGGCTTCATAATTTATCTGATGCACAGAGATAGAATCGAAATAATAAAGCTGGCAGTTGCCGAAGAATCGAAGGGCCAGGGGATCGGCACCAGCATCATTGATCTGATTAAAGAAAATCTACTTAGGAGTAAACGTAAAAACGAACTGATGACATTCGTTCAAGACGACAACCTGGATGCCCAGCTCTTTCTGTCAGAACAGGGATTTGTCGCCGTCGATGTACTTCGAGACTTTTATGACGACGGAGACTCTGCCTATCTGATGTCGTACAGAACTGAAAAGGAAAACATCCCGCTGCCGAGAGAAAGCCTGGGTCGAGAAAATAGAATTGCGATGTTTTTGTAGTGTGTGGAAGAAGTCCTGAAACCTTAAGGAAGAGCAGAGGAGAGGCCAGAGATGACTAAGACGACTGCTGTAGCGAAGAACCGGATGGACACTGAAGGAAGAGAAAACGGAAAGAAGAACGGAAAGAAGAACGCAAAGGAGTCGCCCCCCGTAATCCAGAAAGAAAAACAGAGGATGATCAGCATACCTCCAGTCGAGCAGGGAGAATTGCTGATCACGATCAAAGGCGACTCGCCGCTGCTCGTGAACAACAAAATGAACGTAGCGGAATCCATCGCAGAGCAGTATTCGGGTAAGGGAAAAAGCGGATACGTGAAGCCCGGCCCAGTATCTGATGATGAACGATATGCGATGGCGTTCTACACGATGCCTAGCAGTAAGTTTCCTGCGCCCAGCCCAAAGGGGAAGTACGGAATCCCGGCAAGTGGGCTTAAGAAATGCGCCGACAAAGCGATCCGAACGACCGGCATCAACGACAACACGACAATCGGCGTCATTAGCCGCTCGTTCCGCGTCATGGCTGACGAAGCCGGTCTGTGCAAGCTGAAGTTTTCGCGGCTTACGCGGGACGTGCGTCCCGTAAACATTGGAAGTGGGCAAAAAACGGTTCCTCAAATGAGGCATCGTCCAATGTTCCACGACTGGTCCGTTGACCTGAGAATCCGATATAACACCAAGGTCATCACCGACGAACAGATTGTGAACCTCCTGATGCACGCTGGCCTCTACATCGGATGGGGCGAGCTACGTGCCGAAAAGAAGCAGGGAGAATGCGGCGGGTTCATGGTCGCTACAAGTCAGAAAAACTAATCTTCTTAAGGGGGCGAACGGATGCGCCCCCTGTTTTTTTAGATTCCTGAGCCAAAACGGAGAGGCCGTATTGGACCGGACAGCATGGGATCGGACAGGACAGTATCGCACTGGAGAGGCCGTAACAGGATGGGAGGGGAACGGAGCGGAGGGGAAAGGACGGGAGAGGATCGGAGCGGAGAGGCCGTATTGGACCGGACGGAAACGGAAAGGACAGGACGGGACTGGAGCGGAGCAGAATGGATGGGAGTGGCCGTAAAGGACTGGGAAGGACTGGAGAGGAACGGAACGGACTGGAAAGGACGGGAGAGGAGCGGAATGGAGGGGAGTGGCCGTAAAGGACTGGAAAGGACGGGATGGGAGAGGAGAGGAGTGGAGCGGACGGGATTGGCCGTAAAGGAATGGAGTGGAATGGACTGGAACGGACGGGATTGGAGCAGATTGGATAGGAATGGAGTGGCCGTATTGGACCGGACAGCATGGGATCGGAGGGGATCGGAGTGGATCGGAAGGGATTGGAAGGGATTGGCCGTAAAGGAATGGAGTGGAACGGAGTGGAACGGACAGGAGCGGACAGGACGTAGCGGAGAGGACGGGAACGGATCGGACAGGATCGGATAGGAGCGGACAGGACGTAGCGGAGAGGACGGGAACGGAGTGGAACGGAGTGGAACGGAGTGGAACGGAGCGGATAGGATTGGATTGGACCGCAGCGGACAGGACGGAGCGGAATGGAGCGGAATGGATTGGAATGGATTGGAACGGAGTGGAGTGGCCGTAACGGATCGGAACGGAGTGGACCGGAAGGGAGCGTAGCGGAGTGGAGTGGCCGTAACGGAGAGGACGGGAGTGGATCGGAGTGGAACGGAAGGGAGGGGAATGGACAGGACCGCAGCGGATTGGCCGCAGCGGATTGGATCCGAGTGGAACGGATGGGATTGGACAGGACAGGAGTAGACTGGAGAGGAAGGAAAGAAAGAGGACGCAATGGAGTGCAGTGGAATGGAATGGCCGGACAGGATTGGAACAGAACAGACGAAAAGAGAAATACCTAAACGCGATAACCACAAAAAGGGAATGGGATGGTCAATAAGTTTAAGTCGAAAACCAAACTTGAATATCGCATGAGCGAAGACTGCCGTCGCTCCAAGGAACGCAAGGATATATTCCTGAAATGGGTAGTTAGCCGCCCTGAATACCGTAAGAGAAAACCAACAGTTGCAGAGGTCGTGCGAGAATGTCGCAGAAAAAACAGTCCTCTCGGAATACTGATTGAACAGTCTGTTAAAAAAGCAGCGGAAGAAAACTGGAGAAACGAAGCTCAGTATTACCTGCGCCACACTATGGTCGTTCGAGTGAATATTGTTACAAAGCAGGTGATCACCCAGCCAGTAAGAGCCTGGATTCCAGTCAAAGTGAGCAAAGGCGGTAGAATTGACGAGTCGGATTACCTCGTAGCACAAAGGGTAGCTGACAGCCCGTTACTGAGGAGGTCTGTAATTGAAAGAGCGCACTCAGATATTCTCGCCTGGATCAATAGATATGAACGCTATGCAGATTTCATGGGTGAATTCCACGAAGTGATCGAAGCATACAGGAACTTGAAAAAACGAATGGAATCAATTATTAGAAGTGGCGGAAATGATGTAGTTCGCTATGGAAAATACGTTTCTGGAGGTAAAGGGAGTGCCAATAAACAGCAAACGAAAAGGAAAAAACGGTGAACTTGAAGCCGCCCATGAAATCTCTAGAGTATTTGGCGTCGAGGCGAGGAGAGGTCAACAGTTCAGCGGCGGTGAGGATTCGCCAGACGTTATCTCTGGAATACCAGGGGTCCACTGGGAGGTCAAAAGAACAAATAGATTACAGATCCGCAAAGCGGTCGCACAAGCTTCTGCGGACGCTGGCAGCGAACAGATCCCCATCGTACTCCACCGATGGGATCGCGGCCCCTGGCTGGTGGTTGTGCCACTAGAGGATCTACCAGAGTTGGCGAGGCTGTTACGCGAAACGTATGTTGACACGTTGCCTCGGAAAACGGACACTAATTGAGAAAGTTTTCTTCATTGTGGGGTAGAAAATGAACGCCAAACCAGCAACGAACGGCAATGGCAACGGGTGGCGACAGTGGGCGATCACAACCTTGATCGCCCTGGTTACGTTCATGGGAGGCGGATACGTCGAGAACCTACACTCAGACAGGGTGATGGCTGAGATTGCAGACAAGCTCGACGAACATAAAGAGGATGGTCACCCCTGGATGGTTGAGCGAGTCGCTGCAATGCAGAGGCAGCTCGACGGACACGTTCGGGGGGTGAGGGAAATCAAAAAGGTACTAGACAGAATTGAGGGGAAACTTGGTAGTAATTGAGAACCGGATGTATCGTATCGCGTTACTGGCGATGTTACTGCTGTTCGTCACTTCTCAGATTTTCGGCCAGAGTGCCGAACTTTTCGTTTCCCGCGCTCGCCGTTGTACTCCGCGAGGGTGCGTATCAGAATCAATTGGACGGGGGATGAGTGTCTGCCTTGGTCGAACAGGCCCGAAAGAATGGCTGTACGCGACTGCGGCCCACAATTTTGACATGAAACCTGACAGGGTATACGTTGGGATAAGCAGGAAGTGGGTTGCCGCCGAGTTGATTGCTCAAAATAAAAGCGACGACATTGCACTGCTGCGAGTCAAGCATTCTGGGAACCTGAAATGCGCTCCCCTCGCGGACAGAGGAGCAATCGGAAACCCAGCATTCTTTCACCGTCGAGGAGGACGTAAAGCGAGCGGCAAGGTTAATTCTTCAACCTGCTTAGTTGGAGTTCAGCCAGTCCTGGGAGATTCCGGTTCTGCCGCATACGATGATGAGGGTAAGATACTGGGAATAGTCAGGGGGTACAGCACGCCGGGGACGACATTTTTGGCACCGTCCCACAAAATCAGGAAGTGCGTCCTCGCCAAGCTTGGAAAGATGCCAGTTTGTGGGAGCAAATTTGAGCTGACTGAGTCTCCGCCGCCTCCACCGAAGGAGGATAAAGATCCAAAGCCAATAGAATACGATCATTCGGATATACTAGATCGTCTATCAAAGCTTGAAAAACGCAAGACCTTCGATTCGTCGAATTTGGTAATTGCTAATCAGCGGTTGCGAAATCAGATAGTGGAATTAGAAAAGCGAGTCGAAGGTCTTTATCTAGAAAAAGCATCAGATAAACGGATAACAGCGATTGTTAACAGGATAGTCGCTGAAAAGTTTAGGAATGTGTCTGGTGAATTAAATATCCGAGTCAGACCAGACGGAACAAAAGAAACGAGGTGATCCAGTGGCAGCTATAGAATCTTCTCCCCAATCGACGTTCGGCTTTGGCCCACGCGAGGACGCTGATGCTAGTAGACAGAGCCAGCACAGTGTATCGAATGACGCTCCAACCGACGTGAACTTCAATGCTATTGTCGCTCGCAGCCAAGCATTGACGGTTAATCTGCTTGGTAAGAACTTTGAAGCCAACGCAGATAGACGAAACAAGCTGTTCGATCAGTTCGCCGCAGCGATGGCGAAGCCCGCATAGAGCTAATCTAAATGGAAGACTTCCCTCCCAACCGTCTCCAAGAGATGGCTGAAGCGATCTTACGTGGTGAGCGGGCCGATCCTCGGAGATACGCGATGTTATTAGCTGTAGACTCGGCCAATATAGGCCGGGAATTTGTGAGGTCAGCAATTGAACGTGAGGAAAACGAGAATGAGCGATTTAGAAAGCTCCTCGAAGGAACCGGAGCCGGGGATGGAGGGTAAAGGACTTCCCTCTGGAGGAGGAGTAATGTCATGGTGGAAATCCTGGCAGGCTCGTACTGACTGGCAGGACAAACTGTACAGAAAAGCAGCACATAAGACACTGGACATCCCTGACGATGACATGCAAATCAACACGCATAAGTCTGGTGTAGGAGCAATCGGCCTGATCGGAGTCGCTCTGGCAGCGGGATTGCCGGGCGGACTGATTGCGTATCAAATGCTGAAAGGAACCGGGGAGCCTGCCCCTCCGGTAATCACCCCGCCGCCTCATGTCACGGTGGATGCTCTGAATCTAAAGGTTCGCTGGTGGGTAGACGAAAACGGCGAGGTCCAGACTGAGGTGACTGAAAATGAAGAAGTACGATAGCGAGCTTGAGAGATATATTCGACGCAGAAACCGTCGTGATGCTCTGACAGTGGTTGCCTTCATATTGATTTTCGCAACGATTCTTGGAGTGGTTACGGCGATAAGCGCAGGTGATACCCCCCGCCATTCAGTCTCCAACAACAATCTAGGAGGGGCACTGTGTGAGGTCACGCGAGTCATAGACGGAGATACACTAGAGGCCAATATTCTGTACCCGTGGGACGTAACACTTCGAGATCAAACAGTACGCTGCATGGGATACGATGCGTGGGAGTCCAGCAAAAGGCGGCGAAGCGTCAAGGTAACCGATGAGGAGGTGGTCAAGGGTAAGCTGGCAACGTCCGCTTTTTCGGAACTGCTGAACTCTTCATCTGCCGTATATTTAATTCCAGGCAAGAGTCCGCGTGGTCCGTATGGAAGAATCCTGGCTACCGTGATGTGCCGAGTAGATGGAAAAAGGATTGATGTGGCCCACTGGATGCGGTCGCACGGTCATGTGAGGCAGGATTGAAAAGGTACGATGACGAACATAGGAATCGAAAGCGGTCACGGTTGGATATCCTCTGGGTTATCGCCGTGCTTGCGATGTTTCTTTTCATAATTCTTGCAGGTCTACTAGGTCCGTAGTAATGCACAGTGGACACATCAAGCTAGTCGCTGGTGATCACCCCACGTTTAATGACCGGGATATAATGTCCGCATGTAATCACCTCACAATCCGCCGAATGGCGGGGTGGAAGGTCTGCGGAAAGCGATCTGCTAATCGTCAGTTCACCGGCCTCAATTCAAGTGGATTCCTACCGCACTCGCACCTGCTGAAAGACTGGTACATGCGATGCTGCGAAATGATGATCGAAAGACTGAACGAGACGCAGGCGAAAATCACTCGACTGAGTGACCAGCAAGAAATTATCGTCACAACTAATGAGCCGTACACGAACCTGCGTGGGCAGGCAGATCGATACATGCACATCGAGGGATTTTTCGGTCGAAAGATTAAATCATTCCGACAGGAGAATGCTACGGGTACAGCACTGTTTTCTGATGACGGTGATGAGAATAAAATAGTAATGTTCGGGGGGCGGTCGTATTCTGACAACGAATCAATGGATGAGATATGGTCAGCAATCAATTCCAAGGTAGGTCTAGTGGAGGAAGAAGAGACGACTTATGAAAACCAGCAACCGTGGTCACCAGAACCCGGAAAACTCATTGTTCGGGTGGACGATTTCTCCGACGAAGAATCTGGAATCTTGATCGAGCCTCTACTAAATGAAGAGGGGGACATCATTCAGAAAAGAAAAAGCTTCGTTGACTGGGAAAAAGACTTAGGTCTTTCCCCAGAAGAAATCTTAGATGTGTCTGATGGCAGCAAGATTGAACACCGGAATGAAGAGCAGTCCAGGGACGTGATTGTTCAGGTAAAGAGCTAATGGCAACAGTTACGACAACAATTGGAGTTGGTGATACGCACGACTCAGACATAAATATTGCTTCGTCATCTGGTTCTGGACCCTATACCGTCACAGTTGACAGCACCTCCGGTGCCGTTGTGGGTGATGCTTTATACGACGAGGGAGGGCCACCGTCGAAACATCTAATCCTATCGATAGTTGATGGGACTACGTTGACAACTGCAACTAATCCAAGTGCAGAGGGGATGGCGACAGCGGAAGTGAAACGCTATTACTCCGGTAGCACACCTTTAACTGACTGGGAAGCTGGATTGGATGCTTCGATCTACTCGGAATTTGATAACGCCTCTGGGGTTGTGTACAACGATGGACTTCTAGACGAAACGGTTACTATTAACGGCGGCAGTGGGGTAGGGCTAACTGCCATCACGCTTACCGTAGCTGAGGGTGAACGGCACGATGGAACTGAGGGAACAGGGGCTACGATAAAGAGGACCGGAACGGGGGACGTTTTGGTCTGTAGTAGCAGCGTAACCACCAATATCGAATGGCTTGAGATCGACGGCAATGGTAATTCCGACAGTGAATTAGTCCGGTGTACCACTGCGATCAATAGACTTAGCCAGCTTATTATTCACGATTCCAACGGCACATCGGCAAATGGGATCGAGATTGCGAATGTTAACGCCAACATCCTGAATTGTTTCGTCTACGACATCACTTGTACCGCAACGGGTTCTGCTAGGTGCGCAGGACTAGACGTAATAGCCGGTGGATCGGCTCGAACGTATCACATTCTAAATAACACAGTACACGACATCACAAATAATAGCGGTTCTGGGGATGCCTTCTGCATTGGGGTTTCAGACAGTGGGGGAAATAAGGATCTGAAAAACAACATTGCCACCGATCCCTCAGGCACATCCTCAGGGACCATTCAATGTTACAGTGATTCGAGCTACACGAGCGTCGATTCGACTAATAATTTAGCAAGCGATACATCGGCTAGTGGCACAGATTCATTAGACTCGAAAACTTCCGGCAATCAATATGCCAGTAATGCGGCTCCCTATGATTTACACTTGAAAGCCGGAGCAGATGCAATTGATGCGGGAACAGACCTTGCGGCATCTCCAAGCGGAGTGGAGATTGACATCGACGGCTTTTCCCGACATGCCGATTCTTCGTATGACCCCTGGGATTGTGGAGCGCATGAGCTGCAAAGTGCTACTGGCTTAGGAATCCCAATCGCCGCTTACCATCATTTCCACCACAATCTAAATCCCTGAGTGATTATATGATGTATCTTAAAGCTGACACAGCCGTAGAAGTCCCGGTTGGGCCTGCTGTGGCCGTAGGGGACGGCTTCACCCCTGTCACCAATCTGTCTATTGCTGGTGCGGACGAAGCAGAATTATTGAAGTACAATGCGAATACGGCAATTGTCACGGCGACAATCGCTGGTTCTCTCGCGGCGATATCCGGGGCGGACGGGTATTACACCCTGGATCTATCCACGACGGACACGAACACCGAAGGGTTCATGATCCTGCTCATCAACGACGACTCGTTGATTCTGCCGATCCGCCTGGAGTTCCAGGTTGTCGCGGCGAACATTTACGACTCTATGTTTGCGGTCGCTGGAACGGACGTTCTTGATGTTAACGTCGCTGAAATCTCAAGCGACTCAACTGCCGCCAATAATCTGGAGTTAGACTACGACGGAACCGGATACAACAAATCAAACAGTACGATAGGAACAGCCTCAGTCCTCACCGGGCATACGGTACAGACCGCGAATCATACTTCTAACATTTCAGATATCCTAACCGACACTGCGGTGATTGGTGCTGCGGGAGCTGGCTTGACGGACCTCGGTGGAATGTCTACCGGGATGAAGGCGGAAGTGAACGCTGAGGCAGATACGGCGATCAGCGATGCTTCCCTGGCAACAGCCGCGAACTTGGCGACCGTGGATACGGTCGTGGACTCGATCCTGGCCGACACGGGAACTGACGGCGTTGTGGTCGCATCCATAAGCGACGGCGCAATTGGTGCGGCTGCTGTTGCCGACATCTTCTCCACGACGGCGATTGCGGAGTCTTACGGAACGGACGGGTCCACCCTCACTGTGGCTCAGGCACTGTACCTGATCGTTTCCCACATGGGTGAACACGCGATCACTAGTACCACAAAGACCTTAAAGAAGCTGGATGGAAGTACGACGGCGGGGACATTTACTCTCGACGACGCCACTAGTCCTACCAGTATCACCAGGGCAACGTGATGGCAGTTGCAGATATTGTCACGATGGGCTTCGGCTCTTTTTCTTCTGCCAAGAAGATTCCGACTATGGGGTTTTCCTCCACTATTGCTCCTACCGTCCCCTCTCCCTACATTCCAGGCCGGACTCTTTCGGACAATAATTACCGACTTGCCGAAGAAGGTGTTGACTCTCTGAGGCAACCTGGGATTGGGGAAGCTGACAGTTACCGACTGAACCCTGACCAACGCAAATGATGAACGGAGATGCTATGTGGGTCTGCCAGACTTGCCTTGATGTTAACTATTCGGGCTACTCACCACAGGACGATTTTGATACTGAACATCGAATATGTCCGATGTGTCCTGCTGCACCGACTGGACGACCCCAGCGTGTAGCCCCCTGCTTCAATACCGAGAACTTGGTTCCATCCGCCACTTCCGAGAAAAACGATGCGGACCTTACTGAAGCTGAAAAGAAGGCCGGTCGAATCGTTACCGGACCATCAGGGTTAAAACCAAAGCCTCCGGTGGAATCAAATGAAAACAAGCCCACTGACTTGTTTACAGTTCCGCTTCCGGCTGTCCCGTATTCCAAGGAAGAATTCGATATCTGGAAAGAAACCATTGAAATAAAAGAAGCACAAAACAACATGATTCAATCAGGATCGAACGGCTGGGAATCGACCAGTGAAAACATAAGCTTTGTCCCAGAAACTTTGAGCTATCTCTACTTTGAAACTGGACGGAAAAGCCGAATCTATCAGTACCCTGCTCCCCCTTCGCCCGGCGATCTGCATCGCATTCAAATTGGCAAGCTCCGCGTCTTCCATGTCAAGGACGGGAGTTTCCAAGAAGTTGACGGAAGCGGAAAGCCGTTTCACGTTGACAAATACGAATTCCTTCCCAAAGCATTACTGAATGACAAAACCCACACAAAACGAGAACCTTAGTTCCCGACATCAGGAAGTCCTCAGTATTCTTCAGGAACACTTTGAGGGCACTGATCTTCCTCCCACGATAACCCAGTTGTCCCAGATATCAGGTATTCCTCGTAATACCATCTGGAGAGCTATTAGCTATTTAGCTAGGCAAGGGTATCTGGAGAAGGAGCTGTATCGTCATGGAACGGTGCGTCTTTCCGGCCAGCCAGAGAAGTTCGCCAGGATGCTCAGGACGACTCTCAGGCGTCTTGACGATGGAGAAGACCAGGACGCTCTAGCAATTGAAGCGGGCGTCGAACCGTGGGCTATGGAGCTGGTTTCCAGAATGTACAGGATGTTTGAGTGAACCAAAGGAAAGGGGAAATTATGGATGGGAAGAGCGTATTCCAGAGGATGTATGAGAATAAGGAAACCTCGGACGCACTACTCGCTGACGGGTTCGACGAAGCTCTACTGGGCTTCGGGAAGCAATTCACCTACGATGTGGCAGTCTACGATTATGATCGCTGCATCGAAATCCTGAAATCGCGTGACGGCATGAGCGGAGAAGAAGCGATTGACCACTTCGAGTTCAACGTGACAGGTTCCTGGGTGGGACCAAACACCCCCATCTTCATGAACCTGATCCAACCTGATCCAACCTGATCCAACCCGATCCAACCTGAAAATGTCCACAGGTGCGAAAAAAGCGAATTAAGCGAATTAAGCTTAAACACTTGTACACTAGTCACCACTGAAAAGCCAGAATCCTGTTAATCTAGGAAGACCAGGAAGTAAGGGGATAGCCTCTGGATACGGAAGGCCGGGGTCATGAGCGGTTGCGTAAATCTGTCAAGGCGGTTCGGTAGACGGTATCGAATCAGGCATGACCCAGCATTCGATCCAAGCCGGAGACATCGGAACAAGGTAGACCCCTGGACCCTCACCATCCCATGCAAGTACGGTGAAATCTACCCTCACGGCGGCGAATATCTGGCTGTCGATATCGACTATCACCCGGTCATGTCCAGGCAAGTCGAGGAGCTTCCAGAGTGCGAGCTGACCCAGGACGGGGACCAGGAAAAGACGTTCCGGTTCCACGTTAAACACCTGCGGAATGTGGCCGATATCGTGAAACCATACCGGAAACCGAAACTGTCAGATGAGAGAAGGGCGGAAATGAGACGGCTGATGACTGAAATCAACTCAAAGAAGACGAGTACATAGCCAAGAATCGAGGCTCTAAGGCTCATCGAGGGGCAAGGGTGAGGTATATATCGGAAATGCTGACAACGGGGCTTACAGGCGGCGTATAGCCCTGTTAGATCGTGGCTGTGGGCTTGGGGGAGTTATTGAGCGGTATGGGGGCAATTGTAAGCTTGAAGAGTCTTGCCTAAAGTACCATGCTGTTTTGGGGAAAAATCCCAGCTGCGTGGCTATATATAAGGGGGAGTGGGGGCAGGGGGCTTACACCCCCGCCCCTCACCGGCAGAGTTACGCAGTCTTCGACTGCTGCTGTCCTCCTCACCAGCCTTCGGCTGGTTCCGGTGGACTCTGCACGGAGTCAGCCTGCGGCTGACCTCTAAGTTCTTCTTGCATGCAGCTTAAATCTATGGAGTCAGCCTGCGGCTGACCTCCAAGATTCTTCTTGCGGTATGCCTATCGGCATTCTTCTGCGGTCCGGCCCGGACGGGAACGAGAACGAGCCTGGGCCTCTAATGCCATGCCATAACGCTTTTAATTTGAACTTAATGCCATACCATAAAGAGGTTTATTTGAACTTAATGCCATACCATAACGAGGTTTATTTGAACTTAATGCCATGCCATAACGCTTTTAATTTGAACCTTAATGCCATACCATAAAGAGGTTTATTTGAACTTAATGCCATACCAT
>PAKT01000051.1 GCA_002710725.1 Spongiibacteraceae bacterium
AAAACCGGTGAGGCCAGCGAGGGGGTATTAAAACTGCCGTGGGATAGCCTGCCTGAGCTGAAAGACTACCGCGCCAGTGTTGCGGATGATCTCAACAGACAATGCTACCCCGGATCACCCCTGCTGGTTACTCGCCGCCTGAGGCCGGGCGATCGCGGCTGGTTTTTTGAGATGCACCCGACAACGGTTCGCGACCTTGAAAAGCACTGCGGCAAGCCGAAGAGCTGTCGCGTGAAACGCGAAGACGGTTTTGCCGGTCTGACGGCGTTATTGCCAACCGCCAGTCGCCGCGCACTGGTATTGATAGATCCTTCCTACGAAGTCAAAAGTGACTACCGCACCGTGGTAAGCGCTGTGGCAACCGCCCTAAAGAAGATGCCGCAAACCCAGATTCTGCTCTGGTACCCGGTGGTCAGCCGCGAACGCGTCAACACCCTGGAAAAAGACATCAAAAAGGCCGGCCTGCGAAACAGTCACCTCTTCGAAATCAGTATCGACGATGATGCGGGGGAGGGCATGACGGCCTCAGGGTTGATTGCGATTAACCCGCCGTGGACCACGCCCGAGCGCTTTAAATCGCTGGCCCCTGTGTTGTCGGCGGCAATGTCGCGCGACGGCAAGCCGCGCTGGCGCTATCAGGTGCTGGTGCCTGAATAAGACGCACTACACAATACGCAACGCGGGAAGTTCGCTGTTGAGCGAGATAATCGGCGAGCGGTCTACCCGCAGGCAGGCACCAGCGTATTTTCCATCAATGACAAAGGCGTTGGTCTGCACGTAGAATTCGTTCAGCATCGGCAGGGGAAACAGCGCCTGATAAATACGGTGCTGTTTGGCAAACTTGCCAGTGGTAGCTTCAAGCACACCCTCATTCGGATCAACCAGTACGATATTCTCACCGCAGCGCCCGACAATGGGTTTTTCAACGTAGCCACTGTTTTCCAGTGCTGTGGTCAGTTCAAATTCACTGGGCAGCAGGTAAGGCGAATCGGGAAACAGGTCGTAGACAATGGGCAGGATTGCCTTATTGCTCGGAATCAGTGTCCACAGCGGCTCGTGCACCATGACGTCGGGGTGAAACAGCACATCGGCCAGTCGCGGCGAGGGGCGATTGTGGGCAGTCAGCTGCTGCAAGCTCTGGTCTTCGTTTTCCCGCAACTGCAGGCGTATCTGATCCAGAGCCGTTTCCCAGGCCCAGGTTTTCCAGACGGTATGCACCGGGTCGCCGTCGCCATCGACGATGGAGCCGCTGGCGTTCCACCGCAAGAGAGAAACACCCTGCAAAACCTTACAGCGAATACCGGCCGCTTCCGCTGCCCGGCGCATGTATTGGGCGTGATAGTTTTCTTCCGGATCGTCGTCGAGCAGAATGTGTAAATAACCGGCTATGGCGTTCTTTCGCCAGGCGTGGACCAGCTGGCTGAAGATATCACGCCCGGCGTCAATGCCCTCCTGCACACCCTGTGCCTGCGACCACAAACCCTGCACCTTGCCACATTCCATCAGACAGGAAGCGGAATCGGCGTTGTATTCATAGACCTTGATGCCATGCTCGCTGACGGCCAGATCAAGCCGCCCGGCAATGGTTTCGTTATTGCGGTTGGCCCAGGATTTATGAATACGCGGCCACACAATTTCGGGAATATTAAAGCGTTCCTGCAGGGCGCTGTCCTGCAGGACATGATCGGTGGCGTGCATGAACATCGCGTGGATTTCATTGCTGGCGCGTTTTATTTCCCGCCAGACCTCGCTGCCGAGGCTCAGGTAGCGATGCTGAAAATAACCGTCGCCGGCGAGTCGCTGGCCGTTAAGGCGTATGTAGGCTTTTTCATCGGCCTCGCTTTCACTCAGCCACTGGCTCGCAGTGGGGTGTTGGGTTTCCCTGACCGTAAACCGGATAGAGCTGACATTGGGTTCGGAGAAGTCCACGCTGCCGCTGGCATCTTCGGTCTGTAACACCCAGCCGAGCAGGGTTTCTGAAGCCGATTCGGCCTGTATTCGATAGTGCCCGTTTTCGTCCCGCCCTAAGGGCAGGCAGCGTGAATAGGATTGCCCCGCAGGCCAGCAGTGGTTGTAGACATTCTGCTCGACTACGCAGACCCGATCTGGCTCTACCGCAGTAATAATCGCGACGTGCCCGGTTTCCTCGAACATGCCGCCTTCATCCCACACCAGCAAACCGCCCACCTCTGGCGGGCGCGGCCCACCATTGGTAAAGGCGTACAGAGGCAGCACCTTGTTGCTGGCTACATGACGCAGGCTGCGCAGGCGGAAAATATCGTAGGCCATGGCTACATCCGCAAACACACAGCCGGTGTTGAGGTAGAGCCAGCGGCGGGCAAGTTCCACGCACTGCCACTTGTAGCCCATATAAATGCCATCGACATAATGCCGAAAGCTGTGACGATCTGAATACTCCGCTGGATCGTACTGGTCGTAATTGCAGGAATAAACAGGCACATTGCCCGGGGCCATACCGAGCAGTGTTCCAAGTTTTTCCTGTTGTTCGGTGGGGTCGTGGAACATGGCAGGATTCCGGAAGGGCAAGCCGGTATTCTTACAGTATCAGCGGTCGGTTTGCTACTCCTTACCACGCCCACTATGTTAGAAAGTAGCTTGCTACTCGGGAGATATTTGCGTGACCACAACACTGCGTAACAGCTTCATTGTGATAGCGGCCTGGCTCCTCAGCGGCAGCGCCCAAGCGGAACCGGGTATCGTCATAGAGTCGGTTACCGAGCAGGTTCGCTCCCCCTGGGGGATAGACTGGCTGCCCTCGGGCGAAATGCTCGTTACCGACAAAAAGGGCGGGCTCTACCGCCTGACGTCGGAGCGCTCCCTGCAGGCGATCAGCGGTCTGCCGGAGATTGATGTAAACGGGCAGGGTGGTTTGCTGGACGTGGCGGTGCACCCGGATTACGCAATCAATGGCTGGTTATACCTGTCCTACTCGAGCCCGGCAGGCGAAGGCCGGGGAAGCAATACCGCCATTATGCGCGCCCGGCTGGAAGGCAACGCCCTGGTGGACGCCCGCGTACTCTACAAGGCCTCACCGAACACGGGGCGCGGCCAGCACTACGGCAGCCGCATAGTGCTGGATGGCAAGGGCCACCTGTACTTTTCCATTGGCGACCGCGGCAATCGCGACGAAAACCCCCAGAGCCTGTCGCGCGACGGCGGCAAGATTTACCGGCTTACGGACGATGGCGCCATCCCGGCAGATAATCCTTTCGTTGAGCGCAACCAGGCCTTACCGGCGATCTATTCGCTGGGGCATCGCAACCCGCAGGGTATGGCGATGCACCCCGCAACCGGTGCGATCTGGCTGCACGAGCACGGTCCGCGCGGCGGCGATGAAATCAACATTGTTAAGCCAGGCGCCAACTACGGCTGGCCGATACTGAGCTATGGGGTGAACTACAGCGGCACTGAGTTTGCCGAAGGGCATACCCGGGAGGGCTATGAATCACCCATACACTACTGGGTGCCCTCCATTGCCCCTTCGGGCATGGCCTTCGTCACCAGCGACCGATATCCCGCCTGGCAGGGTCATTTACTGGTGGGCTCCCTCAAATTTGGTTATATCGAACTGTGCCGATTACAGGGCAACCAGGTTGTGGCTACAGAAAAACTGTTTGAGGGAATCGGGCGAGTCCGCGATATCAAGCAGGGGCCGGATGGCTTTATTTATGTGGCGACGGAGAACAAAGGTATCGTGCGGTTGGTGCCCGCGGAGGGCTGATCAGAAGGCGCTCTTGCCGGTTGCCAGAATCTGATAGCTGTCTATGCCATGGCGTTCGCGCAGGGGTACGGCTATATCCAGATGCACTACTTTGTCTTTGCCGGCCTTGCTGGAGCTGAAACGCAAACCGAACCCGATATTGGCAAGATTGGTTGTATTGGCGGCATTCGGGGTTTCGGTGTCGCGCGTACGACCGATATCAACATAGGCTACGCCGCCTACCCGCAGCAAGTTGAAGATATGCCAGTCAGTAAAATGGCGGCGCTCCACCGTAAACAGCCAGCGTTCGTTACCGCGCTGCATATCGTTGGGGTAGCCGCGTAAATCGCCGCTACCGCCACTGGTAAGCTGTTCGTTCTGCTGAATGTGTCTGGCAATGTCTATTTTCAACCGTGCATACCAGCGGTTCCTGTCGTCAATAAAATGAAAGTAGCGATTTTCAAAGGTGAGAAAATTGCTTTCCGCGCGATCAATCCGGGTGTTGTAGCGTCCGGACAGGCTGCCGAAGAGTTGCATCAGATGGTGTTTGCCAACGCTTAATGTGTACTCATGGGCAATGGAATAGATTGCGGCGTCCTCGCTGCTGCCCCAGCTGTCATTGGCATAGCCCAGCCGGGTCGACCAGTAGGCGCCGAGTCGAATATCTTCCTGTCTGCCTATCTGGGCGATATTTGTGGTTGTCCAGAAACGGTCTTCAATAGACTCCCAGCCGATCCACGGGTAGCGAAGCCTCTGGTCAGGTGGTGGCGCGGCGCCACTGGCAGACAGCGCAGCGTACTGGGTGGTGTTATCCGTGTATCCCACTGTCCAGCGCCGAGCGACATTGTCGACAATGCCGCGCGACCAGCCCAGATAGACTTCATTGAATTCTTCCCGTGTTTCAAAGGTATTCAGCGTTTCCTGAGCCGTTTCTATATCGTCGATACGCTGTTCGCGCAGGGTGAAAAGACCATAGGCCCAGGGCGTATCCAGCGAGTAGAAGGGGCGGGCGAAGTTAAACTCCTTCAGTTCACCGTCGGAGGTGTTGGCGTAGGTCAGGTCCAGCTCGGTGTGGTTACCGAATAACTGATCGTGGCTGTAAGCAATGCTGTAGCCCGTGCGATCGTCATTCTTAAAGCGTCCAATTGCCAGTGACTGGCCGGTACCCAGCAGGTTGGACTCACTGATTCCAATGTCGCTTTTGTTCTCACCACCCGTGCGGGAGAACGATGCCGTTGGGTTCAGCGTCCAGATATCGCGCACCACCGCCAGTAACTCCACCTGATCGCCGCATACCCGCTCAGGTACGATCATCGCGTCTGAGACGTAGTCATTGCGCCGGAGCAGGCGCTCGTTTTCCGTGAGTGCGCTGGGGTCCAGAGTCGTGCCCGGTTTCAGGGTAAGCTGACGCCGAACCGTGGCTGGCCGGGTATCGATATGGAGGGTATTAATCAGCCGGTAGAGCCGGTTGTTCTCTTTCGGATTGCGCTCGTTGAAGATCGGCAATACCACCGGCTCAATGCTGCTGATTTGCAGCCCTTTGTAGGCGTCAAAATCGATGGCCTTACGGGTATCCACAAATTCAAACAGGCGCGGGTCGTTTCTGTCGTACAAGATCTGACATTCTGATTCAGCACGAGCGAAACCCACCGTCGCGATCAGCAATAACGGCACCAGCCTGAATATAGTCATACACCGAGTTTGTCCCTACCTCTGCTTCGATGTTAGTTAGCCTACGAAGGGGTTTGGCTGTGAGCAACGAAAAGGGGAATAGTGGGCAAAACTTTGCAGGCCTAAAATGCCGGATGCGACAGTGGCCTCCTTGGGCAGTGATACCCCCCCCCACTAGGGCACAGATTGGCTCAGGTGGTAAGTAAAAGCCACAATGGAGCTTAAATGTCATTTATGTGATTGTGCGGTCATTGTCGACAAGGAGCGGATATGACCGTTGTTAACAAAAGCAGCAGCGGCCCCGTTCCGACCACGCACGGCGGGCGCAAACGCTACATTACTGTTGCCGCACGGCTTGTACTCATGCTGGGCTTTGCAGCCCTTTGGATGAGCGGCAGTCTTTACCTGGCCATGCCCTGGATCGATGCACTTGCGGCTGACATTGGACGCATTGCGGCGTGGGTTGTGGTCGCGGGAATCGCGCTGATCCCTGGTTATGTCAATGCCTTCCTTGTCGCAGGCCTGCTATTTGATTGGCGTCCTCGATTCCAGCCGCTGGAACAGACGCCTGGCTTGAGCGTTCTCATTGCCGCGTACAACGAAGAAAACTCCATTAATGGGACACTTGCCTCTATCTTTCGGCAGAAATACCCGGGGCCGCTGCAGATTATCGTTATTAACGATGGCTCCCGAGATCGCACTGTCGACGTCGTAAGAGAATTTCAGACATCAATCCAGCGCCTGCAAGCCGACTATACGCTTGAGCTGATTGACTGCGAAACCAATCAGGGTAAGGCTGCAGCTCTCAATCGCGGTCTTAAACAGGCGCATTACAGCCTTGTTGCCACGATCGATGCGGACTCCATGCTGTACCGCGATGCCTTGCTTAATATTGTCACCAACCATCTGCGAAGCCCTGGTCACACGGCCGCTACTGCAGGGTGCGTGCTCGTCAGAAACTCCCGTAAAAATCTGCTTTCGAAATTGCAGGAGTGGGATTACTTTCTCGGCATCTCTGTGGTTAAACGCATTCAATCCCTGCTACAGGGCACCCTGGTGGCCCAAGGGGCATTTTCCGTCTACAGCAAGCCCGTCCTCGAGTCCGTCGGTGGTTGGCGAGATACCGTTGGCGAGGACATTGTGCTCACCTGGAGCATGATCGAAAAGGGCTACAGAGTCGGCTTTGCGGAAAACGCGTTTGCCTTTACCAACGTACCGGAAAATTATCGGGCGTTTTACAATCAGCGCAAACGCTGGTCACGTGGCCTGATAGAGGCCTTCAAACGTTTTCCGCGAGTGCTTGTTCACCCGCGCCTTAACACACCGTTTGTCTGGCTGAATCTTCTGTTCCCCTATCTGGATTGCATTTACCTTTTCGTCTTTCTACCCGGAGTGGTCGCTGCAATCTTCTTCCAGTACTACGCGGTCGCCAGTATTGTCACGCTGTTCCTGCTTCCGCTGATCCTGATTCTGAACCTGCTTATGTATGTGAAGCAGGTGGAGGTCTTCAAGCAGCACGGACTCAAAGTGCGTCGAAACATTCTGGGCGCTACGTTCTTCATGCTCGGGTATCAGGCCATACTGGCACCCGCTTGTGTGGTTGGCTATGCCTCCGAACTGTTTAACACGAGGAAAAGCTGGTGAACAGGTTTAGCGCAGCTCTGCTGTTGTGCGTCGCGGTGATTATCTCGCCGGCCTCTGTCGCTCGTGAACGGGTGACTATCGATACCAACATCGCTCGGGATTCAGACCACGCAAAACACGACGGCTACTACCTGAAGTACCGCTATGAAAACGGTACAAGCGAGAGTCCGAGCTATTGGGGTTTTGGCGGTGGCACGAGAGAGGTCAGGGATCGTCGGGGGGAATCGAGCTATCATGCGGTCACTGCAGAGATGGAACAGCCCCTCAATAAGACCATTGCGCTGCGGGCTCAGGTTGCCAAACTGATTGACACCCGCTGGTCCCCCTGGACGGGAAGCTCGGCGCTGGTGATTAAACCGAACTCACGAAGCTACACGGAAGTGTTTGCAGAACGGAATATCGTAGACACAACACGGGCCATTGAACAAAAGCTGACGGTAGAAACCTACGGCCTGTCGTCAGACTATCGCCTGCACCCGGAATGGACTGTGGTTGGCGCCTACTTTCGTCAGGATTTCAGCGACCGCAACGAGCGCATCGGCAAGGTAGCTCGACTGCTCTGGGAAATAACCCCCTTACCCTGGCTGATTGCCGAGCTGAACTATAAAGAGCTCGATGCCGACTTCAACGGCGATGGCTATTTCAGCCCGGACGAGCTTACCGAATCGCTTGCGCTGGTAACCTTTCGCGGTACGATTTTCAAGGAAAGTCACGCCCTGCAGCTGCAGATTGGCGGCGGCGAACAGACCATCAACCGCGAATTTTCACAAGACCTTTATCTTGCCGAATTCAAGGCGCGTGGATGGTTTACGGAAAGTATCGGTCACGAATTTACCATCGGCTGCAAAAACACCGGTGATGTAAGTTTCGCCGCCCAGGCCGATGACTACCGGTATTGTTATTCCAGGTTGCAGCTTCATCACGTTTGGTAGAGGACGGGTTATCGTTGACGGGGGCTAGACATAAAAAAGGCCAATCGTTTCCGATTGGCCTTTTTTATTTGGTGGAGCCGGGGGGATTTGAACCCCCGTCCGCCAGCACTCTGCCGAGAGCTCTACATGCTTAGTTTCCGTTTATTGATTTAGCCGCTCACAGCCCAACGGTCAGGACGTGATTGGCGAGCCTGCTTAGAGTTTAACAGCGCCGTGACAGGCACACTTTGCTGCGATCCCATTCTGTATGACAGTCAGTAGCGCGGTATGGGCACCTTGCTAATGACCGCTAACGGGGTTTATGCCGCTAGAGCGTAGTTGTCGTCGTTGGCAACTATAAGATTACAGCTTTTGATTAACGTGATTCGCTGCCATCACGGCATGCACTCTTCGGTTTTGTTACCGGCGTCGAATCCAAATCGGCCCCAAAACCTGTACCCCCGCATTGTAACGGACTGGGTCCGTTGCGTCATGCTTAGTTTGCGGGCGCTACGTTGAGTTGGACGCCAGCGAGGGCAATGAGTTCCTGCTCTTCTTCCAGATCGGCGCGGGTCAGCGGGTTGTCATCCAGCCAGCTTTGTGGCGCCGACAGGGTGATGGCTTTTTTGCCATCGGCAAAAACCTGCACCTCGGCCGGTATGCTGCGGCTCTGGCGGCGGCGGTGGAGGATGCAGGCCAGGCGGAACAGGGCGACCAGCAGCCAATCCGGGCGGAAGCTTGCGGGAACCTCGCCGGTTTTTGGCTTGCGCCGGTGGTTCAGGACCAGAAAGGCCAGGCGGGCCTGTTCCTGGCGCGAGAAGCCTGGCATGTCCGCATTGTTCAGTATATAGGCACCGTGCTTGTGATAGCCGCCGTGGGCGATGGCGAGACCGATTTCATGCAGAGCCGAGGCCCAGCGCAGCAGGTATTCCGCTTCGTGAGGATCGGTTTTCAGGTCTGTATTGATCGCGGGCAGCCAGCGCAGGGCCAGGTTGCAGACCCGTTGGGCCTGAGCGGTGTCTGCATGGTACTGACCGACCATGTGGTTGATGGTGCTTTCGCGGGTGTCGTGGTGGTGCAGGCGGCCAGCCAGATCGTGAATGATACCTTCTCGGATGGCGTATTCCGAGGTTTGCATCTGGTCAATGTCGAGCTCATCAAACAGTGCCACCAGAATGGCCAAGCCGCCCGGCAGCACACTCTGACGCTCGCTGCTGAGGCCTTTGATATCGACCTCGTCGCAGCGTTTGAAGTTCAGCAGGGCGTCGCGCAGTTTTGTCAGGCTTCTGGCAGTTATCGCACTGCTTTCACTGAAGCCGTTGTCGCGCACAATACGGCCGATCGTGCGAATGGAGCCGGAGGCGCCTACCGCTTCATCCCACTGGCCACGAAAGGCCTCTATATAGGGTGAAAGTTCCCGCGCCGCGGCGTTGCGGGCCTTGCGAAAGCCCGATTCGCTGAGTTTGCCGTCGGGGAAATAGCGCCGGCTGAAGCTGACGCAGCCCATGTCCAGGCTTTCCATCAGTTTGGGCTTCTGCGCGCCAATAACCACTTCGGTCGAGCCGCCGCCGATATCTACCACGAGTCGTCGCGAGTCGCCGGGCGAGAAGTCATTGGCGACCCCGAGATAGATAAGCCGGGCTTCTTCTGTGCCGGAAATGATATTTATCGGGGCGGGCAGAATGCGTTCGGCCTGTTCAATAAAGCTGTTGGCATTCGATGCCATGCGCAGGGTGTTGGTGCCAACAATACGGATATGGTCAGCGGGCACGCCCCGCAGGCGCTCCGCCATTTTGCTGAGGCTGTCCAGGGCGCGGTTGATGGCTTCTTCGGACAGGGCATTGTCCGCGTCCAGCCCGGCGGCAAAGCGCACCATGTCTTTATGGGTGTCGATAACAATGAGTTTACGCTGTTCGAAGCGGGCAATGAGCAGGTGAAAGCTGTTGGAGCCCAGGTCGAGGGCGGCGTAAACTTCAGGTTTGTCGTCAGACGGCATGGGGGCGGACAGGCTCCGATTCAGCGGGGCGGTTTAAAGTTGATCGGCAGTGTAACGACAGCTCTGGCGGATTGCGATTATTTCGACGGCAATATGTCGCAGGTCGTCTTAAGAGCTTACCCTTATGCTGTCATAAAGTGGTCATATATCTGCTATAGGCTGGCATGTGCCTAACGTTTTTTGCCAATGGAGTGCTGAATGACTGACTCAGGAGTACGGGATAGCTGGAACCCGAAGGAGTTGAGTTGGCTATCGTTTAACGAACGTGTTCTGCAGGAAGCTGCCGAGCCGACCGTGCCGATTATTCAGCGAGTACGTTATCTGGGGATTTTCTCCAACAATATGGATGAGTTTTTCCGGGTGCGGGTGGCCGATGTGCGTCGCCTGGCGGCTTTTTCGACCCCGTCCAAGCAGGAAGAGTACAAGCAGTTACTGGAGAAAATACAGCTCAGGGTGGTGGAGCTACAGCACCGCTTCGACCAGATTTACCTGGCCACCCTGAAAGACCTGCGCAAGCGCGGGATTTATCTGGTAAGTGAGCGACAACTGGACGAGCACCAGATCCAATTTGTTCGCAACTACTTTTTTGAGCACATCCAGCCCGAGCTGGTGCCCATTATTCTGGACGACAACTACCCGCTGCCGGAGTTGAATGATTCGTCGATCTACCTGGCGATCAAGATAGTGTCGTCCGATCAGGTGCGCTATGCCATTCTGGAAGTGCCCACCGACCGCCTGAATCGTTTTATCAGTATTCCGCCGCGCAAAGGCAAGCGGGCCAAGGTGATGATGGCGCTGGAAAACCTGATCCGGGTCTGTCTGCATGATGTATTTCGCGGAATTTTTCATCTCGAAAGCGTTGAGGCCTATACCATCAAGCTTACCCGCGACGCGGAGCTGGAGCTGGGGGAGGAGGTTACCGAGAGTTTCTTTGAACGGATGGAGCGCAGCCTCAAACGCCGCCGCAAGGCGGACCCGGTGCGTTTTGTCTATGACAGCGAGATGCCTGAAGATTTGCGCGACTATCTCGCCCGGCGCCTGGGCTTGGGGCGGCTGGACTCGGTGCTGCCCGGCGGCCGCTATCACAACTCCAAGGATTTTATGGGCTTCCCCAATCTGGGGCCTGCCTATCTGGAATTGAAACCGCTGCCGAAAATACCGGTGCCGGCCATCGACAATCACGACAATATCTTTGATGCGATCACCCAGCAGGATGTGCTGCTCTACTACCCGTATCACAGCTTTTCCTATGTGATTAACCTGCTGCGCACGGCGGCCATCGATCCCGCGGTGCGATCCATTTCGGTGAGCCTGTATCGGGTGGCGTCCAACTCCCATGTGGTGGATGCGCTGATTAACGCCGTGGCCAACCACAAGGAAGTCACCGTGGTGGTCGAGCTGCAGGCGCGGTTTGACGAAGAGGCCAACCTGGCCCTGTCGCATCGTCTGCAGGAAGGCGGCGTCAACGTGATTTTCGGGGTTCCGGGCTTAAAGGTTCACGGCAAGCTGATTTCCATTACCCGTCAGGAAAACAATTCCGTGCGCTATTTCACCCACGTCGGTACCGGAAACTTTAACGAGAAAACCGCGGAGGTTTATACCGATTTCAGCCTGCTGACTTACGACCAGGAGATTGGCGAAGAGGCGGCAAAGACCTTTGAGTTTATTCGCTACAACTATCGGCGCCCGAACTATAAGCACCTTATCGTGTCGCCGATCAACAGTCGCGAGCGGCTGCTGAAAATGATTGATCGCGAGATTGGTGCGGCGAAGGAGGGTGAAGATTGCGGCCTGACTCTGAAGTGCAACAATCTGGTTGACTCGGAATTTATCGACAAGCTCTACGAGGCCAGCCAGGCCGGGGTGCCGGTGCGCCTGATTGTGCGCGGTATGTGCTCGCTGGTGCCGGGCATAAAAGGGTTGAGCGACAATATTGAGGCGATCAGCATTGTCGACCGTTTTTTGGAGCATCCGCGCGTATTCATGTTTTACAACGGCGGTGATCCGCGCTACTTCCTGTCATCGGCAGACCTGATGACCCGCAATATTGATTACCGGGTCGAGGTCATGTGCCCGGTTTATGATCCGGCGGCGAAAAAGATACTGCAGGACATTCTTGATATTCAGTGGGCGGATAATGTGAAGGCGCGGGTGCTGGAGCCCGATTTTGCGAATCGGCTGCGACTGCCGCGCAAGAAGAAAACCAAGCGCATCCGCTCCCAGGTGGCCATTCACCGTTACCTGAGTAAAGGACGTCTGCCGCGCCTGAAAAAACTGAGCTATCGACCGCCGAACGGCGATTGATGTCTTAGCCTTCTATTACCAGCAGGTTGCCAGTGACCTTGCGCGGTTTGCTGATGTCGCCGTCCAGCAGCTCGCCGCCGAAATCTTTCGCGCAGCGCCTGGCCAGTTCAAGAAAGGGCGGTCGACCGGGGTCGGCAATGATGATGGTGCCAACCTTGGCTTTGACGGCTTTTTTGACGAGGCTGTAAAGCGGGTCAACAAGCTCATCCCAGAAGCAGATATCGCCGCCGAGAACGTAATCAAAGCCTTTCAGGTCCTTGATTTTCAATTCCTCATAGCGCGCAACCACGGTCTCGACCTCAACGTCGTTCAGCAGGTTGTGGGTTTCGAGAAAGGGGAAGACATTAGGGTCGGCGTCGGTGGCGGTAACGTTGGCGTCAAAGTGCTTGGCGCAGAAAATGGACAGCAACCCCCAGCCGGCGCCCACTTCAAGGATGTCGGCCCCCGGCTCCGGCTCGTGCCGCTTGAGATAATCCATGATCATGAAACTGGAGCCCCACACCTTGGTGCCGTGAATTTCCGGCGTGGGCAGAGCATCAATAATGTGTTTTATCAGGTGGTGTTTCTTTTTGAGGATAATCAGGTCGTTGAGGTAGTAATAATCTTCGGTAGCCATGCGCACTCTAATTGTCAGTTCAGCGGTCTCCCCAGTCTGCCAGTGCCAGATGACAGTTTTAGTGAGGGATATCCTTGGGTGAATCAAAGTGTATCAGCTCGGCACAACCGGCGCGTATCTGATCCCAGTATTCGACCTTCAAGTGCAGTTCGGCAAAGCCGGCGGTTGGGAAGTGCTTGTGGTCCAGACCGGTGAGCATAATCAGCAGGTCTTCAAGCGCCGGATTGTGGCCGACTACCAGAATGCGTTGCAGACGCGTGTCGCAGTCTCTCAGCCAGGCCAGCAGTTGAGTGTGATCAAAGGTGTAGAGTGCGTCGTCCAGAGTCAGTTCTCCAGAGGGCGCATCCAGGGCGTTGCGCACGCGCTTGATTGTACTGCGACAGCGTTTGGCCGGGCTGCTGTAGATATGCTGCACCGCACTGCAATGCTGCTCGATCACGCTGGCAATGGCCAGCGCGTCGCGCTTGCCACGCTTGGACAGTGGCCTGTCGAAGTCGTCGAGGCTTTCGTCGTCGTGGCTGGATTTGGCGTGTCGTAAAAGGTAAAGAGTTTTCACTTGTTGTGTTCGCGCAGTACGCGTTGCTTTTGACGGTCCCAGTCGCGCTCTTTTTCGGTATCGCGTTTGTCGTGTTGCTGTTTGCCTTTGGCAAGCGCGATTTCAGCCTTGATCAGGTGTTTTTTCCAATAGAGCGCGGTACACACACAGGTATAGCCCTTTTGCTGGGTGGCTTCAAGCAGTCGGGCCAGCTCTTTGCTGTGCAGCAGCAGTTTGCGGGTGCGGGTGGGGTCGCTCACATAATGCGTGGACACGGTTTGCAGCGGGGTGATCTGGGTGCCTAACAGCCAGGCCTCACCATCTTTGAGCAGAACGTAGCTCTCGGTGATCTGCACCTTGCCGGCGCGGGCGCTTTTCACTTCCCAGCCGTGCAGGGCAACACCGGCTTCAAATTTGTCGGTGAGGTGATAGTCGTGACGAGCTCGCTTGTTGAGGGCGATCGTCGAACTGTTCTGTTTCGGTTTCTTGGCAGCCATGGGCGCGCATTATAGGGGTTCTCGCTGGTAAAGCCTACGGAGCTGAGCCAAAATGCCTGCATATCAGCTATTTATGGGGAATGGTATTGCAACGGGAAACCCTGCAGGGCGTTTGGGTCAGTCGCTGGACCTTTGTGGCTGCGGCCTCCGGGCTGGCTATCGGGCTGGGTAATTTCTGGCGCTTCCCCCATGAGGTGGGGCATTACGGCGGTCTGCTCTACATTCTCACCTATCTTTTTTTCCTGGTGACCCTCGCCATGCCAGTGATGCTGGCAGAGGTGGTGATGGGTTCGCGCGGCCGCGCCAACCCGGAAACTGCCATCCAGTTTCTCAACCTGGAATCGGGCAGCCGCCGGGAGTGGCGCCTTTCGCCCATCCTCGCGATGGTGACCGGGCTGTTGATTCTGGTGCACATGTCGGTGATTGCTGGCTGGATCCTCAGTTATGCCTACTATCTGTCGGACAACAAACTGGGAGCGATCAGCATTGAGTTCGCGGGTGAGTATTTTGCCGGCTATATCCAGTCGCGCGAGGAAATGCTGAAGGGCTTTACCGGCTTTATGATCATACTGTTGCCGCTGGCCATGCTGCGCATGACGGTGGCGACGGGGCAACTTCTGCGCCTGCTGGTGCCCATCATCCTGATCGCCCTGTTGGGTATGGCCTATGCCGCGTCGCAAATGGGCAACTTCCCGGCCGGGCTGTCGTGGATGCTGGCGGTGCGCCCGGAGGACTTCGGGCGCGATGCGATCGTGTCGGCCCTCGGGCAGGCTTTTTATTCGCTCGGTATCGGCGTGGGCGCGATGATGATATACGGCGCATACTTTCCCGATGGTCGCTCCATTTCCCGGCAGGTGGGCGCGGTTGCGGCCATTGATACAGTAGTGGCCTTGGTGGCGGGCATCAGCATTTATGCGCTGGTGCTGGATTACAATATCGAGCCGGGCAACAGCGTGCCCCTGCTGTTTATCAGTTTGCCGTATGTGTTTGGCAATCTGCCCTTTGGCGACCTGTTGGGCGGTGGCTTCTTTGTACTGCTGGGCCTGGTAATGCTGTGCAGTGCGCTGGCACTGCTGGAGCCGTCGCTGGCCTGGCTGGTGGAGAAAAGCCCGCTGCCGCGCTGGTTTGCCGCTGTGTTGCTGGTGGTGGGCGTGTGGCTGGCGGGTGTCTGGGTCATTGAAGATGTGGCCGCGCCGGGGCCGGCGACCCGACTCTTCATACTGAATCGCGTGACCTCGGAATTACTGCTGCCCTTGAGTGCGCTGGGGCTCGCGCTTTACGCGGGCTGGGTGCTGCGGGATGTGCAGGCGCGGGATGAGCTGCACTACTGTAACCCCCGCACATTTTGGATTTGGCGAATACTTTTGCGGTATATTGCGCCCCCCGCCATTCTGGCGGTACTGGTATTGGCCAATTTACCCAAGCAGTGATCGAGTATGACGACCATCAGCCGCAGCGCCTTGCTGCCGTATTCTGCCGATCAGATCTTTGAACTGATCAACGACGTGGGCGCCTACCCGCAGTTTATGGACGGCTGTGTCGGAGCAGAGGTGCTGTCGGAAAGCGACGACGCCATGGTGGCCCGGCTCGATCTGTCGCGTGCGGGTGTTCGCCAGAGCTTTACTACCCGCAATGCCCTGCAGCGACCGCTTGAGATCAAGCTGGAACTGGTTGACGGCCCCTTTGAGTCCTTTGCCGGGCGCTGGACCTTGCTGGCGTTGAATGAGCAGGCCTGCAAGGTATCCTTGTTTCTGAGTTTCACGCTCAACAGCAGCGTACTGAGCGCGGCCGCCAGACAATTGTTCAACGGCGCGGCCAATTCCATGGTGGATGCAATGGTCAAGCGAGCAAAGGTTGTATATGGATAATCAGATGATTCATGTTGAAGTGGTGTATGCCACACCGGATAAACAGCAGATTGTTGCGCTGGAAGTCCCGGAGGGAACCACCGTGCGCGACGCGGCTTTGAAGTCGGGGCTCGACAGGCAGTTTGAGGGGCTGGATCTGGCGAAAGCTGATATGGGGATTTTCGGCAAGGCCGTTGCCAAACCGGAGAGCGTCGAATT
>PAKT01000052.1 GCA_002710725.1 Spongiibacteraceae bacterium
CTGGGAACCAGAGCAAAACTGCTGTCGTGGACGACCGTGCAGCGGCAGATTAACGGGGCCTTCGAGGTGCCTTATACGCCGGCCATTGTGGTGCCCGATGACGCGCCGGAGGTGCAACTGGTTACCCAGCTGTTTTTGTCGAAGGGTGTTGCGCCGGCCTGCGACATGCCCCTGCAACTGGCATTTCGTGAACTGACACCGCTGCAGGGCGAGGCCTTTATTGCACCGGTTTTTCGAGAGCTAAAACAATGAATTGGACTGTAAATCCCTTGTGTGATGCCCTGGGCGCGAAAATCGAGGGTTTTGATTTTGCCGCCTCGTGGAGCGATGAAGAACAGCAAAAGCTAAAAGACCTCTGGCTGGAGCACGGACTGTTGCTGGTACGCGGAGAAAACGCCAACCCGGAAAATCAGATTCGCTTCAGCAAACTGTTTGGCGAATTGGAAGCCCACCCCCTTAAAACCATTCGCAGCGGCGAGTTTCCCGAACTGATGGAGTTGAACAGCGAAGACAGTCGCACCAACCCGGTTGCGGTATGGGATGGTGAAGAATGGGTCGGGCGCCTCGGCTGGCACAAGGATTTGATCTACACAGGGAAGCCAAATCGTGGGGCGATATTGCGCGCAGTGAAACTTCCTGAGGTGGATGGCCAGACGGGATATGCGGATCAGGCGAAGGCATACGCCGCACTCAGCAAAGAAATGAAGGCGCGTATCGAAGATCTCAAAGTAATGTATCGCTTTGAAGTAAACCTCTACAAAATGCCTTTCTTCGATACCTCTACCTATGTGGCCGGTCCTGGTGCGCCTCAGAAACCGAGCGACGTCGGCTTTCCCGATTTTCCCGATTCTCGCTATCCGCTGGTGCTTGAGCATCCGGAGACGGGTCAGAAAATTCTGAATGTATGCCCCATGTTTGTCGATCGAATCGATGGTCTGCCAAAGGCTGAGAGTGATGCCTTGCTGACCGAACTGGTTGCTCATGTTATCCGCCCCGAGTTTGCCTATCTGCATCAATGGCAGGAGGGCGACATGATTTTGTGGGACAACTGGCGCTATATGCACTCTGCGCCGGGTGTGAAGCCCGGGGCGAAACGATTGATTCATCGCACTACGATTTTGGGTGATACGATTTTGGGCGAAAGCGTCCCTCACCCCAGCCCTCTCCCAAAGGGAGAGGGAGCGCACTGATGAACCCTGCTGTATTCCCTCTCCCTCAGTTAGAGAGAGCGCACTGAATCCTGTGTCCCCTCTCCCTTAGGGAGAGGGTTAGGGTGAGGGGCTTTTTGCATATCAATACCATGACTGCATATTTCAACAAAGAGCAAAGCCATGAATGAACTGCTAAAACAACTTGCGCCAATTCCACAAAAGCGCCCCTTGCTGCCCGAGCTTACACCCGAGGCTGAGCTGGCGCTGCTGTGTCGCGTGCTCTACAAAGAAGGCTACAGCGATCATATCGCCGGACATATAAGCTACAAACAGGATGACGGCACTATGCTGGTCAACCCCTGGGAGCTGGCCTGGGATGAACTGACTGCTGGCGATATTCTGCGCCTGGACAGTAACGGTAAAGTTATTGCCGGCGGCTGGAATGTCACGCCGGCAATTAACCTGCACACCGAAATTCACGAGCGTCGGCCCGATGTGAAGGTCATTATTCACAATCATTCACGCTACGGAACCGTGTGGGCTAACGCCGGACGCGTGCCGCCGGTGTACGACCAGACCTCTGCCCAGGTCAGCGGTGAGCTCAGATTGATGGACGAATACAACGCCACCGTGAACGAAAGCAGCGAAGGCGCGCGCTGCGCCGAGTTGCTGGGCGATGCCAAGTGGGCCCTTCTGGCCAATCACGGTGTGCTGGTGGTTGCCGGCAGTATTTCTCAGGCCTATTTGCGAGCCGCTACCCTGGAGTGGCGATCGCGCACGGCGTTTGAAGTTGAAGCGCTTGGTGGCGGCAAGCCCCTGCCCGAAGCCATGGCTACTTCGCTTGGGGACATGATTGATGGCAACGGTTTCCCCTTTCTGTGGGAGGCCATGGCTCGACGCGAACTGCGCACAGATTCTGCTATTCTGGAGTCCTGATCTGAACAGGGTGCTTGAGGATGATTGAGCGCGCAGACCCCGCCACTCGCAGAAAAACACTCATCATTCTGCTCGCACTGTGCGCCCCCATGCTGCTGATGCTGCGCAGCGCTGAAAGCCAATCAGTGCAGGTGTTTGCAGAGCAGCCCGAGCTTTTGCTGGCGGTGGTGGCAGTGGTCAGCCTGTTGATGCTTGTGCCGCTGGGCTTGCTCTGGCGGCTTGCGCTTCGCATTCAGCGATCGGAACGCTTTCCTCCCTCGGGTGAAAAACTGCTTCGCGACACCCGCGTCAGAACGGGTGCCGATGCCCTGCGCTATGCCCGTTTTCTGAAAGTGCTGGTCGCGCTACTCGCGCTGGCCATTGCCGCCATCCCCGTCCTGTTTTTTCTGCTGCTGCGGTCGCTGAGCGGGGTTTGAAGCGGGCAGCGGCCGGCGACTGTGTTTTTCTGTTTGCTGTACCAGAATGGGCGTGGACAGGTCGACGCCATGGGCGATGGATTCCTCAAACACTTTCTGATTGATCATAAAGCGGGTACCCAGCAAGTGCTGGCGCACGGTGCGCGTGACCTTGGTGTTGGGTATGGCCTCAAGGTAGTACCAGAGGGTGTAGGTTAGCGCGTAGTCACCGGCATTGGTCAGCGCCCACTCAAATTCGCAGTTGGCGTTGATGCGATTGTTTTCATTGTCATTCAGCGCCTCGGCCACCGCGGTGAACATGGCCTCAATACGCCGACCGTGCTTCTGCAGTTCCAGGGTGCGTGCTTCGCTGTCGCTGGCCTGAGTTTCCGGGTAGCCGATATGGTAGGTCAGGGCTTCGCGGAGTCCGTCGATGGACGCCCGTTTGGTCAGGTTTTCCACGGTCATATTGATCAGCTTGCTGTTGCGAATCAGCGAGCGGTGATTGTTCTGAATATTCAGCAAAATCGTGTAGATAAAGGTGACCTTGTTGATGATGTAGATATTCGCGTCCCCTTCCAGGCGCACGGTATCGCCGTCTGACATCATGTCCGAATTCAGAATCACCATGCCGTAGTAGATATCCGGCGCCCAGATCTGGTTGGTCAGTGCCATAAAGGCAAAGATCAAACCGAAAATGCCGGTGGTTTCGAGCAGGCTGTCCAGCCCCCAGATTTTGATCAGGGCGTAGATCACCACCAGCACCAGGACGACTACCGCAAACAATTCCATCAGTCGGCTGTTGTAGGAGTCCAGATAAACCAGCTTGTCGTCGATCTTGCGCTCGAGTCCGAAACGCTGCCGGATAAAATGCGAGATGATATTGAAAGCGAAAATGGCGCCGTACACAGGTACGAGGGACAGCCCCAGCCTTATAAAAAACTGATGGTAGCCGGGCAGCAGCCAGACCAGCACCAGGTCGGCGGCGGTCAGTACCAACAGCATATAGGCCATGACGCGCAGCAGCCCTTGCTGGAAGTCGGTGTTGCGACCGTCGTTAAAGGCCTTGGATATCGGCCCCGCTGCCAGAATCAGAATGATATTGAGCAGTGCCACCAGGGCGTGAGCAAGCAGTTGTGAGCCTACGAGGGATTCGACAAGTTCCACGGGTTTTCTCGGGTCATTTTTCAGACCATTGTGCCCACATTTAGAGGCCGCTGCTACAAATGGAGGAGGCAGTGCAGCAGCCGACCTGCAATACTGGTATAAGCGAACAAAAGACAGGTGGTGAGCAATGGGTTTGGAGCAGAATCGGGTTGTCGTGGTAACGGGAGCCAGTCGCGGTGCAGGTAAGGGTATTGCGCTGGCGCTGGGCGAAACCGGCGCCACGGTCTATGTGACCGGGCGCAGCCAGAAAGAAGGCGATGCGCCGCTGCCGGGTACCGTGTTCGCCACCGCTGAAGCGATCAATGCACGCGGCGGCAAGGGCATTGCAGTGGTCTGTGACCACAGCGACGACGCGCAGGTCAAAGCGCTGTTTGAGCAGGTGGAGCGGGAGCAGGGGCGGCTTGATATTCTGGTCAATAATGCACTCTATGTTCCGCCGGAACTTGTACAGCACGGACCTTTCTGGGAAAAACCGCTGAGCCTGCAGGCGATTCTGGATGTGGGCATGCGTTCGACCTATGTGGCGAGCTACTACGCGGCGCCGCTGCTGGTAAAAGCGGGCGCGGGGCTGGTGGTAAATACCTCATCCTTTGGCGGTCGCTGTTACATGCACGGCCCGGCCTATGGCGCGGGCAAGGCGGCAGTGGACAAGATGGCCCACGACATGGCGGTGGATTTCCAGCCCTATAAGGTCGCCGTGATCTCACTGTGGATGGGCCTGCTGAAAACCGAGCGCAGTCAGGCGGTGTTTGATGCCGAACCGGAGCTGTACCGCGATATGGAAGCGACCGCCGAAAGCCCCGAGTTTCCGGGGCGTGTGATCGACGCGCTGGCGCGGGATCCGAAGCTGATGGAGCGCAGCGGTAAGGTCTGGGTTGGCGCTGAATTGGCGGTAGATTATGGTGTGGTAGATGTTGACGGCAAACAGCCGCCCTCACACCGCCCCATGCTGGGTGATGTAACCACCTTCAGTGACGCAGTGATTGAATAGGAGGAGGCCGTGTCTGGACTCACATTTACAACCGAATCGATTTCCTCTGCCGCCGCGCTCACCCTGATTGACCGGGCGGTGGCCAAAGCCAGTGAAAAAGGGCTGGCAGTAGCCATTGCGGTGGTGGATATCGACGGTATGCTCAAGGCCTTTCACCGCATGGACGGCACTCCGGTAATTGCGGTGGATGCGGTGCCGGCGAAAGCGCGCGCTGCCTTGATGGGCCTGAGCACTGAAGAGCTGGCCGAAGCCCTCAGTGACAATCAGGCGAACCTGCTGTCGATGGTGACCATGAAGGATGTCACCCTGTTGGGCGGCGGCCTGCCGATTCGCTCGGCTGACAGGATTATCGGCGCGATTGGTGTGGGTGGCGCCCTGACCGAAGAAGATGTCGCCATTGCCGAGGCCGCGCTGGCCGCATTGAGTGCCTTTGACTAACTGAACGTCTGCGCTATATTGCGACAGGTACTCAAGCCACCCGGCGCAGCCGGCGGCGTTTTGGCGATGCGCTGGCCGGAGTTGTCGGCACCGGTCGCGAGGCGCGCAGCAGCAAATCACAGATGGCCGCACGCAGCGCGGCATCCCCGCCGGGTATACCCTGATTCCCGAACAAGCGATTGAATTCCAGCACGTAGGGGTGATTCCCCACCATCGCAATATCAAACCCCGCGTGATTGATCTGCAATGAGCGCGCCAGATGCAGGGCGAGTTCGATGGCCTGGGCTGGCACCGGGCTGTAATCCACTTCGCCACCCTTGGCGACATTATTGTAGAAGCCGCGCGGTGACTGTTTGCGCCAGTAGGCTGCCAGCACCCGCTCGCCGACAATAACCACCCGGATATCCCGGTCGATGGGCAGATATTCCTGCACGTAAAGGGTGTCGGTTTTCGTCAGGTACTCGCGCCAGTCGCCGCGATTTTCAATCAGCCAGACACCTTCACCCATCGAGGCCTTGGGCTGCTTGGCCACAAAGGGCAGGTGCATGTCTGCCCACAGGCGCTCGGCCTCGGCCGGGGTGTTGGCGGCGATCAGAGTGAGTGGGGTATGAGCGGGCGCCACCAGTTCGAAGGCGCGGGTCATTTCCACCTTGTTGTGGCCGAGGCGGTAGCTCGCTTCGCTGGGAAAGACTTTGGCATTGAGGCCATAAACCAGTGAATTCAATTGCCAATAGGGCGGGAACAGCACCCAATCCGCCTGACTGATGTCCTGTTTGTATTGAAAGAGTTGCTCCGCTTTCAGGTTCAGGGTGTCGGGAAAGCCCAGGGTGCGAAACAGATCAAAGGAAATCCATGCCATACACGGTTGCATGCCAGAAAAAGATCGCGCTTTTTATGCCAAGGCTGAATTTTCGTCAAGCACTATTTGCAGCGTGGATCAAAGTCGACATTCGCGCCAGCGCAGGCGGCCGTCTGGCAGGCCACTGCCTTCTTCAATCAGGTGTTCCAGTTGACGCTGGTAGCCAGGGCTGCCGGCAGGAAAACTGATTTTGCCGCTGGCGTTTACCACCCGGTACCAGGGCAGGCGGGTGTCGGACGGCAGCTGGCTTAATATCCGGCCAACACGGCGGGCCTGCTTTGGCAGCCCCGCCAGTTCGGCGACCTGACCGTAGCTGGCGAGCCGCCCCGATGGGATGCTCGCCAGCACGCGATAAACGGCCTCTGCCGCAGTCTCACCAGTAGGCGCTGCTGTTTTTGCCGGTGCTGTCTTCAAGCCACTGCTCGTCGGATTCGTCGGTAATGCCTTCAAACAGGAAGGTGGACATATAGCGCTCGCCGGTATCGGGCAGCATGGCCAGAATCACCGAACCTTTGTCGGCTTTTTCAGCCACTTTCAACGCCGCGGCCACGGTTCCACCAGCGGAGATACCACAGAAAATGCCTTCCTGCTGGGACAGTTTGCGAGCGGTGTCGCGGGCTTCAATATCGGTGACCGGCAGAATCTGATCGGCCACGGACTTGTCCAATACATCCGGCAGAAAATCCGGCGTCCAGCCCTGAATCATGTGCGGCGCCCAGTCCTTGCCGCCCATCAGCTGGGCCCCTTCGGGTTCCGTGGCAATGATTTTCAGCTCGGGGCGGGCCAGTTTCAATATTTGTCCGGCGCCGGTCAGGGTGCCGCCGGTGCCCCAGCCGGTCACCCAGTAGTCCAGTTGCTTGCCGGCAAAGTCGCGCAGAATCTCCGGGCCGGTGGTGTTGCGGTGGTAGGCGGGGTTGGCTTCGTTTTCAAACTGGCTCGCCCAGAACCAGCCGTTGTCCTCGGCGAGTTTTTTGGCCAGCTCGACCATGCCAGTGCCTTTTTTCTCTTTCGGCGTCAGAATGACTTTGGCGCCGAGGGCTTTCATGATCTTGCGACGCTCAACGGAAAAGGTTTCCACCATCGTTGCCACAAAGGGATAGCCCTTGGCGGCGCAGACCATCGCCAAGGCAATGCCGGTGTTGCCCGAGGTGGCTTCTACCACGGTCTGACCCGGCTTGAGCAGGCCGCGTTTTTCGGCGTCTTCGATAATGCCGATGGCAAGGCGATCTTTTACCGATGACAGCGGGTTGAAGAACTCGCATTTGACGTACATCGTCACGTGATCCGGTGCCAGCCGGTTCAGTTTGACGACAGGGGTATGGCCAATAGTGTCGAGAATGGAATCGTGAATCATCGCGGGCTCCGATTGTGTGAAATCGTGGTGGAAACTGCAAAAGACTACGCCTTTCCCGGGCGGATTTCGACCACGGCTTTGCTACCATTGTGTTGATTAAAGGCAAAACGGGAAGCTGAGTGATCTATACCAAAACCAATCAGACCCCCTTTGATGATGCGCTGATAGCAGAAGCGAGCGGACTTGACTGGCTGCGTCGGCATCTGCCGGCTGACAAAGTCTCTGTGCCGGTCGTTTACCAGGTGAATACCTCTGAAATGCAAATGGAACAAATTCAGGCAAGCGGGCGCTGGACCACAGCGCAGGCCGAGGCCCTTGCCGAGGGGCTGGCGGCGATGCACAGCAAGCCTCAGCCCTACTATGGTTTTGAGGAAGATAATTACATCGGGCTGAACCCTCAGCGCAATCGGCGTCACGAAGACTGGGGCTGCTTTTTTCTGGAAGAGCGTTTGCAGCCGCAGCTTGCAATGATCCGTGACAGCGAAAGGCGCGCTGACTGCCATGCCCGCCTGGAAAGCGGCGCCGAGCGACTGGTCGATTTCCTCAACCGACATTGCACGCAAGCAAGTCTGGTGCACGGTGATCTGTGGGGCGGCAACTGCCTTTGTGACGGCGAGCGCGTTTGGTTGATAGACCCTGCGGTGCATTTTGCCGACCGGGAAGTGGATATTGCCATGACCGAGTTTTTCGGTGGCTTTCCTTCGCGCTTCCTGACAGCCTACAATCACCACTTTGCGCTAAGCGAGGAGTACCCGCTTAAGCGCGAGATCTACAATCTCTATCACGCGCTCAATCACTACAACCTGTTTGGTGAAAGCTATTGGGACGCGTGTGAGCGCGGTTTTCGCGCAATCGAATCACTGTAGGAATCTGACATGGCACTGACGCTGGACTGTAACGACGGCAAAGCCGTTTTGACGATGGCCGAGGAGGGTAAGTTCAACCCGGAAAGCTTGGCCGCATTTAATGGCGCTCTGAGCAAGGTGCTGGACGATGACAGCATTACGCTGCTGATTATCACCGGTCGCGAAAAGAGTTTTTCCCAAGGGCTGGATCTGGATTTCCTGACCAAGGCTGAACCGACCGAGGCCATCGGTTTTGTCAAAGACTGCATGCACATGGTGGCGCGCCTGCTCCAGTTCCCGGTGCCGGTGGTGTCGGCGATTAACGGCCACGCTTTTGGTCTCGGCTTTATGATCTCGCTGGCATCCGACTACAGCGTTATGCGCGCCGACCGGGGCTTTATGTGCCTGCCGGAAATTGACCTTGGTATGACCCTTGAGGCCGGTATGAATGCACTGGTCACCGGCAAGTTGCAGGGGCGGGTACTGCGCGACGCACTGCTGACGGGTAAACGCTTTGGTGGTGAAGACGCCGCTGAGGTGGCTATTGTCGATGCGGCAACCACCATCGATCAGCTGCTGACGCGTGCAGAAGAGCTGGCGCAGCCCATGCGTGGCAAGGATCGCAAAACCCTGGCGGGCCTCAAGGCCGACATCCACCGGCCCATTTTGAGCGTTATTGAACAGCCGGTGGCGATGTAAGAACCCTCAGCCCGACTTCGGCTCTTTTGCCATTGCCCTTGCCTTTGCCTCGGGGCCTTGGCATGGTGGCGAACCCGATTGACTGAAACCACGCTATGCGATTTCTTTTCCTGCTGTTTGTAGGTATACCCATTCTGGAGATGTGGCTGCTGATAGAGGTCGGCAGCCGGATTGGCGCCCTGCCCACCATTGCTCTGGTGGCACTGACCGCCTTTATTGGTGTGAACCTGCTGCGCCAGCAGGGCTTCAGTACCCTGACCCGGGCGCAGACCCGGCTCAATGCCGGCGAAGTGCCGGCCACGGAAATTCTGGAAGGTCTGTTTCTGGCCGTGGGCGGTGCCTTGCTGCTGACCCCCGGCTTTTTCACCGATACCATCGGCTTCTGCTGTCTGATCAGGCCAATCCGCCGCCGCATCATCGACCATATGCTGCGCTCGGGGATGATGCAGACCCAGGCACACTTTCAGCAGGGGGGCGGTGCCCACCGACCGGGCCCCGATTCGCCCGAGCAGGGGCCCCGCACCCGGGTTGATCGGGACGGTCATGTCACCATTGATGGCGACTATAAGCGCGAAGAGTAAAAATATTTTCTTCCAGCCCTTGAAAGCCGGCAAAACAGCCCCATTTCCCTAAGCGCAGGTGGCCCTCTACAGTCATTTTTTCTTCTTGACTCGGGTTGCTTGCGACCTATTATTAGCACTCTCGATGGTAGAGTGCTAAACCGGCTGCGCCGCAGGCCAAACGCAGGTCCGGCTGGTCAAAACCTAAACTTAACATTAAGACCTTGATTTAAAGGGAGATTTGGCAAATGAAAATTCGTCCGTTATACGATCGCGTTGTCGTTCGTCGCAAGGAAGAAGAGCAGACATCGGCTGGCGGTATCGTGCTGCCGGGCTCAGCGAAAGAGAAGCCGAACCAGGGCGAAGTTGTCGCCGTGGGTGAAGGCAAGTTGCTGGAAAACGGCGAACTGCGCCCGGTGGGTGTAAAAGCGGGCGATCAGGTGATCTTCGGCCAATACTCAGGCAGCACCGTCAAAGTTGACGGCGAAGAGCTGATCATTCTGAACGAATCCGAAATTTTCGGCATTGTTGAGTAACAGCAGGCCGAGCAAGACCTGAATCGAATTAATGAACACGTAAAAGGATCAAGAAAATGGCTGCAAAAGACGTCAAATTCGGAGACAGCGCCCGCCAACGCATGCTGAAGGGCGTAAACACCCTGGCCGACGCGGTTAAAGTGACTCTGGGCCCTAAAGGCCGCAACGTGGTACTGGACAAGTCTTTCGGTGCCCCCACGGTCACTAAAGACGGTGTGTCGGTTGCCAAGGAAATCGAGCTGAAAGACAAGCTGGAAAACATGGGCGCGCAGATGGTTAAGGAAGTTGCTTCCAAAGCCTCTGATGAAGCCGGTGACGGCACCACCACGGCAACCGTACTGGCTCAGTCCATCCTCAACGAAGGCCTGAAGTCTGTAGCTGCGGGCATGAACCCGATGGACCTCAAGCGCGGTATCGACAAAGCGGTTACTGCGGCGGTTGAAGAAGTCAAGAAAATGGCCATCCCCTGTGCCGATAACAAGGCGATTGCTCAGGTTGGCACGATCTCTGCCAACAGCGACGAGCAAGTGGGCAGCATCATTGCTGAAGCCATGGAAAAAGTGGGTAAAGAAGGCGTTATCACCGTTGAAGAAGGCCAGAGCCTGCACAACGAGCTGGATGTGGTTGAAGGTATGCAGTTCGACCGCGGTTACCTGTCGCCTTACTTCGTAACCAACACCGACAACATGTCTGCCGAGCTGGATAACCCCTTCATCCTGCTGGTTGACAAGAAAATCTCCAACATCCGCGAAATGCTGCCCTTGCTGGAGCAGGTTGCCAAGGCAAGCCGTCCGCTGGTGATCATTGCTGAAGACGTTGAAGGCGAAGCGCTGGCGACTCTGGTTGTGAACAACATGCGCGGCATCGTAAAAGTTGCCGCCTGTAAAGCACCGGGCTTCGGCGACCGCCGCAAAGCCATGCTGGAAGATATCGCCATCCTGACTGGCGGTACTGTGATCTCTGAAGAGATTGGCATGGATCTGGAAAGTGCCACGCTGGATCACCTGGGTACTGCCAAGCGCGTAGCCATGGACAAAGAAAACACCACTATCGTTGATGGTGCGGGCGATGCCAAAGCCATCGAAGCGCGCGTTGGTGAAGTGCGTGTTCAAATCGAAAACACTTCTTCTGACTACGACCGTGAGAAACTGCAAGAGCGCGTTGCCAAACTGGCCGGCGGTGTTGCAGTCATCAAGGTTGGCGCAGCCACCGAAGTGGAAATGAAAGAGAAGAAAGCTCGCGTTGAAGATGCCCTGCACGCAACCCGTGCTGCGGTTGAAGAAGGCGTGGTGCCTGGGGGCGGTGTTGCGCTGGTGCGTGCAGTTGCCAACATCACTGGCCTGACCGGTGACAACGAAGACCAGAACGCCGGTATTGCCGCGCTGCTGCGTGCAATGGAAGGCCCAATGCGCCATATCGTTAACAATGCGGGTGGCGAAGCGTCTGTGGTGCTGGACAAGGTGCGCAATGGCGAAGGTAACTTCGGTTACAATGCGGCCACTGGCGAATACGGTGACATGATGGAAATGGGTATTCTTGACCCGGCCAAAGTGACCCGTACCGCGCTGCAAGCTGCAGGCTCTATTGCTGGCCTGATGATTACCACCGAGTGCATGATCGCTGATTCTCCGGAAGACAACGATGGCCCTGCCATGCCTGACATGGGCGGCATGGGTGGTATGGGCGGCATGGGTGGTATGGGCGGCATGATGTAAGCCCTTCCCGCAACCTTGCTGTCGAAAGCCCCGCCCAGTGCGGGGCTTTTTTTGTCGCGAGCTTCGTCCCTTAAGGGTAAAACATCAGCTAAGCTTGTAGCCCTGACTCAAGGGTGACGACGTGAACCTCTACGATATTTCCAATCTGCAACTCGCCTACGCATTTATCCCGACGCTGCTTGCGTTGATTATTTTCTATCGCTGGACCGCAGGCCTCGGCAATGCCTCCTACGCCGTTGGGCGCATGTTGCTGCAGCTGCTGTTAATCGGCTATGCGCTGGCCTATATCTTTGAAACTGAACACCCGCTGGTGGTGCTCGGTGTATTGACTGTTATGCTCAGCGCAGCGGCGTGGATTTCGCTTAATTCCATTGGTAAACAGCGCAAGGACTGGCTGGTAAAAGCCGCGCTTGCGATTGGCGTGGTTGGTATCGCTGTGCTGATTCTGGTGACGCAGGCGGTGGTGGCCGTTGAACCCTGGTATGCCCCCAACTACGTGATTCCGTTGGCGGGGATGATTTTCGCCAACACCATGAATGCGGTCAGTCTTGCGGCCGAGCGCTTTATGTCTGAGCGTGAGGACGGGCTGGCTTATGAGGACGCGCGGCGCAGAGCCTTTAAAGCGGCGATGATTCCGGTGGTGAACTCGCTGTTTGCGGTCGGTTTGGTGTCGCTGCCGGGCATGATGACGGGGCAGATTCTGTCTGGCGTCTCGCCCTTGATCGCGGCGCGTTATCAGATTGTGGTGATGAGCATGCTGTTCGGCGCCGCCGGCCTGTCGACCGCCTGGTTTCTGGCGATGCTGCGGCCAAAAACTGCTGCCTGAGCTATGGTAGTATCCCTGTTTTTCGTTTTGGAAGATCAATGACTATCCGACCACGTCGCTCCGTTTTGTATATGCCCGGCTCAAATGCCCGCGCCCTTGAGAAAGCGCGCACGCTGCCCGCAGACAGTCTGATTCTGGATTTGGAAGACGCCGTGGCACCGGATCAGAAAGCGGCTGCCCGAGAGCAGGTGCTAGAGGCCGTGAATGCCGGTGGTTACGGCGAACGGGAAGTGGTGGTGCGCGTCAACGGCTTTGATACGCCCTGGGGCCGCGACGATATTGTTGCCTTTGCCAATGCGCCGATTGCTGCGCTCTGTCTTCCCAAGGTTGAGTCGGCCAGCGAAGTGAATGCGGTGGTGCAGCTGCTCAAACAGGAAAACTCGACCCTGAAGCTGTGGCTGATGGCGGAAACCCCGCGCGGCATTCTCAATATCGACGAGATCTGCGGTGCCGACAAACGCAACGAAGTGATTGTTATGGGCACCTCGGATCTGGCCAAGGAATTGCGGGTACCGCACACGCCTGATCGTCTGGGTATGCAGACTTCACTGCAGCTGTGTGTGCTGGCGGCAAGGGCCCACGGTCTGGATATCCTCGATGGGGTCTATCTGGATATCAAAGATGAAGCGGGCTATGCCGCGGCCTGCGATCAAGGTGTTGCGTTAGGCTTCGATGGTAAAACACTGATTCATCCCAGCCAGATTGAACCGGCCAACAAAGCCTTTGCACCATCGGCTGACATCATTGAGCGCGCGGGAAGGATTGTCGATGCCTGGCAGGCTGCCAAGGCAGAAGGCAAGGCTGTCGCCGTCGTCGATGGCAAGCTGGTGGAAGTGCTGCACTTTGAGGAAGCCAAGCGGCATCTCGCCATTCATGAAGCGATTGCCGAACGCTCCGCCTAGCGGCTGAGTTTAGTTCAGCGTCTCCAGCGTGCGCAGCAGAATCACCGGAATCTCCCGGTTGTGCTCGGCCTGTGCGGTGTGCCAGTAGTGCACGATGCGGGGGTTGATCTCGGCCATGGCGTCCCAGTATTGCAGCCGCTCGTCTTCACTGATCTGTTCGGCTCGAACGCGCCGTTTTTCCCGCTTAAACTGAATTTCAAATTCCGGGTTGGCACGCATATTGTGATACCAGGCGGGCATTTTCGGGCCGCCATTATTGGAGGCCAGTACCAGCAAACCTTCCGGGTGGGGGTAGCAGGCGACAGGAATGCTGCGAATCTCGCCACTTTTGGCGCCTATGGTATGCATCAGTACCATGGGTATGCCCATCAGGTTGCCGCCGATGCGGCCATTGCTCGCTTTGTACAGGCTGCGGTGTATACGGGTAACCCATTGCCAGTCTGCCACGGTAGTGCCCTCAGTTCTGATTGAATAGGTCGAGCAGGCGCTGATCGATCCAGCTGTCCAGCCGAAAGTTGCTTACGTATCCACAGTGACCGCCATGAGCTGTGGTCTCGACGGTCAGGTTGGGGTGCTTTGCCAGATTCGGCAAATCCTCGGCGCCGCAAATGGGATCATCTTCGGCGGCGATAATATGGCAGGGTGCCTGCAGATGGCTCAGCGCATCGCCGATGATGGCGTAGGCCAGCAGGTAGGTCTGGGCATCCTTGAACTGGGTGAAGCGCGGCACAAAAAAGTGGTTCATTTCACGCAGTGAGCGCAGCGTCAGCAGGTCCTGCTCATAACCGAGTTCGGGGTAGTGCTGCAGTTTGGTTTTGAGCGAGCGCTTCCATTTGCGAACGAAATATTTTTCGTAGACCCACCAACCGGTGTCCAGCGCTTCCATGGTGTTGACCGGGTTGAGCACCGGGCACACGGCAACCACCTTATCCAGCGAGATGGGGAGTTCTTTCAGGTTCGCGGCGACACGCAGTGAGAAGTTACCCCCAAGGGAAAAGCCTGCCAGGTAATTTCGCTGGTGGGGAAACTCCTTCTGAATCCATTCCAGTGCGCCGAGCACATCGCTCAGGCGAGTGGAGTTAAACAGCTCTTCGTTGAGGTGATGGCTGGGGCCGTGATCGCGCTGGTTCAGGCGAAACACACTGTAACCGGCCTGGTACAGGGCGCTGCCTGCCGACAGCAGATAGGTGGATTTCGAGCTGCCCTCCCAACCGTGAATCAGAACAACCAGGCCGCGGCTTTCCTTTGGCTGTTCGGCGTATTCGCCCAGCAGCTTGGTTCCGTCATTGCATTCCACCAGAACCTCCCGGCTTGCGGCCTGAAGCAGACGGGCGCCGCGGCCAATGCGCAGCTTGCGCAGGCGTGTGGACGCGAGAATGGATTGGAGGTGGGCATTGCGCAGCAGGC
>PAKT01000053.1 GCA_002710725.1 Spongiibacteraceae bacterium
CCTCCGCCGTCAAAGCCTTGCTCTGCTCCTCAAACAACTCCCCAATCCCTTTCTCCGCCAAATCCAACATGGCATTCAATTGGGCCCGCGCAAAGGGCGCGGCTTCTGCCGTGCCCTGCACTTCAATAAAACCGCCGTTGGAACCCATCACCACATTCATATCGGTTTCCGCTTTGGAGTCTTCCGGGTAGTCCAGATCCAGCACCGGGGTGCCTTCAAATACGCCAACGCTGATGGCGGCAATCTGCTGCACAATGGGGTTTTCTTTAATGGCGCCGGCCTTGAGCATGGTGGCAATGGCATCGGCCAGGGCAATGTAGGCGCCAGTGATGGAGGCGGTGCGGGTGCCGCCGTCGGCTTGAATCACATCGCAGTCGATCTGGACGGTGTTTTCGCCGAGCTTGTTCATATCCACGGCGGCGCGCAGTGAACGGCCTATCAGGCGCTGAATTTCCTGGGTGCGACCGCTCTGCTTACCGCGAGCGGCTTCACGGCTCATGCGCGAGCCGGTGGAGCGGGGCAGCATGCCGTATTCGGCGGTTACCCAGCCCTGGCCTTTGCCGCGCAGAAAGGGCGGCACGGAGTTGTCGACAGAGGCGGTGCAGATCACTTTGGTGTTGCCCATTTCAATCAGCACCGAGCCTTCGGCGTGACAGGTGTAGCTACGGGTAATGCGTATTTCACGCAGTTGATCTGGCTGGCGGCCGCTGGGTCGTGACATGCAATGCTCCTGATGGTTTTGTATTGGTGTTGTAAAGCTGAGGCGAGGGAGTATAACAGCTTGGTGTGGCCATTTTTCGGGGCTGCTGTGTAAATGTCCCGCTCTCATCCGTTGAACTACAAGGTACAATGCCCTCTTCACTTGTCGCTGGAGACCTCTCTTGCCCGTTCGCAGCATGACCGCCTTCGCGCACCAGCGCGCCGAATTGCCCTGGGGTACCGCCTCCTGGGAGATTCGCTCTGTTAATCAGCGTTATCTTGATCTGACCTTTAAACTGCCCGAGCTGTGGCGGCACCTCGAGCCGGCCCTGCGCGACAGCCTGCGCAACACCCTCGCGCGCGGCAAGGTTGAGGTGACTCTGCGCCTGCAGATGCAGAGTCAGGCCAGTGAAAGCCTCAAAGTGAATGACGTGCTCGCGGACCAAGTGATTGCCGCCGCCACGGCCATTCAGGCCAAACTGGATTCCAGTGCGCCAATTGACCCGCTGCGGGTGCTGCAATGGCCGGGCGTGGTCGGCGAATCCCAGCCTGATGCCGACGAGGTGCAAAATGCCCTCCACAAACTGTTTGCCAAAGCGCTGAAAGAACTGCAGGCCGGGCGCGAGCGTGAAGGCAGTGAGCTGAAGGGCATGATCGAGCAGCGCCTCGGGCAGATCAGTGACATCACCCAGACCCTGCGCGGCGTCATGCCGCAGCTGGTGCAGGCCCAGCGCGACAAACTGAGTCAGCGCCTTGAGGCCTTGCAGGTACAGCTCAATGAGGAGCGATTGGAGGCGGAGGTGGCTCTGCTGGCCCAGAAAATTGACGTAGCTGAAGAGCTGGATCGACTCGATACCCACGTGCAGGAAGTGCAGCGCGTTCTCAGTAACGGCGGCGCCTGTGGCCGCAAACTGGATTTTCTGATGCAGGAGCTGAACCGCGAGGCCAATACCCTGTCCTCCAAGGCGGTGGTGGCGGACAGTACTCAGGCGGCGGTGGAGCTGAAGGTGCTGATAGAGCAGATGCGAGAGCAGATCCAAAATATCGAATAGTTTTTTTGCCCGTCCAAATATCCCAAGAGCCCTGCTATTTCCTTGTAAATACAGGGCTTTTTTTATTTTTCACGTCCAAATCTGTTTGTCGATGTCCGTTAAAAGCTACCGTGATTGGCTGCGCTTATCTCGCTTTTATGCGCATATAAATGGGTGTTTAATCACTTTTATGCGCGTAAAAGTGTATGGTAAGTTATAGTATAGCCCGGTTAACGACCTGATTGGCAGGAAAAGACAATGCAGCGCACCTTGCACAACGCCCTATTGGAATGGAAAAACCAACCTGTGCGTAAGCCATTATTGATCGATGGCGCCAGGCAAACGGGTAAAACTTATCTGCTACAAGAGTTGTTTGGTAGCACCTTTGCCAACATCCTTCGTATCGACTTTCTTGAAAACCCTGCTTACAAAGAAGCGTTCGATGGCTCACTGTCACCTGACGAACTGTTAATGAGCATTGAACTGCTGACCAATCAGGCGTTCAACCCAGAAACGGATCTGCTGATCTTAGATGAAATTGGCGAATGTGAACGCGCTGTTACCTCGCTAAAGTATTTTGCCGAAAAAGCACCGTCCTATTTTGTCGCGGCCAGCGGTTCGAACATTGGTTTGCTTAATGCCTTTCCAGTTGGCAAGGCGGAGCAATACAATTTACGACCACTAACCTTCCAGGAATTTATTTACGCATCAAAGGAGCAGGCACTGATCAAAGCCTTTGATAGCCAAGCCAGCACACCGGCAGTACACGCTAAATTGATGGATAAACTGACCGACTATTTTTTTACGGGAGGCATGCCGGAAGCGGTTGCTGTTTGGTATCAATATAAAGAATCAAGCATTTTAGAACGCGTTGAAAAAGTCTCTAAAATTCATGCTGATTTAGTCGCAGGTTATCGCCGCGATTTTGGTAAATATTCGGGCAAGGTCGATGCCACACTGATTGAGTCGGTGTTTGATAGTATTCCGTCACAATTATCACTTGTGAGCGATGAGTCTGTTAAACGTTTTAAATTTAAATATGTACATGAGCGCAGGTCTCGCTATAGCGATTTTGAAAGCGCAATCCATTGGCTTACCTGTTGCCGCTTAGCCTTGCCGAACTACCCTATTGAAGGGTTGCCTAAATCGCCTCTGGCGGCCTACAGAAAAGAGAATAAGGTAAAGTTGTTTCTGTTTGATGTGGGTCTGCTCAATCATATGCTGGGTAGCAGTTATAAAGAGATCAAGCAACAAAATTACGAATACAAAGGGTATGTGGCAGAAAATTTTGTGCAACAAGAGCTCGCCGCCATTGGCGTTGATCCAAGTTATTCCTGGAATGACGCTCGCGCCGAAATCGAGTTTATTTTGGCGACAGGTGAGGGGGAAGTTGTTCCGGTCGAAGTAAAAAGCGGAAAACGTACGCGAGCTAAATCGCTGACGTCCTACATTAAAAAATGCGCACCAAGCAAAACATTTAAGTTAACGGGCACGCAAGGTTCATCAGTGCTGGAACAAACCAATATCGTGATGCCCCTGTACTTTACCCAGTACTTACCTCAGAGATGGTAAAACTCTTTTCCCGTCACCCAAGGTCTACACAAAATTACTTTATTGGTAACAATCTGTAAGCCTATTGAGCCAGAGTAGCCGTCGCTCGAGTATCTTGTGCGCTGGTTAAATAGGGGCACCATAATGCCCATATTTAGCCTTTTCCCATAGAATTGGATATATTGTATGCACATCGGTGCGGTGCTGCTTTGTAACCTGTAGCCGCATTGCCCGTTCATTCTCAGGCTGCGGTGTGGCTATAATCCCTGCGGCAAACCACTATCCAAAGAATTCCGCGTAAACTGCTATCATTAGCAGCTCATCTGGACTAAATACAAGAACATGGCATCCCAAGGCATTCTCTACACCATCTCCGCTCCCTCCGGCGCCGGCAAAACCAGTCTGGTTCACGCCTTGCTGGAGCGAACCGACAATATCTGCGTGTCGGTGTCGCACACCACCCGCCCGCAGCGCCCCGGTGAGGTGGACGGCAAGGACTATCATTTTGTCACCGTCGAGCAGTTTCTGGCCATGCTGGGCGAGGCTGCCTTTCTGGAACATGCCCAGGTCTTCGACAACTATTACGGCACATCCCAAGCCTGGGTCAGCCAGCAGTTGGCGGCGGGCACGGATGTGATTCTGGAGATCGACTGGCAGGGCGCGGCGCAGGTGCGGCGGATCATGCCGGCGACCCGCTCCATTTTCATTCTGCCGCCCTCGCGGGAAACGCTGGAGCTGCGCCTGCGGGGTCGCGGTCAGGACGGCGAGGCGATTATCGCCCGGCGGATGCAGGCGGCGGTGGATGAGATGTCCCACTTTGCCGAGGCCGAGTATCTGGTGATCAACGACGATTTTGAAACCGCCCTGGCCGACCTGCAGGCGATCATCCACAGCCAGCGCCTGAGCCTGCCCTCGCAGCAGCTCAAGCATCAGGCTTTGTTGGCGGATCTACTGTCGCGTCCTGATCAATTTTGATACACTCGCCCGCCCGCTGGGCTTGCGCTCAGTGGCCTTCTTGCCTTTTACTAGTGCGTATCAGGCGGGAAGCACTGTCAGAACGACTTTTTCACGCTGAACGACATTACTCAGGAAACTCGCATGGCCCGTATTACAGTTGAAGATTGCCTTGAGCACGTAGATAACCGCTTTGAGCTGGTGATGATTGCCAGCAAACGCGCCCGCGCAATCGCCACTGGCGGTAAAGAACCGCTGGTGAGTGAAGACGGCGACAAGCCCACCGTGCTGGCCCTGCGTGAACTGGCTGAGCGCAAGATCACCAAACAGGAAGTGATGGCCGCGGACATTGAACGCGAAGAGCCGGAACTCGATCTCAGCGAGATGGACAGTCATCCTATCGCCTAACCGTTGCTGTTGAGGGGAGGAATGCTTCAGTACTCGATATTCCACGCCCAAAACGGTCACCAACCGGAACGGTCCATTGGCGCGCTAGCCAACACTCTCGCCGATTACCTGTCGCCTGAGCAGGTGAATCTGGTACGGCGCGCCTATTACTACGCTGAACAGGCCCACGAAGGGCAGCGCCGCCGCAGCGGCGAGCCCTACGTTACCCACCCGCTCGCCGTCGCCGCCATTCTCGCTGACATGCACATGGATCATCAGAGCCTGATGGCCGCCATGCTGCACGATGTGATTGAAGATACCGCCATCTCCAAGAAAACTCTCGCCAATCAGTTTGGCGCCACCGTGGCGGAACTGGTGGATGGGGTATCCAAACTGACCCGCATTGAGTTTCAGTCCCGCGCCGAGCAGCAGGCGGAAAACTTCCAGAAAATGGCTTTGGCCATGGCCAAGGATATCCGGGTCATTCTGGTAAAGCTGGCCGACCGCCTGCACAACATGCGCACCCTGGGCGTGTTGCAGCCCGACAAGCGCCGCCGCATTGCCCGCGAAACCCTCGAAATCTACGCCCCCATTGCCCAGCGGCTGGGGATGCACAATATCCGGCTGGAGTTTGAGGACCTCGGTTTCAGCGCCATGTACCCGATGCGGGCCGAGCGCATCCGCCGTGCCGTCAAGCGGGTGCGGGGTGATCGCCGCGAAATCGTCGAGCATATCGAAGAGAGCATTGAAAGTTATCTGGAAGAAGAGGGGATCAGCGCCCGGGTGATGGGGCGCGAGAAGCACCTCTACAGTATCTACCAGAAAATGCGCAGCAAGCGTAAATCCTTCAGTGAAATCATGGATCTTTACGCCTTTCGCATCGTGGTGGATTCAGTCGACAACTGTTACCGGGTGCTGGGCTGCGTGCACAGTCTCTACAAGCCGGTGCCGGGGCAGTTCAAGGATTACATCGCCATACCCAAAGCCAACGGTTACCAGTCATTGCACACGGGTCTGTTTGGTCTGAACGGCGTGCCTATCGAAATCCAGATCCGCACCGAAGAAATGGAAGAGATGGCCAACAACGGCATTGCCGCCCACTGGCTCTACAAAACCGACAGCGACGCCGCGTCGGGCAGCAGTCACGCCCGAGCCCGGCAATGGGTTCAGGGTCTGCTGGAAATGCAGCAGCGGGCGGGTAACTCGCTGGAGTTTATTGAAAACGTCAAAATCGATCTCTTCCCCGATGAGATCTATGTGTTTACCCCCAAAGGCGAGATTCTGGAATTGCCCGCCGGGGCCACGGCGGTGGACTTTGCCTATTCGGTGCACAGTGACGTTGGCAACAACTGCGTCGCCTGTCGTATCAATCGCCGGTTGGCCCCCCTGTCGGAAGTGCTGCAGAGCGGTCAGAGCGTCGAGGTGATTACCGCCCAAGGTGCTCAGCCCAACCCCAACTGGCTCAACTTTGTCGTTACGGCGAAAGCCCGCTCCACCATCCGGCATTTTCTCAAGCATCAACGCCGCGCCGAAGCGGTGGAGCTGGGGCAGCGCATGCTGGAAAAAGCCCTGGCGGGCCTCGGCAGTCAATTGAAAGACATTCCGGAAATTCAGCGCGCCGAGCTGGTTGAGCAGACCGACAGTGAAAAATTTGAAAACATTCTGGAAGAGATCGGGCTGGGCAATCGGGTGGCTTATCTCACCGCCCGGCAGCTGCTAAGTGGCTCAAAGGAGGAGCCGCAACAGAGCGAGCCCTTGCCGCAGCACTCCATGGTGATCAACGGTACTGAGGGCTTTCTGGTCAACTTTGCCAGGTGCTGTTACCCGATACCGGGGGACCCGATTATCGGCCTGCTCAGTTCGGAAAAAGGGGTGGGGGTTCACCCCGACCCCTGCCACAACAGCATCGAGATGCGCAGCAAGCCCGAGAAAGTGGTGCCCCTGTCCTGGGCGGACGATATCGAAAATGATTTTACGGTTGAGTTGAAGGTCGAGCTCAGCAAGCAGCGCGGTATTATCGCGGTGCTGGCAACCCGGGTGAATGGCGCCGACGCCAGCATTGAAAAGATCAGCGTGGAGGAAGACACCTCTAAAATCACCACCGTGCATTTGCTGATCGGGGTGCGCTCGCGGCTGCATCTGGCTAATATCATGCGCCGCATCAGGCACATTCCGGCGACTTTGCGGGTAACCCGGGTTCGGCACTGAGCCGTCTTTGTAAGTACAGCGAAGCAATCTCCTCCAGTCTGGCAGGGAGGTCAAAAGATCGCCGCATTGCGCTACCATGCGCGTTTTCCCAATCCCTAGTTCTGCTTCTGGAGTTCGCATGTCCAAAAAATCGATTGTTTCCACAGACCAGGCGCCGCAGGCCATCGGCCCTTACTCACAAGCGGTAAAATTCGGCGATATCGTCTTTTTATCGGGGCAGATTCCGCTCGACCCGAACACCATGACCATGGTGGGTGAGACCGCAGCCGAGCAGGCCGAGCAGGTCTTCAAAAACCTGAGTGCGGTGGCGGCCGAGGCGGGTGGCACGCTGGACAATGCCCTGAAGGTAAATATCTCGCTGACCGACTTGAATGATTTTGTGGCAGTGAACGAAGTGATGGCGCGACATTTTGCCGAGCCCTACCCGGCCCGTGCCTGTGTGCAGGTGGCGGCCTTGCCGAAGGGTGCAAAGGTGGAGATTGAAGTGATTCTCGGCGTGTAAGTGTGTCCCCCCCCCTCACCCCAGCCCTCTCCCCAGGGAGAGGGGGCGCACGAAGTACAATGGAGGGTTCCCTCTCCTTGGGGAGAGGGACAGGGTGAGGGAGAGTTTGTGCATGAATGCGAGCGCTATCTGCACCCACTCGCATCGCCTTCCCGATCCGCGTAACGTAAGCTGACCTTTTTACCCTCCCGGAGACAAACATGCTCAAACTCTACGGTTTTGCGGTCAGTGACTACTTCAATATGGTCAAGCACGCCCTGCTGGAAAAAGGCGTGGCCTTTGAAGAAATCACCGTCTTCCCCGATCAGACGCCGGAGTACTTGGCCAAAAGCCCGATGGGCAAGGTGCCCTGCATTGAAACCGAGCAGGGTTTTCTCTGTGAGACCAGCGTCATTCTCGACTACCTGGAAGCCGCCTACCCGGAAAAACCGCTGATACCGGCTGATGCCTGGCAGCAGGCCAAGGTGCGCGAGCTGGTCAAAGTCTCAGAGCTCTACATAGAACTGGCTGCCCGCCGTTTGCTGCCGGCATTGCTGGCCGGTGCACCGGTGGCTGACAGTGTTCAGACCGAAGTGCGTGAAGTGCTGGAAAAGGGTGTGCGGGCAGTCAATGCGCTGGCCAGTTTCTCACCCTTTGTGTGTGGCGAGCAGCAGACGCTGGCTGACATTGTGCTGCGCTATTCGTTGGGCATTGCCAAGCTGGCGGCGGGCTCGGTGTTGAAGTGGGACCTGCTGGAAGGCAACTCCGAACTCAAAGCCTGGGACGAGCGCATGGCGCAAAACCCGATCTGCCAGCAGCTCGATGCGGATATGCAGGCGCAGTTCGACGCTTTCCTGAAAAAGGTTAACGCGAAATAATCGGCGCCGTCAGGCTCAGTACGACGGATTCGGTGCCGGGGTTGCGCTTGCCGAATCCGCCGTTCGAAAGGTGGTAAAGCGCAACGCCAATGCGATAGCGGTTGGCGAACTGGTAGGCCACTTCTAAACCGCTGCGAAACTCCAGTTCCAGGCCCAGATTCAGCTCGTCACGCTCTTCAAAGTAGCCGGCATCAAAACTGCCGGTCAGCAGCCAGTGTTCGCCCACTAAAAAATCCCTCCGCAGCCCCAGAAAAACATAACTGGCGTCGTTCTCGGCGCTGACCACACCGGCCGCCGGGCGAATGGCGTACTGGGTAAGCGGTTTCTAGCGGTACTCCATGACGTAGCGCAGGGTTTCGCTGAAGCGATTGAAGATCCCGACAAAGCCGGCGTTTACCGATAGATAGGAATCGTTCAGCAGAGGGGCGGCTACTGCCTTTGGCACTCTCTCGCGCTGCTTCAGATACTGCAAACGTGTCGGGCGCTGGGCCAGAACAATGGCTGTTTCCGTGCAGGGTTGGGCTCGAGGACGGTGATCCGGCTCGCAGTCTGCCAACGTCGGTGTGGGTGTACTAAACACCAATGCAACAAGATAGAGATCACGCAGTTTCAGCCGCGTAAAAGCAGGACGGAGCATGGCAACAGTCTTATAGGTTTTTACCGTATTGTTGCGGTACGTAGCAAAGGGCGCAAGTGGATGTCAGCGTGAATGCTGCCAAAGCTGGTAGCGAGTTTGCCCGGCGACCTTGTCGCGATGCAGGCGTAAACCCTCGGGCATCGGCAACTGGCGGTCGCGGGCGCTTTCAAGATAGAGCCAGCCGCCGTCGGCGAGCAGCGATCGTTCAAGCAGGAGTTTCAGTGTCGGTTCGTATAATTCGCTTTCAAACGGCGGGTCGATAAACACAATGTCAAAAGGCTCAACGCTGCGCGACAGCCACTCCAGCGCCGAGGCTTGAGTCACCGTGCCTGCCTGGGCTTTCAGCAGGCTGAGATTATTCTGCAGGGCACTGGTCACTTCGCGCTGGGGGTCGAGAAACTGGCAGTGCGCCGCGCCGCGGGACAGGGCTTCCAGCCCGAGCGCGCCGCTGCCGGCAAAGGCGTCCAGACAGCGGGCGCCGGCGATGTGCGGTGCCAGCCAGTTAAACAGAGTTTCGCGCACCCGGTCGCCGGTTGGGCGCAGCCCGTCGGTTATCGGAAAGTGGAGTTTGCGGCCGCGCCAGTCGCCGCCGATGATGCGGATACTGCCTTCGGTTGGGGGTTTGCTTCGCGACTGCCTGCGCATCAGCGCTGAATCCTTTTTCCTGAGTTGGTAAACTGCCGGGCTTGCTGTCTCGTACAGCCAAACCCAGCCATCGTATTGTGAAGGGTAAATAAACTATGGGCCAGTTCTTCCTCGCCGCGTCGGCGATCAGTGGTTTTCTCGCCGTGGCGCTGGGAGCCTTTGGCGCCCACGCCTTAAAGCAGCGCCTGAGCGCCGATATGCTGGCCGTGTATGAAACGGCTGTGCAGTATCACTTTTATCACACCCTGGCCCTGCTGGCGGTGGCAGTACTGATGGTGGGCGGCGCGCAGGGTCTGAAGCTCAGCGCGATGCTGTTTCTGGTGGGCACCCTGATCTTCAGCGGCAGCCTGTACGCACTGGCCCTCACTGGCGTCAAAATTCTGGGGGCGATAACGCCCATTGGCGGGCTGTGTCTGCTGGCGGGCTGGGCCTGTCTGACCTATGCCACGATCAAGGGGCTGTCATGATTGAGGACGGCATCAAGGACGAACGTCGTCCGCTGCGGCGTATCCGCAGTTTTGTGCTTCGCACCGGGCGCATGACCAAGGGTCAGGAATTGGCCTATGAGCGCTATTGGCCAGACGCGGGCTTGCAGCTTGCCGATGGCATGATTGATCCCGAGGCGGTTTTCGGGCGCCGCGCGCCGCTGGTTTTTGAGATTGGTTTTGGTATGGGCCAGTCCCTGCTGGAGATGGCGCAGCGTGAAAGTGACAAAGACTTTATCGGTGTTGAAGTGCATCGCCCCGGTGTTGGCCGCCTGCTGATGGGCATGGGCGAAGCCGGGCTGAACAACCTGCGCGCCTATTGTGACGATGCGGTGGAAGTCTTGCAGCAGTGTATTCCCGACGCGTCGCTAAACCGGGTGCAGATCTATTTTCCCGACCCCTGGCACAAGAAAAAACATCACAAGCGCCGCCTGATTCAGCCGGAGTTTGTCGCGCAATTGCGCCAGAAGCTGGCTCCCGGCGGCATCCTGCATCTGGCCACGGATTGGGAGAACTACGCCGAGCATATGCTGGAGGTCATGGAGGCCGCGCCGGGCTATCGCAATCTATGCGGTGATAGCGGCGCAGGCGGCTTTGCGCCCCGCCCGGAGTGGCGGCCGCTGACCAAGTTTGAGCAGCGCGGACAGCGACTGGGGCACGGCGTCTGGGATTTGCTTTACGAAGCGGTGTAGCCTTTGCTCATTGGCGCATCGTAAAACATGGGCGCATCATAAAATAGAACGAGGAGATAGGTATGAAAGTTTTGAGAACGCCTGACGAACGCTTTGAACACCTGCCGGGCTACGACTTCGCACCCCACTACCTGAATGTGCCCGATGGTGAAGGCGGCGAACTGCGCCTGCACTATCTCGACGAGGGCCCGGAAGGGGCTGATCCGGTGCTGCTGATGCACGGTGAGCCCAGCTGGTCTTATCTCTACCGCAAAATGATCCCGCCGCTGGTACGCGCCGGGCATCGCGTTATTGCACTGGATCTGATCGGCTTTGGCCGCTCCGACAAACCCAGCGAGCGCAGCGATTACAGTTATGCCCGCCACGTCGCGTGGGTTGAATCGGCCTTTGACCAACTCAATCTGAAGGACGTGACGCTGGTGTGCCAGGACTGGGGTGGCTTGATTGGCTTACGTCTGCTGGCCAGTCGGCCGGACTATTTCGCGCGGGCAGTGGCCGCCAATACCATGCTGCCTACCGGCGAGCACGAGCCGGGCGAAGCGTTTCGGGCCTGGCAAAAATTCTCGCAGGAAGTGCCCGAGTTCCCGGTTGGCAAAATCATTGCCGGGGCGGTGACCTGCGAGCTGGCGCCGGAGGTGATTGCAGCCTACGACGCGCCCTTTCCCGATGAGTCGTTTAAAGCCGGTGCGCGTCAGTTTCCGGTGCTGGTGCCAACCTCAAGTGACGATCCGGCCAGTGACGACAACAAGGCGGCCTGGGAAGTGCTCAAGCAATGGGATAAGCCTTTTCTGACGGCTTTCAGTGATTCCGATCCGGTTACCGGCGGTGGTGAAAAGGTATTTCAGAAACTGGTGCCGGGAACGAAAGGGCAGCCGCACACGATCATTAAAAATGGAGGCCACTTTCTGCAGGAAGATCAGGGTGAGGCGCTGGCACAAGTGGTTAACGATTTTATTGCGCTGCGTTAGAAGGAAGCCTCAACCGAACAGGTTTTTCAAACTGGCCAGGGTTTCGTTGCCGCGCTTGAGGTTGGCTTCGGGTGAGGCTTCGCCGCGACCTTCCCATTCAAGATCTTCCTGTGGCAGTTCGCTGAGAAAGCGGCTGGGGTCGCAGCTTTGCATCTCGCCAAAGGATTTGCGCTTGGCGCAGTAGGTCAGAGTGAGATTGCGTTTGGCGCGGGTAACACCCACGTAGCAGAGGCGTCGCTCTTCATCGATGGTGTCGGCATCCAGACTGTTCTGATGAGGCAGAATGCCCTCTTCCATGCCAATAATGTAAACGTAGGGGTACTCGAGCCCCTTTGAGGCATGCAGGGTCATCAACTGCACCTGATCGGCGCTTTCCTGCTCGTCTTCCTGACGCTCCAGCATATCGCGCAAGACCAGTTTGGTAATGGCGCCTTCGATGTCTGTGTCTTCGTCTTTATCCAGGCTCTTTTTCAGCGAGTCGACCAGCACAAACACATTGCTCATGCGCTTCTCGGCCACGGCGGGCGACGAGCTGTTTTGCATAAGCCAGTCCAGATAGTCGATATCGCGCAGCAACTGGCGGATGGTCTCAATCGGGTCCTCTTCGTAGCAGCGTCTACGCAGCATATCCAGCCACTGGGTAAACTCGCGCAGGCGCTGCACACCGGCAGCGGGCAGGTGGGATTCCAGACCAATTTCTTCGCAGGCGCTGTACATGGGCACCCCGCGCTCGGTGGAGTAGCGGCCGAGCGCCTCCAGGGTGCTGGTGCCGATTTTGCGGCGCGGCACGTTCACAATGCGCAGGAAGGCATTGTCGTCGTCCGGGTTGATCAGCAGGCGCAGGTAGGCCATCACATCTTTGATTTCGTTGCGCGCAAAAAACGAGGTGCCACCGCTGAGTTTGTAGGGCACCTGATGGGCCTGCAGTTTCAGTTCCAGCAGGCGGGCCTGATGGTTGCCGCGATAGAGCACCGCGTAGTCGCCAAAGCGCGTGGCGCTGCGCAGTTTGTGGTCGAGAATTTCGGTAACCACGCGCTCGCACTCGGCATCTTCGTTGGGGCATTTAATCACCCGGATCGGATCACCATAGCCCAGCTCGCTCCAGAGGGCCTTGTCGAACAGGTGGGGGTTGTTGGCGATTACCGTGTTGGCCGCTTTTAGAATGCGCGCCGTGGAGCGGTAGTTTTGCTCCAGCTTGACGATTTTGAGATGGGGATAATCTTCCTGCAGCTGGCCGAGGTTTTCCGGCCGTGCGCCACGCCAGGCATAAATCGACTGATCGTCGTCACCGACCACCGTCAGCGCTGCGCGCACGCCTACCAGCCGTTTGACCAGTTCGTACTGGGCGCCGTTGGTGTCCTGGTATTCGTCCACCAGCATGTAGCGCACCTTCTGCTGCCACTTTTCCAGCACCTCGGGATAGTCGCGCAACAGTTTTACCGGTAGCAAGATCAGGTCATCAAAATCCAGTGCGTTATAGGCCTTCAGAGCTTGCTGGTAGCGCAGATAGGCCTGCGAGCAGAGGATGTCGGCAGGGCCCTGGGCGGCGGCGATGGCCTGCTCCGGTTCGATCAGGTCATTTTTCCAGTCGGAGATGGTGCGCTGGATATGATCGACCTGATCGCCGTCGCTGCCGTGCTGTTGAATCAGCAGGTCTTTGAGCAGGGCCTGACAATCCTGCTGGTCGAATATGGAAAAACCGGATTTGTAGCCGAGGGTTTTGTATTCGCTGCGCAGGATATTGAGGCCGAGGGTGTGAAAGGTGGAGATGTTCAACCCCTTGCCGGCCCCGCCCGACAACAGGCTGGTGATGCGCTCGCGCATTTCCCGCGCCGCCTTGTTGGTAAAGGTCACGGCGGTTATGTATTTGGCGTCGATGCCGCACTTTTCTACCAGATAGGCAATCTTGCGGGTAATCACGCTGGTCTTGCCGCTGCCGGCGCCGGCGAGGACCAGCAGGGGGCCGTCGATGTAGAGTACGGCTTCGCGTTGACGGGGATTGAGTTGGCTCATGGGATAACTTCGAAGGCCCTTTGCGAGTTGGCTTGCCCTCACCCTAACCCTCTCCCATAGGGAGAGGGGACTTGCTGATCAAATTCAGTGTTCTCCCACGAGCAGAAGACACTCACCGGAGCAGCTCGGTGCGCACCCTCTCCCTTTGGGAGAGGGCCGGGGTGAGGGGCGCACGCGTATAAATAAAGTTCGCGATTGTAGCAGCTGCCTCTCACCGCTGTCGCCGCTTGAAATTCGAGGGGCTTTCAGGTGGGCATTTGCCGGTAGGTCAGGGCTTCGCTAAGGTGTTTCAGCTCAATGCTGTCGCTGTGATCCAGATCGGCGATAGTGCGCGCCACCTTGATAACCCGGTGCTGTGCTCGGGGCGACAGACCGAGCTTTGTCTCGGCCTTGAGCAGCAGTTCGCTGCCGGCCGGAGTCAGTGCGCAGGTTTTGCGCAGGGCTGAGACTGTCAGTTGTGCGTTGCAACAATCGGCGCGGGCGAGTTGGCGTTCTCGTGCGGCCAGTACCCGCTCCCGAATGGTGGCAGAGCACTCGCCGGTTTCGGCCTGCTGCAGGCTGCCGGGCGGCAGGCGCGGTACATGGACAAACAGATCGATGCGATCCAGCAGCGGCCCGGATATCCGGCTGCGATAGCGCTGTACCTGATCCGGGGTGCAGCGACATTCGTGCAGCGGGTCTTTGTGGTAGCCACAGGGGCAAGGATTCATTGCCGCTACCAGTTGGAAGCGGGCGGGGTAACGCACTTTCAGGTTGGCGCGGGCGATGGTGATTTCTCCGGCTTCCAGCGGTTCGCGCAATACCTCGAGCACCTTGCGCGGATACTCCGGCAATTCGTCGAGAAACAGTACGCCGCCGTGGGCCAGCGAGACTTCGCCGGGCCGCGCCTGACTGCCGCCGCCGACCAGGGACACCGCCGAAGCGGTGTGGTGAGGATTGCGAAAGGGGCGCTGCTGGCGATAGCTGAAACTGTCCCCGGACACGGAGTAAATGGAGCTGGTTTCCAATAGCTCATCGCGACTGAGCGGCGGTAGGATTGAGGGCAGACGCGAGGCCATCAGGGTTTTGCCGGTGCCGGGCGGACCACTGAATAATAGGTTGTGACTGCCGCTGGCGGCAATTTCCAGCGCCCGGCGGGCGCTGTGCTGGCCGACAATGTCGCCAAAATCCGGTGTTGATGAATCCGTAGAGGGCGGTGGTGGCAGCTCCGGCGCAATGCGCTGCTGCCCCTGCAGCACTGCAACCGTTTCTCCGAGTGACTGCACCGGAATCAGTGTGTGCGGGGCGAAGTCGAAAATCTCCGCAGCGTTGTCTGTTGGCAGCACCAATTGCCGACCGGCCTTTTCGCACTGAATGGCGGCGGGCAGGCTGGCATCAATGCGCCTCAATTCACTTGTCAGGCCGAGTTCGCCGACAAACTCCCAGGGGCTGAAATCCTTGCAGCGCAATTGACCACTGGCGGCGAGAATGCCGACGGCAATGGCCAGATCAAAGCGGCTGCCTTCTTTGGGAATGTCGGCGGGTGCGAGGTTGACCGTCATGCGACGGCTGGGAAATTCGAAACCGGCATTGAGTATGGCCGAGCGCACCCGCTCGCGGCTCTCGCGCACCGAGGCCTCGGGCAGGCCAACAATATTAAATGCGGGGAGCCCGTTCGACAGGTGAACTTCGATGGTAATCAGCGGGGCATCGATGCCGATACGGGCGCGACTGTATACGAGGGCAAAGTGCATGCGTCCATCCTTGGAGTGCGTTGTTTTCGATTGGCGTGGTTTTCGTCGTGAAACGCGTAAGCGCTTAGTTTTGTTTGGGCTCGCCGGCGTCTACCAGCGCCTGCAGCTCGGCAAATTGCTGCTCCAGCTGTTGCAGCTTTTCCCGGGTGCGCATTAACACAGCGGCCTGGGCGTCAAATTCATCGCGGGTTACCAGATCCATCCGCGACAGCGCGCCCTGCACCAGCACCCGCAGTTTGGCTTCGATATCCTGCGGCGCCTCACCGGCGAGGCGGCTGGCCTGTTGTACCAGTTGTTCGATCATTTCCAGTCGGGACATGGGCTTCCTGCGCTGTTTTGCTACATGAGTTGCTACCTGTTCTCGCTGCGCAGTTTAGCGTACATTGAGCGCCAATGTAGAGAGCGGGAATTGGGCGTGTCTGTGTTCCAAACAATAGCGAATGAGTGTGGGAAGGTTTGCCGAGGCGTGATCGTCGGCCTGTCTCTCTGTGCGGTGATCGCGCCGGCTGTGGCGCAGGAAAAAACGGTGGCGCCCGGTGAAACCTGGCGCATCACACCAGCCGAGGCGGAAATCTCGCTGCAGCGGTTGGAGCTGGGCGATGGTGCGCGGATCGAGTTTTCCGATGAGGTGGCGGATTGGCGCCTGAATGCCCGTCATGTCAGCGTAGGACAGAATGTGGTGATTGATGGTCGCGGTCGGGCCGGTGAGCCCGGGCGTGCCGGATTATCTTATGAAGAGCCCGCCGCAACCTGCGAAGACGGCGCCGCTGGCGGCGCGGGAACGGCCGGTGGGCCCGGCGGCAAGGGTATTGATCTGTCTCTGAACCTCGGTATTGCCAGGGTAGGTTCGCTCCGGGTGTTGACCGATGGTGGCCCGGGCGGGGCAGGTGGCCCTGGCGGTAAAGGGCAACACGGCGGTGATATCAGCAAGTGCCGGGCCGGCGCCGGCGGCAGAGGCGGCATGGGCGGGCCGGGAGGTCCGGGCGGCGCAGCGGGAGATTTGACCCTTGTGTATCGGCCTTTGGGCTCACTGGAAACCACAGCTGTCTTGCGGGCCATGGAGTTATCGGCGGCTGGCGGTGCGGGCGGTTCTGGCGGCGTCGGTGGGCCCGGCGGTGGCGCTGTTGAAGGTCGCTATATGAAAGGCAGTATTGCGGGCAATAAGAAGTGGCTGGCGGGTGGCGACGTCGGCGGTGAGGGTTCGCCGGGTGCCGCGGGGGAAGCCGGGCTATCCAAAAATCCGATTATCCAGCAGGCAGGGCAGGGCAAGGGTTTGCGCGTGCCACCGGTTGACGATAAAGTAGAGCGGTCGTCGGATATTGGACAGCTTGAAAAGCGTATCGAAGAGCTGGAACGACGGCTGCAGGCGCTTGAACTGAAGGCGCAGCAATAACAACTCGCTCTGGCAGTTTCTAAACAGAACAGGCGCACATAACAAAAACAGGAGCCGCCTCCTAGAAACGGAACAACCAACCTTCTATTAGTTGCACCATCATGGTGCTGACATCTGGCCGGGTGCTACATTTCCGGCCAGCGCCTCTGGCGGCTATTCAGCTGTCGTAGCTCTCTCTCCCTTCGAAAAACAAAAAACATCCTTTAATTTCATGGGTTTAATTCATTTTCTTAATTCCATGTCTGGATTTTGCTTGCCTTTTGTTCTAACTTGGTGCGTCAGGGGGAAGATGCACCCAAATTGGCCATGCTGTGCGTGGGCATATTTCCCCTGAAACGGCAGAATTTTCAGTATCTTATTGAAAATAAAGTAAAACTTCTGAGTTGGCACGAGCTGTGCTTTATCGGGTCACAACAGTTGCTGCCGTTGTGCTAGCACACTAAAAAACCAAAACGTGGAGAAAGACACATGAAGAAAGTAAAAACTGTACTGGCAACAAGCGCTGCTGCAGCAGCGATTGCTCTGGGGTCCACTCCTGCTGTGGCAGGGCTGGAAGCCAGCG
>PAKT01000054.1 GCA_002710725.1 Spongiibacteraceae bacterium
GAAACTGCCATCGGCCTCCAACTGCGTCTGCGCGCGATTGAGAGACGCCGGGCGGTTGCAGTAATCATAGGTCTGCTGGTGACGAGTCCACAAATTCAGACTGCCGAAGCGACACGTCGGCCAGCGGCCGGTAATCACCAGCGCCTGATGCGGCTCAAGGTAGTAAGGCGCCATGGAATAGTGTGCGTCAAAAGCGGAAAGTCCAAAATCACCGGGCACTACAGGCTTCGGAAGTTGATTGGGTGTCAGCGCCACAAAGGGGGGCTGGTTTTCCACTTTCGCCATCGGCGGCATGCCCAGCGTGCGACTGTGCACAAACCCCACCACCCGGCGAATACCGTCAGCGATGGACGCATCGTTGGGCACCTGCGGCGGCCGCCCCGGATTCAACGCCTCTATATACAGCGTGGGCTCCAAAGCTGGATCGCCCGCGCCGCATTGCTCGTGCTCAAAATAGTGGCGCGTGGTGATACGCGATGCGCCCTCCGGCAACGGCAACCAGTTGCGATCGGCTGGCTCGCCCCCCAGACGCAGCTCGAACCAGCCATCGGCGTCTACATCAAACTGGGTATCGTTGATCACCCCGGCGGTGCGGCTGGCCATGCTGCCATCTTCAGTACCAATCTCTATAGTGATCGACACGTAAACCGCGCCATTGATATTGCCGCGCACCCGGTACTCAAACTCAGGGCTCACCGGCGCGTCAAAGTAAATGGCATCGCCATTGTCACCGGTAAATTTGCGCCAGGGTGTGACAATACGGCGAAACTGCGGGTAGGCCACATCATATTCAAACATGCCCGCCAGCCCCCCTTCGAGCACATGCATCAGCGAGCGGTGCGCGGCAGCCACATCCTCCTCGCTGTGCAGATTCCACTCGGGGCCGGCCCAGCGCTGGTCGACCTCTTCCAGCAGGTCGATCAGTTCCCGGAGGGCTTGGCGGCTTTGGTTTTGTACGGTCATGGGGACACCTCGGTATTTCCAGGGCACGTCTGATTACTTCGAGGCTCTCGCCGGAGTAATCAGAGATGTCCTGGCGGTTTTCTGGCTGATCCGGCTATTCTATGTCGATATGGGGCGAAAACATTTAATTTATCGTAATTGATACGCTATATGGGCGGCAGGATCAATCAGCCCATGCACTATGCTCAAACTTTTGACCGCATACCCATGAATACGACCCCGCAACGGAAATAGCGATAGCGACTCGCAATGCGCGAGACGATTCCATTTCAATATCAACAAAAACCGACGTAGTCACTTTCTTCGACGAACCCGCGAAGCTCTTCAGCCCCTGCCTCTAAAAAGGAACAGAAGACCTGCTGGTTCACCGATAAAGCCATCGCCCACGGCCAAAAGCCCTTATTTGGCGAGCCGTTTCCAGACGCGGTCGGGAATCCGCCCGAACACCGGGCGCATCAGGTTCCAGGGATAGGCCGGCACAAACACATCGCGCTTTTCCGCCTGCACCGCCTTGGCGATTTCCGCGGCTGCTTTTTCCGCTGAGACGGCAAAAGGGTACTTTTCGATATCGTCCATGATCTCGGTTTTGACAAAACCCGGGCGAATCTGCGTCACGCGAATATTGTTATCCTTGTGTTCCGTGCGCAACGCGTCGAGGTACATGGACAAGCCCGCCTTGGAGGCGCAATAAGCCGCCTGCCGGGGAATTGCCTGCAGGGAGGCCAGCGAGGAAATACCGACAATGTGTCCGCCACCGCGCTGCAGGAAATGCTCGACCGCCGCATTGGCGGTGACCATGGCACCGAGCAGGTTGGTGTTGATAATCGCCGCTTCCTTCGCCAGGTCACCGGCGCCGACGCGGGTAAAGTCGTTGATGCCGGCATTGATGACTACTGTGTCGACGCCGCCCAATGTTTCAAACAGCGCCTTCAATTGCGCCGGTGCAGCGTCGCGGTCATCCACATCCACCGTCGCCACCTCAACGCGCGGCGCGCCCTGCGTTTGCAGTTCGGCCTGCAAAGTCTCCAGGGCCGGCAGTCGACGGCCGGTAAGGCCCAGAGCGTAACCCCGAGCAGCAAACTCACGCGCCAGCGCGCTGCCAATGCCGGCCGAGGCGCCTGTAATTACGACGGTTTTGGTCATTGTGTTCTCCCGCTCGATAGCCACTTCTTAAAAGTAATAACGCATTGTCGCACCCCAGGTACGCGGCGGGCGAGTGTAGGCCTGATAAGACCCGACGGGCGAGTTGAGGTTTCGGTCCACCTGGGTGTGTATATTCGCCGGCGCCGCCTGCGAGATATAGACCTCGTCGGTCAGGTTCCTGCCCCAAAAAGCGATATCCCAGTCGGCATCGCGCCAGCCAACGCGAAGATTGAATTCGCCGAGCGAGGCCTGATCAAAGCGTGGATCAAGCGAGGCGCTGCTGTTGGCTTCGCTCTTGTAGAGGTAATCGAGTCTCGTGTAGAGATCACCTTGTAAAAAGGGGTAGCGCCAATTCAAGGCCAGGTTGGTCTTCAGCTCCACTGCCGTTGGCAAATGTTCACCGCTGAGGTCGCACTGCCCCAGCGCATTATCCGGTTCCCGGCCGTAGAAACACTGCCCCCCCTTATACTCATCGTATACCGTATCGATGTAGGCCACGTTGAGGTTGGCCGACAGCGATTCGGTGATTATAAAAGTGGAATCAATCTCGATACCGTCTACAGTCACCAGCTCCGCGTTATTGATGACGAACACCAGCCCGACAAAGCTGGCGTTCTGAAAGTCCCTGTACTCAGTATGAAACAGCGCCGCGTTGACCCGCGCTCGGCGATCCCAGAATTCGCTCTTGGCACCGATCTCGATATTGGAAACCCGCTCTTCACCAAAGGGCCGAGTGTCGTCGGTCGCGGTGCCATTTTGCAGGCTGAAACCGCCGGCTTTAAAGCCTGTGGCGAGCGATGCGTAAAACATCGTATCCGGCGTCAGGAAAAAGCTGCCCGACAAGGAACCCGTCACAGCATCGAAGTCATTGGTTTGATCGAAGTTGTTGCCGTTGGGTGTCACCGCACAGATCAGGTTGGTATTGAGCGGCGGAACGCAGCCCAGCGGCGAGGTCTGATTGGATTGATTTACCTTGCCGGTTTTCTCCTCATAGGAATAGCGCAATCCCAGCGACATCTTCCAGCGCTCGGAAAAACTGAAATCCAGCTTGGAGAACAAGCCAAAGCTCTCGGTATCCTGTTCGATATAGTAATCGCCGCGATCCCCTGGCACACCGAGCACCGGCACCACCACTGGCAACAGAGTGGTGGGCAACACACCCTGGGAAATCAGCGCGTCCGCGACAGCATCGCCGTATTCGTCCGCGTCTTCCTCAATAATAAATTCCGGCAGGTCACGGTCGCCACGAATAAAACTGTTGGTATAGTAAAAAGCGCCTGCCAGCCAGTTGAAGAGCAATCCGTCATTGGAGGCGACGCGCAACTCCTGGGAAAAGGAATCGCCGATCTGGACGTCGTTAAAGTCGGCGACAAACAGACTCTGCTGCTCGACATCGTGGATACCGTTAAGACTCTCATAATCGTCGTAGCTGGTAATTGAGGTCAGCGTGTAGGCATCGGCGCCGTATTCCAGGTTCAGCACAACATCGTTTGATTCACTCTCAAAGGTGATTTCATCGCCGTATTCGACCGTGCGGTCGCTGGGATCATTGGGGATGGTCAGCTGCCCACCGGCGTTGTCGATCACCTCGCGGCTGGCATCGCTGAGGAAGACATCACCGGTCATCGGGCGCAGATCCTTTTCCGCGTAACCGAGGATCAGACGACCCGAGAAACGTTCGCTAAAATCCGCCTGAAATTGCGCGCGGATAGCATAACTGTTCTGCGTGTCACTGTCGGGCCCCAATACATTCTCCACCAGCTCATCGCGCCGGGTATCCACCAGACTCAGGCGCGCTGCCAGCCAATCCGTCAGCGGCCCGCTGACATAGCCTTTAAATTGACGCAGGCCGTCGCTGCCACCATTGAGTTCGGCCATCGCCTCGAACTCTCGCGTCGGCCCTTTGGTCTTCACGCTGATAACACCGGCGGTGACGTTTTTGCCGTGCAGGGTACTCTGCGGCCCCTTAAGCACCTCGACGGACTGAACGTCAGCCAGATCACCGATACCGATCCCGGAGCGCGAACGGAAGGCACCGTCTATAAACAGCCCGGTTGCCGGTTCGAAAGTTGGAATATTGCCGGCATTGCCGATATTGCGCACACGGAAAGTGGTCGACAACGGGCTGAGGTTTGTCAGCACAATCAGCGAGGGCACCTGGGCGGCAATATCGGCGATATCATTAAAACCGATATCGTCGAGCTGCTCTGAGGTTATGGCCGATACCGCGACCGGAACGCCCTGCATATTTTCCGCACGTTTTTGCGCGGTCACTATCACCTCTTCCAGCTGCGGGGCGGCGGCAACCAGGGGAGCCTCCGTGCCGACCATCACAGCCAAAAATGCAAGCGCAGGGACTATCTTATTATTTTTCATGTCTTCATCCTTTCCGATGGAATCCGGGAAGCCTGAACACCGGATTTCGCCCAAAGCAGATAAAAACTATCATAGGATTTACACCCTGTAAACTTTTATATACATGCTGTAAAATTTAGTGCTACCATAATGACCACTCTGGGCCGCACAGATAACAAGGATGCTCCCGATGACTGCACCCAAGCCACCGCTGAAAGCGCACCTGATAAATTCGTTTGCTCACTCACGAGGGCCGGTGAACCGCCTGCGCGCGCGGCGCTACGGACTGGACGTCATCGCCGGCACGCCGCCTGCTGTCGAGTTTTATTACGAGCCCGGCGACACTCACTCCCACCTGGCGGCGCAGTTGCTGCCGGCGCTGGAAGAGGCCCTGTCAGTACCCCTTCGAATTTTTATCGTGCTCCAGGAAGAGAGCGGCATTTACCCTGAAATCGAAAGACAGCAGTGGTTCGCGCTTCTCGATGCACAGCGTATTGCCCCGGCGATGGGATTAACCATGCCGACTGCTGCAGCCCCGGTATCTGTCAGCGAGCGGCTATCGGCTTGCCGCCTGCTGCTGCCGCATACCGGTGATATAAAGGCCTTTCTGCGCGCAGAACGCGAAATCGCGTCCCGTCTGTTCGCCGGGGAACCGCTGACGCTCGACGGCGCGCAGCCGGAGGCCGAGACCGCAAAACAGCTGGCCGCCAATGCCGCCAGGCGAATGCGCCTGGGCCACTACCTGCCGGCGATGTGGCAGTTCAACGGCGAGTGGTTCTGGGCGGTTGACCGCTTCCCCCTGCTGCTGGAACGGCTCAAGGAACGCAGCTTGCTGCGCGGCAATGTACCGACACTCACGTGGCAGACAGACCGCGCCGAACTGGGCGCGTCGCCCGATCCGCAACAGCCGCTGGAATTTTTCTATAGTTTCCGCAGCCCCTACTCGTATCTCGCCGCCGTGCAATTACAGCGGCTCTTACCCCGGATCAAACGCCCGGTAGCAATCAGACCAGTGCTGCCCATGGCCATGCGCGGTTTTACGGTGCCGCTCGCCAAACGTCTCTACATCCTTCGCGACACCGCGCGTGAAGCGGCGCAGCTGGATATTCCTTTCGGTTTCGCCTGCGACCCGATTGGCGCGGGCGCCATGCGCTGTCTGAAGACCTTCCCCTTGGCGACGGACACGCAACAGCAATTGGACTTTCTCGTGTCCGCCTCCCGAGCCGCCTGGTCCGAAGGCATCGACCTGGCCAGCGATGCGGGCTTGCGCCTGGCAGCGGAGCGCGCTGGCCTCAACTGGCACGAGGTTGAAGCGCGGCTGAACGGCGACGATATCGTCTACGCCGAGAAAAACCGCGAAGCCTTGTTCGCCGCCGGATTCTGGGGTGTGCCCAGTTTTCGCCTGGGCGAATTCGGCACCTGGGGCCGGGACCGGCTGTGGATGATTGAGGAATTGCTGCGTCGCAGCGATACGCTGGAATGAGCATTAAAAGACGATTTACACCATGAGAAAACTCGCCGTCCTGCTCGTACTCTCACTCGTTGTCGGCGTCGGCGTCGCCGCGCTCTGGCCTCAGCGAATGGAACTCGCCCTGCGCCTGGCGGTTGCCCTGGACAACCTGCGCAACCCGGTGGCCGACAATCGACCAGTCACGTGGCAGCAGGGAACCCAGACTGACACCGCCAGCAAGCAGCCCAACATCGTACTGATTGTCGTCGACGATCTGGGTTTCAACGACCTGAGTTTTTACAACGGCGAGCGCTCAACACTGCCCACGCCGGACATCGACGCGCTGGCGTCACAGGGCGTCGCCTTCGACAACGCCTATGCCGGTAACGCAGTGTGCGCGCCCTCGCGAGCCATGCTGATGACCGGACGCTACTCCACGCGTTTCGGCTTCGAGTACACGCCGGCACCGGTTGCAATTGCGCGCATGTTCGACATCACGTTCAAGGACAGTAACGCCCTGCACAAACCGCAGATCAATATGGCCGGCGTGGAGTCCATGCCGCCCTTTGAAACCCTGGGCATGCCGAGTGAAGAAGTCACCCTTGCGGAACTCTTGCGCGCGCAAGGCTACCACACAGTGCATATCGGCAAGTGGCATTTGGGCCGCGGCGAGGGCATGCGCCCGGAGCACCAGGGTTTTAATGAAAGCCTGCTGATGGAGAGCGGTCTGTATCTTCCGGAAGACGACCCGCAGGTGGTCAACGCCCGCCAGGATTTCGATCCGCTGGATCAGGCGCTGTGGCTGCGCATGCGCTACGCCGCCTCCTACAATGGTGGCGAGCTGTTCGAGCCGCGCGGCTACCTGACCGACTATTACACCGAAGAGGCTGTCAAGGTGATTGAAGCCAACCGCAACCGCCCCTTCTTTTTATACCTCGCCCATTGGGGCGTTCATTCGCCGCTGCAGGCATTGAAGACTGATTACGACGCGCTTTCGCATATTGAAGACCATCGCCTGCGTGTCTACAGCGCCATGCTGCGCGCCCTGGACCGCAGTGTCAGGCAGGTGCGCAAGGCACTGCAGGAAAACGGCATCGACGACAACACTCTGGTGATATTCACCAGCGACAACGGCGCGCCCGGTTATCTGGGGCTCCCGGAACTGAACGCACCCTTCCGCGGCTGGAAGCTGACACTGTTCGAGGGCGGCGTGCACGTACCCCTGTTTATGCGCTGGCCGGAGGGAATCAGCGCGGGCTCGCGCCTTACGCACCCGGTGTCGCACCTGGATATTTTCAGTACCGTCGCCGCTGCTACCGGCGCTGCGCGTCCCAATGACCGCATTGTTGACGGCGTCGATCTGCTGCCACATATCAGCGGGCGCGATCGTTCACCGCCCCACGACATCATCTTCTGGCGCCAAGGGCACTACCAGGGCGCGCGCACGCAGCACCTGAAATTCATGCGCTCCGACAGCCCCGATAAAGTCTGGCTCTTTGATTTGACCGCCGACCCCCTGGAGCAGAAAAACATCGCCGAGCAACACCCTGCTGTGGTCAAGCAGTTCGAACGCAAACTGGCCGAACACAATGCCGGGCAATCGCCCTCGCGCTGGCCATCCATCGCCAGCCTGCCAGTGTTGATCGACAAGACTTCGGCACAACCCGCTGCGCCGGACGACGAATACGTGTACTGGCCCAATTAAGCGAGCGAACTCATATGGCTGTAAAACCCAAACGCAATTACCTGAACCGCGAACAGCGGCGGCAGCAACTGCTGGAAACCGCCGCGACCATTGTCGATGCCCAGAGCTGGAGCGGCTTGACCATGATCTCCCTGGCCGAACAGGCGCAGGTCAGTCGCCAGTTGATTTATCAGCATTTCAATTCCATCGATGAACTGCTGCTGCAAACCATCGACCATATGTTCGGTACGCTGTACGAGGACTCGCAGCAGGATTTCAGCTCGCAGCCCGACCACCTGGAAGTGGCCATCACCGCCCAGCACCGCCACTACCACGAGGACCTTTCCGAAGGCCGCGTGCGGGCACTGTGGACCATCCTGTTTACGCCCTACGAACAGGGCGTGCCCATCGCCAAGGCGGCGCGCATGATGCGGCGCCTCAGCGCGGATGTGCCCGCGGCCTCGATCGATAAACTGGTGGGTTATGACCTCGACAAAGCGCAGCGCCGCAATATCGGCTTTATGGTGGATATGTTGTTCTGGGGCAGTTACAGCCTGGTGACCGATGGCGATCTGAACAAAGACGAGGCGCTGGCATTATTGCTTTGGATGTTGAAGCGCTTCAAGGCGGGCAAGCGCATCGGGCCACCGCCCGGGGCGTGAGTCAATGCCGCAATGATGTACCACCGGAGCCGCGCTTATAGCGGCCTGTGCCGAGTACGAAAACGGCCCACACCGGTGTAGACCTACATCAGCCTTCGCGTGAACCTGCCACGCGAGCGAAGCGAGTGCTGTGGTTATGCCTGCTAACCTTCCCCGGCAGCAGCCCGCGCTCCGCTTTTCACCACCCGCATGCCTAGCCCCGTCTTCTCCAAGCGCCACGCCAGCGGTTTGTGACACACCGGCAAAAACCCGGTATCGGCCAACAAGGTACCGGCCCGTTTGCGTTCACCTTCTGCCAAACCATGATAAACATCGCGCAGCCTTTGCAACTTCCAGGCACCATAGGGCGAAGCCGCTACCGACATCGACGTCTCGTTCAAGGTGACGTCAATGCGCCCCAGCGAAGGCGGCAATTCCGCGCCGTCCTCATAGTCTACCAACGCGGCATCGACCGCATTGAGCATTCCATTCGCCACAGACTCAAACGGTCGCGCCACCGCCGTGAGCAGCTCGCGCAAGCTGTCCGATTCAAACAGTTCCCCCCGATCCGATTCGCCCGCTGCAGCGTGCATGCGCATCATCCACAGCGACAGGTGGGTACAGTGCCTGCGAATAAACTGGCTGGCATCGCAAGGGTCCATGTACAGATGCCCGAAAAAGCCGTTCATCAACGCAAGATCGGCGAGGCTGGGCCTGTCGCCCAGCACAAAATCCACCATCGCAAGATGTCGGTCAACGGCGGCGCAGATCATTTCTGTCAGGCGCTGACTCTCCTCCTGCATCTCCACGCGGTCCTGCCCGATCTTGCGCACCCTATCCTGAATGCCACCGGCCACCATCTGCGAGATCTCCCCCGCCTTGGCTTTCTCCTCAGGGTCATCGATACCCCGGGTCAGCATCAGGCGGAAAAAATCCAGCGCCCACTGCCGGGTATCCTCGGGCACCCACCGGTAATAAATAAACGGCGCAGCGAAAAACTCATCCGACAGCGTCTCCAACAGCACCGCCGCCAGGTGCAGTACGCCATCCTCCGGCACGACCGGCCGCTCCGGGTGCCGGCGCTCCAACGCTTCGACAATGTCGCAACTGTCCTTGAGCACTTCGCCATCGGGACAGAACACCACAGGGAATTTGGCTTCACCGGTAGCGGCCAGCACACGATTGAACATGGTGTCAAAATTCGAAGGCAGCTCCACATAGGGCAGACGCTTGTACTGCAGGCAGGCGCGCACCTTGGCGGAATAGTAGGAGAACTGGGTAGCGACCAGTTCGTAATCCTGTTGGGACATAAACAAATCCTCAGCCGGTAGCGATATTGCGCGCGCCCTGTTTGAAACTCTCGGCGCTGTCAGCGTCGTTGAACAGGTCGGACAGCTCAATGGATACCTGCCACGCATTGGGAGTCGGCGCGGTAAAAAGATCGATCATGAGAATTCCTGTTAGTCGATGAGATTGTCGTGACTGATTTCATCGCCGCCTGCGGGCAGGCTGAAGAAGTCGCCGTCTTCAGAGACATGCACCGGGCCCGCGTACGCCTCATCGACACCGCGCAGAAAAATGCGCTTCAAATAACCAACCGGCAACGCCGGCACAATGTGGTAGTACACCAGTTGTTGCACCTCCGCGGCGGCGGCGATCTGCGCCGCCTCAACCGGCGTGGTGTGATAATCCAGAATATCCTGTGAGATTTTTTCCATGTGGGCGACGCCGGCCTCTCTCGCGCCGGCGGTCATAACCCCCACCAGCTCCGGCGACAGCGCTTCGTGCAGCAGCAGGTCCACACCCCTGGCATGGCGCTCCACCACCGGGGATTTCGTCGTGTCGCCGGAGATCAGCACGCTGCGACCCTTGTAATCGAAGCGATAGCCCACGGCTGGTGAAATCGGTGAATGATTGACCGTAAAAGCAGTCACTTTCAGCTCGCCATCGTCAATCACTGTCGCGCTCCCGTCGCCCTCGGGCGATGCAAAGGGGCGCGCCACCATACCGGCGCCGGAAGGAATAACCGTGTCGCTGCCGTGATGTTCGATGCGGTATTGCACGTCCTGGGCATAGGCTGCGTTAAAGCCCTTCACGATTTCCGTCACGCCCTCCGGGCCGAACACCGGCAGCGGCGCATCGCGGTGCCCGCCGGCCCAGCGCTGCATGGCGATTTCGCCCAAGCCGTTGATATGATCGGAATGAAAATGGCTCAACAACACCGCATCGACGCGGCCGGCCATAATGCCCGCAGGCCCCAGGTTGCGTACCCCGCCGCTGCCGACATCCACCAGGTAGAGCCTCTGGCCCGCCACCACACCCACACAGGGCCCGGCGCGCTGCGCATCCGGCATCGGCGAGCCCGCCCCACAGATATACACGTGCAGGCCGTCTGGCAATTCATTCAGAAAGGTATTGGACAGGCTCTCCGCCACCTGGCGTTGCATGGCGCGAATCACTGCGGTGTCGGCTGCCTGGCAGGCACAAAGCAGCAAGGCTGCAAGCGCCAGAGCGGTCGCGCGGCCGATTTGCGCGGCTGTAACTTTCTTCTGTTTATTAATCATGGTGCCTCCGTTTGGCTGGACAGCTATCGCACACGAGCGTAAAGTGTACACAATGTAAACTTTTAGGCAAGCAGAAACGTCAGCGCCCGAATAACAACAGGAAAGCCGCCCCCATGCGCAAACCGATTCTCCTTCAGCTGCTGTCACTCAGCCTCGCAACAGTCGCCTTGCCAGTCGCGGCGAGCGAAAGAGCACCCAATATTGTCCTGATCCTCGCGGACGACCTGGGCTTCTCCGATATCCAGTCGTACGGCAGTGAGATTAATACCCCCGCGCTCGACACACTGGCGCAACAGGGTATGCGCTTCAGCAACTACCACACCGCGGCGAGCTGCGCGCCCACCCGGGCCATGCTGCTCACTGGAGTGGACAGCCACCGCAACGGCGTTCCCAATATTCCCGAAGCCATGCCCGGCAGCCAGCGCAGTGCGCCAAACTATCAAGGCGTACTATCGAAAGGCGTGGTCACGGTCGCCACCCTGCTGCGCGACGCCGGCTACCACACCTATATGAGTGGCAAGTGGCACCTGGGCAAATCACCGGACTTACTGCCCAGCCAACGGGGCTTTGATCGTACGGTGGCGCTGGCCGATACCGGCGCCGACAACTGGGAGCAGCGCCCCTACCTGCCGATGTACAAAGCCGCCAACTGGTACGCCGACGGCGAGCCCCACACCCTTCCTGAAGATTTCTATTCCTCGCGCTATCTCGTCGACAAGGCCATCGAGTTTATCGACAGCAATCGCGACGATGGAAAGCCGTTTTTTTCCTACCTGGCATTCCAGGCGGTGCATATTCCGGTGCAGGCGCCGCGGGAATTTACCGAACGCTACTTGGATCGCTATGAAAAAGGCTGGACAGAACTTCGCGCCGAACGCGCCCGGCGAGCGCGTGAACTCGGCCTGGTGCCACCCGATGCTGACTTTCTCACCATGCCGACCACCGCCGACTGGAACGCTCTGAGCGAAGCCGAACGCAGGCACTACGCCAAACGTATGGCCGTTTACGCCGGCATGATCGAGGCGATGGATCATCATATCGGCCGGCTGATCGACCACCTCAAAGCGATCGGCGAGTACGACAATACGGTGTTTGTTTTCACCTCCGACAACGGCCCGGAAGCCTCCGACCCTGTCGGTCAAATCGGCTGGCCTTTACAACTGTGGCTGTGGGGTACCGGTTACAACCGCGATTACGACACGCTGGGTGAGCGCAGCAGCTTTACCGTCATAGGGCCGGGTTTTGCGAGCGCCGCCGCTTCGCCGCTGGCCTACTATAAGTTTTACGCCGGCGAGGGCGGCATGCGCGTGCCACTGATTATCGCCGGCCCGGGTATCTCGAAGGGGCTGTCGCCCGCACTGACCTACGTCACGGACATAACCCCGACATTACTGGCGCTCAGCGGCGCCCGCACACCTGCCCCGACGTTTGAACCCATCACTGGCAAAAACCTTCGGCCGCTTTTGCAGGGCACGCGAGAAGACGTACGCACAGAAAACGACGTCATCGGCTACGAACTGGGCGGCAATGCCGCGCTGTTTAAGGGGGATTACAAGATTGTGCTCAATCGGAGCCCGGTGGGCGATGACACCTGGCGCCTGTTCAACATTCGCCGCGATCCCGGCGAAACCCGGGACCTCGCCACTGCCGAGCGGGAACGGCTTCAATCCATGCTCGCCGACTACAACGCCTATGTGCGCGACAACAACGTTCTCCCCGTCCCGGATGGCTACGACCAGCGCCGCCAGGTTACCCTTAACAGCATTCGCGCACGTAGCCCAGAGCTGACCTTGGGAGCCGGCGCCCTGCTTCTTGGCATAGGGGGCACAATAGCTGTCTGGCAGCGCCGGAGAAAGCGAGTATAGCGCAGACAGCCGCTTTAGACAGCGCGACCTCAGCATTAGGGCAAAAAACACCGGCTTTCAAAGTATTGCGTGGAAGGTGTTGCAAACATTAGGCACCCTCCCTATAATGCGCAGCCTCGGTTGACAGACACCTATCTGCAATCGGAACAGTTTTGATGCGGAGTGGTGCAGTTTGGCGATTAGCCGGGCTCCCAACCCGAAAAAGCCGAAGGGAGTTTTACGACCTTCGGGTTATGAGCCCGACGCCAGGCTCTAAAAATTGGCTGTACAGTTTTGATGCGGGGTGGAGCAGTTTGGTAGCTCGTCGGGCTCATAACCCGAAGGTCGTAGGTTCGAATCCTGCCCCCGCTACCAAAAAAGAAAAGGCGAATCAGTAACTTACTGGCTCGCCTTTTTTATTGCCTGCGAAAAATGTCGGCCTGTGACGTTTTGTGACGATTTCTGTGACGGTTTTTAAAATTTAGACTGCACTTACACTGCCCAGAATGACCTTCGGGCACCGACCATACATTTTAAACAGGAACGACAAAATGAATCATGAGCCAGAATTGGAATACTCCGCCCTCTCTCAAGAAATTGCCAGTGATGGCAAATCCGTTAGCGTAGAGATTTATCGAGCGGATGGCGATGAGCAGTGGCTTCTAGAGGTTGTCGACGAGTTTGGCAACTCCACTGTTTGGGATGACACCTTCTCAGACGAGTCTGATGCATTGGCTGAAGTGAAAAAGACGATCCGCTCCGATGGAATAGACTCACTGATCGGGCCGGAAGGTGATGAGGGGAAAGAAGGCTGGGGATAAATTATTTCCCCTGCCTATCGGCCGAGAACTGATACGCATTGCTATTCTATCGTCAATAAATCAGAGATATCGCAGCCTAGGTAGGCGCAAAGCTTATCGAGCACGTCAAACTCTACTCGCACGGCAGTCTCATGGTACAGCCGTGTAATCGTACCCCTATTGATGCCTGTATCGCGGGCAACATCCGAGATCTTTAGCCTCTTCTCGCCAAGTATTTTTGATAGGTGACACTTAACCATTAGCTTTCTAGAGACCTAAATAACCCCCTAAAGACCAAAAAGACTTGCAAAGGTGATTCTTTTCGCTAATATGATCTACAGGAGATCAAATTGATCTTTTAAGGATTCTGTTGGTTTTTTGGAGATCTGATTATGTCACACACCTACCTCACTACTGAAGAGCTTTCTGAACGCATCAAATACGACCCCCGCACAATTCGGCAACAACTGAAGGACAGCGTGCTTCTGGAGGGAAAACACTACATCAAGCCTTTTGGTCGCAGGAAGATTCTCTACCTCTGGGAAGCAGTTGAGGCCGAGATGCTCTCTCTTCAACCCAGCCTTGATATAGATGTTCCGATGGCTAATGGAGTAATTTGCCATGGGTAACGTGCGAGCGAGAAAAGAAACTGGAAAATTGTACCTAGATTTTCATTGTGAAGGTCAGCGCTTCCGAGAACAGACCGCGTTGGTAGACAACGCGAAAAACCGGAAAAGGGTGCAAAGCTTACTCGACAAAGTCGAGGCCAAACTCAAGCTGGGGGAATTTGTCTACGAGGAATTTTTCCCGGGCAGCAAGAATATTCAGAAGTTTAAAACCATTACGAGCCAGGCCAGCCAACAAGCCGCAGCAAAGCCAGCGAGGATCACTTCAGAGCCGAATAGGCCCGCCGCACCTGGTTTTGCTTCATTTTCTCGACAATGGCAGCAAGAGAAGCAGGTTGAGTGGCGCGCTTCTCATGCACGCAACATTGAGTGTGTTCTCAACAGTTCACTCATCCCGTTCTTTGGGCAAAAATCGCTCCAAGAGATAACCAAGGCTGAAATACTGACATTTCGCACAGAGCTTGCCAGCAAACCCGGTAGAGGTGCCCCCTTCCGGTCACCTAAGACAATCAACTCCCACATGGCGATCCTGAAGTCGATTCTTGAAGAAGCATCAGATCGCTATGGCTTTGAAAGCCCTTACAAGAATATCAAGCCTCTGAAGCTTCAACGCAGCCATGTTGAACCGTTTTCACTTGCCGAAGTAAATCAAATCATCGGTGCGGTGAGAAAGGACTACAAGCATTACTACACGGTGCGCTTTTATTCGGGGATGCGTACCGGAGAGATAGATGGCCTGCGCTGGGAGCATGTGGATTTTGATCGCGGACTTATTGCGGTACGCGAAACCCTTGTCGCCGGTAAGACGGAATACACTAAGACCGATGGAAGCCAGCGGGATATTCCCATGCTAGGGCCCGTGCGAGAGGCTCTCCAGGCGCAGCTTGCAGCAACAGGTAAGCTCAGCGCTTACGTATTCTGCAATACCGAAGGTAAGCCCCTTGACCACAATAATGTAACCAAGCGCGTTTGGTACCCGCTCCTGAGGCATTTGGGCCTTAAGAAACGGCGCCCCTACCAAACACGTCACACTGCAGCGACGTTATTACTCGCGGCAGGCGAGAACCCTGAGTGGGTTGCCCGATTTCTCGGCCATGCCAGTACCGAGATGCTCTTCAAAGTGTATTCCCGGTATATCCCCAATCTTACAAGAATGGATGGCTCTGCTTTCGAGAAATTACTAACAATCCAGACAGCCGCCGAAATGGAGGATCTAGACCATGTCTAAGCCTTGGACTAATGCCCCTGTAAACGCATCAAGCAAAAAAGACGGCATCCCCCTTCTACAGTCCCGTCGCCTAGAGCATTGTCAGTTCCGCGTGCTAGGGCGACATGATCGATTGGGTGAGCACGGCGAGCCTCGATGTTCGCTTCGACTGGGGAATCTCGCTGGCACTGCCCTTATTCATTTAGACCCACTGTCTTCGCCTCAGTGGTGGCAAAGCCTCAACCATGGCGATGTGATTTCAATTTCTGGCGAGCTGCGAGCCTTCCCCAGTCAATGGGAGATTCTGGCCGAATCGGCATGTACACCATACGTGGCTGAACGGAGGCCTACCGCGCTTTTCCCATGCGATTGGGTTTTACCGGCGTTCAATCCGCAGCTGAAGGCTGTGGTTCGCCACTGGAACAACATCGGCGATGATGGACTAAGGACATTTCTAGCGAACATTTTCAGCGATGCAGCCAACGCCATGGGCTTTCGGGGTACTAGGGATTTTCCGTCCAAAAACGACAAGAATCGCTGAAAGCCCCGCC
>PAKT01000055.1 GCA_002710725.1 Spongiibacteraceae bacterium
GCCGGCTTGGTTTTTGCCTTAGCTGCCGGTTTTTCGCTGGACGATTTCACCTCACTGGCCACCGAGCGAGCCGTGTCCAGCTCTGACGGGCTGGCCTGCTTGCGCTTGCTGGCCGAACTTTTTACGGCCTTAGCCTTACGCGGCGGCGCCTTCGGAGCCGGCTTGGTCACCTTGGCGCTGGCAACTTTTTTCTTGCCGCTGGCGGCAACACGCTTCTTCGGTGCCGGCTTGGCTTGCACCAGAGGCTTCACATTGTCGGGCTTGGCCTTTTCGCCCGCCGCCAGTTTCGTGGCTGCCTCCTTCATCTCTTCGAAGGTCTCGTAGAGAAAATCCACATAGACCGACGGATCATTCATGGTATCCCGGTCAGCCAGCACCGACACGGTCAGCAGGCCGTTGGAGCTGAAGGCCAGGTTAAACATGCCCATGCCCGGCGTCAGCAGGCCCATGCCGTAGTACCGAACCATCTTGGCACCGGCGGAATAGAGCGGGAAGGGAGGCCCGGCTACATTGGACACCACACCCGAAATATTGGCCGGCACGTGCTTGCACAGCTGATTGTCGATATACATATTGATCAGCGGCTTGGTCAGGGCGGGCGAAAACATTCCGGTGACTTTCAGCACATCAACCAGCGGCGAAGCTTCACCGTAAGTTTTGGCTTCGTCCGCACTCTTCATGATCGCCTTGATGCGCTCAATCGGATCCTTGATATTGGTGTGCACATCGAGGAAGACCGAACCAATCTGGTTGTTGTCCTCAGTCACGCCACGGCGGGTACGCATATTCAGCGGCACCGATACCGCCAGGCTCTCTTCCGGCAGCTCACCCATACTTTCCAGGTAGCCGCGCATGCCACCGGCCACAATGGCCAGCACCACGTCGTTGATCTTGCAGCCCACCGCGTTCTTGATGGCCTTGATGTCCTCCAGCGGGAACTCGGCGGCATCAAAGGCCCGGTAAGGGCCGACCGGATTATTGAAACGGGTCTTTGGCGAATTGATTGACGGCAGGGGGATCTCCTTACGCGCCACACCGAGGGCAAATTTACCCAGATCCCGAGCCAGACCGACCGCACCTTTGGCCATCTTGAAGGAGTTCTTCACCTGATTCACGGTGGTGGCCGCCGCCAGATAACCCGCGCTCGGCGGTGTATCTACCATGATGGTGGTGCGACTGGTGTCGGGCTTGGGATCGGCCTCCAGATCGTGAATCGCAGACATAAACGAGGCGCCACCGGCCCCGTCTACCAGCGAGTGATGCATCTTGGTGTAGATGGCAAAAGCGCCCTTGGGCACATCCACAATATTGTCCAGACCTTCAATGATATAGGCCTCCCAAAGCGGGCGCGTCATATCCAGTGGCCGGGCATGCAGGCGCGAGACCAGAATGCAGAGCTGGCGCCAGTCACCGGGCTTGGGCAGGGCGATATGCCGAATATGGAACTCCACGTCAAAGTTGGCGTCCTGAACCCAATAGGGCCGATCCAGGTTGCCGGGGGTGCGCACCAGCCGCGAACGAAAGATGGGCTGTCTCATCAGGCGCTGCTCAAAGTTGGCAATCACGCCCTTGAAGCGCACTTTGCCCTCGGGTGCCGTCGACTGGTCATAGATCCCAAGACCGCCAATATGCTGGGGGGTCAGCGGGTGCTCGAGGTTGATAAAGGCTGAGTCGATAATGCCAAGCTGTTTCATGGGGGTGGTACCGTCCTGTTCTGTTATCCCTTACGTCGACTGTAACCGGTACAACTCACTGCCGGCCGGTCAAGGCTACGGCCGAAATGTTACAGACATTGCAAAGTGAGTAGTTTACCGGATTTGGCGCGCGCTGTTAGCCTGTTTTGGCCACAACTACCAAAAGTTAAAGATTATTAAATCCAACTAACGCAAGGACTTAGCCGAGGCATCAGCGTAGGGCAGAAAGACGGGAGAACAGGAGAGCTTTGCACCTTTTCAGTGCAAAGCTCCAGGGGATCAATCGCGGTAGCCGGTGATGTGCTTGGCCGCCTGGTAGGCAAAGGTCATGGCCGGGCCAAGCGTTGAGCCGGGACCGGGATAGGTGGGCAGCACAGCGGCTGAGCAGTTGCCCACCGCGTAAAGCCCTTCGATCGCGCTGCCGTCTTCCCGGGTCACCTGAGCGTCCGGGTTCGTCGCCAGACCACCCTGGGTGCCGAAATCGCCGGCGTCCAGGCGGATCGCGTAAAAGGGCGCCTCGTCGATAGCGCCGAGACAGGGATTGGGCTCAAACCGAGGGTCGCCGTAGTAACGGTCGTAGGCGGAGTCGCCGCGCTGGAACTCCGGATCCTTGCCGTCTTTGGCGTAGCGATTCATGTTCGCCACGGTCTGCTCCAGATTATCCGGATCAATACCCAGCTGCTCGGCCAGCTCGCGAACCGTGTTGGCCTTGCCCACCAGCTTGGTCTCAAACCACTCTTTGGGAATGGTCCAGTCGGGCTTGAGCGAGGCGGTCATCAGCGGCCCGACGATGTAGTCCCGGCGGAAGCGGGCATCGAAGACCTGATACATGGGCGAACAGGGCGCTTCCTCGTTATGTACCTTGTACAGGTCTTTCTGGAAGGCCATGTAGTTCTGGGATTCGTTGGCAAAGCGCTGGCCGCGCATATTGACGATGCAGGAACCGGGGTAGGATTTCTCCATCACGCTGAGCCGGGGCGCGGGCTCGCCGGGAACGGAAATGGTAGTACACCACCAGGCCCCGTCCATCAGTCGGGTCGCCGCGCCCAGACGCAAACCTTCGTTGATCGCATCGCCGGTGTTGGTCGCTACCCCGCCGCTCCAATCGGTATCGGTGGGTGCCGGCAGATACTGCTCGCGCATAGCCTGATTTTTTTCAAAACCACCCGCGGCCAATACCACGCCCTTGCGCGCCTGTACCCGCATCTTCTGACCGTTTTTACTGATGATGGCGCCGATGACCTTGCCGTCTTCCTCGATCAGCGATTCCATGGCCGTTTCAGTCCACAGCGGAATGTCACGCTCTTTCAGCGAATACCACAGGCGGGCGACACCGGCCGCGCCGGTACAGATCTGACGGCTGCGTCCCCGACCTCTAAGGAGCCAGGGAATATCCAGAAAATAGCTGGCCAGCAGTTTCATGGTCAGTTTGATCCAGCCCGGCCCCTGCACGGTCAGCAGGGCCGCTTCCACCTGAGTGAAATAGATGCGGTTGAACAGGCGCATCATGTGGTGGGTGGGACGCAGCTTTTTCACATCCTCACCCAGCAGCGAGGAATCAAAACGCGCCGGCTCCATACTGCGGTGACCGGTGCGGGAACCTTCCACATTGGTGTAATAATCGGGGTAGTGCTCCAGCGACTCGTAGCGCATATGGGTGCGCTCGTGCATGAAGTCGACCATTTTCGGGCCGTTGTTCAGGTAGGCATCGACCATCTCTTCGGGCACATCGCCCTCGGGGGTGGTGTTTAGCAGGTATTTTTTGGCGTCTTCGAAGGAATCCTGGGCACCCGCTTCTTTGGCGTAGCGGTTGGAGGGAATCCACACTCCGCCACCGGAACTGGCACTGGTACCGCCGACCAGGTCTGACTTTTCGATAACCAGAACATCGCGGGTGCCCATTTCATAGCAGCTCAATGCGGCTGTCAGCGCGCCATTGCCGCTGCCGACAACCAGTACGTCGACGCTGTGATCCCAGTTCTGTTCCGTAGTCATGCGTTTACCTTTTTCAATGTATGTCGGCGTTTATACAGGCTTTACTGTGCAGGTTCAGCGTCCGCGAGAAAGGCCAGCACCTTCTGCTGAAAAACCTGCGGCGCCTCACGGTGCACAAAATGCCCTACACCGGGCAGGCTCACCAGTTCAAAGGGGCCACTGCAGGCCTGTGCCGTATCGACAAAAACCTCCGGGCCGATACTGCCATCGGCTTCACCCACAAACCAAAGGGCGGGCACAGAGGTAGTTTTTGACAGAGCATCATATACGTCACGGCTGGCACCCCGAATCATCCGTCTGTAGTAGCCGAGGGCGGCGCGCAGTCCACCGGGCGCCGCCAGCGCCGCTTTCACCGGGCCCAACCTGAACTCGGCCTCATCCCAGTTCGGCGACCAGCTTCGATACAGACGATCGATAAAGTCGAAATTCCTGCGCTTGACCAGACGCTCCGGCAACAAGGGCAACTGGAATAGCCACACATACCAGGACCGACGCAGCTGCGCGAAGGATTGCCGGGTAGCCCCCATGTGCGGCACCGCGATCACCACCAGCTTGCGCACCTTCTCCGGCGCCAGATTGGCCGCCGTATAGGCCGCAAACCCACCCCAGTCGTGACCGATCAATACCGCGTCTTTCTCACCAAGGGCATCAATCAACGCCAACGCATCCCCCGCCAAGGCAGTAATGGCGTAGTCACCGTCGGCGGGTACGCCGCTGGGGTGGTAGCCGCGCATAAACGGCGCCACCGCCCGGTAACCCGCCGCGGCCAGCACCGGCAGCAGCTCATCAAAACTGTGGGCGGTGTCGGGAAAGCCGTGCAGGCACAGTACCAGCGGGCCCGTGCCGGCCTCTCGATAGCTGAATTGCAAACCATCCAGACTGACTGATCCGGTAGAAATTTCTGTTTGAGACATGCTTATTCGCTTTTTTGAATGTTTTTGACCTTGCGGGCCCGCTGTTTTTTGGGCGGCGCCACCTTTTTACCCTTGACCCCGCGCGGGGCAGCGGTTTTTTTCCGGGGTCGCGTTTTATCACGCTGAATCAGCCAGTCAGCGGCCTCGGACCACACCGCCTCCTGGGCGCGACTGCCAAGTATCACCCCCATATGGCCACCGGGCACCACGTAAAAGGCTTTATCGCTGCTGGCGACAATATCCATGATGCGCTCGGCTATCGACGGCGGCACCAGCGAATCGGTTTCGCCAGCAAATACCAGCATGGAACAGTTGATGCGATTGAGCCGGGCCAGCTTGTCGCCGATATCAATTTCGCCGCTGGCCAGTTTGTTATCCACCGCCACCTTGACCGCCATATCCTGCACTACCCCGCCCGGGTAGAGCAGCATATTGTTCAGGTAGTCGGAGGTGGTGGAATAGGACTCGACAAATTCGCGGTCCCACAGCCGGGTGACCAGATCCCAATAGGTGGTCACGCTGCTCAGCGGGTCGGTCAGTTTGAAGGCCAACGTCGTCAACCAGGGCGGTGCCGACAGGGCCGAGGGGTTGAGCAGATGCAGACGAAAGTCCGTGTAGCGGCGAATCAGTTGCGCGGGCACATTTAAGGCCTGCGCCACACCGGTAGCCAGCCCGCCGCCGCGCAGATCAATGGGGCTGGCAACGGTAATCAGGTTTTTGACCTTCGGGTCTTCGGTAATGCCCATATACAGCAGACTGATCAGACCACCCATGCACCAGCCCATCAGCGAGACCTCTTCGCTGCCGGAATGACGCCGCACTTCGGCCAGAGCCTGAGTCATCATCACATCCGCGTAGTCCTGCATACCCAGATGGGCATGCTGCTTTTTCGGCTTGCCCCAATCGATCAGATAGGTTTTGAAACCGCGGGCGGCCATGTATTTGACCAGACTGCGCTGGGGCAGAAGGTCAAAGGTTTCGGTGGTCACACCCAGCGGCGGCACCAGCACCAGCGGACGCCGGTGCTGTTCACGAACAATGGTAAGGTTGTCGCCGTTGTTGAGCTCGATTTCATCCTCGTCGGGCAGCTCGTAGTAACGCACCGCCATCGGATCGCCGTCATAGACCAGCTCAAACCAGGTATGCCCGGACTTCACCAGATTGTTGCGCCGAAACAGCCAGTCAAAACCATTCCCGGCGGCCTGAGCCAGACGCTGATTGGCGGCCAGCCCCTGATCGAGCACACGTTTTGCCAGCGGATTCACGACGCCTCCTTACTGCTGTTTTGTAGCTGAGACTCCAGCGAATCCAGTGCCTGCCCCATATACACCGCAATGCGCTGCAGATGGGGCAGTGTATCGCGGGCACCGCTGAGGCCGATATTCACGCCCTTGCTGCAAGGCACACAACTGATGGCCAGCGCCGAACCGGGCATCAACAGCGACAGATTGTGCAGGGATTCCAGCTTCGCACCGCCCAGATACCGCTCGCTGCCCGGCCCCGGCAGATTGACAAAACTCAGGTTGAACATGGCCGGCATCCAGGGTTGGGCGCCGCTGATCTGACCGGCAATAAAGGGCGCGCTGGCGGCAAGGCTGTAAGCCATACGCAGCTCTGGAGCGACCGCTTCCAGATGCTTTATTGCCGCCGCATAGGAGCGCTGCACCGCCCGAAAGCGGGTCAGCGGATCGGCCTCGTCACTGCCAAGGGCGACAAAGGCCAGACTGAAATCCGCGAGATGCACCCGGCTCTGGGGCACCGCCGCAATCAAGGGCTCGTCGGGTAGAGCATTGTATTCCTTCAAAAAACGACGCAGGGCACTGCCACAGAGGTAGAGCAGAATCACGGTGGTATCGGCTTCACCCAGTGTCTCAGCAACAGCCTTTAAGCGATTCGACGCATAGTGCTGGGTGGCAAAACGACGTTGGCGATTGACCGGCCCGTTCAGGGCGGTACGGGGTGCCTTGTAGGGCACCGCCAATTCACTCTGGCGACGCAGACCGGCCCCGACCAGGCGGCTGACTGCCCGGCCGAGATTACCGGCGGCGGCCAGCGGGCGGGGCCAGATCTGTCCGGTTTGAGGGCTTAAATCGCTGTCGATGGCACAGCACCAGGGCGCAGAGATTCTTTGATCTGAAGCCTTGGTGGCCAAAAAGGCATAGAGCACTTCTGCGCCACCGGCCACATCCACCAATGCACGATGCACCTTGAAATACAGGGCGAAACGGCCCTCTTCCAGGCCTTCAATCACATAGCACTCCCAGGGCGGGCGGCTCGGATCAAGCAATTGACTGTGCAGGCGCGACACCAGCACACCCAACTCCCGCTCGCCGCCCGGTGCCGGCAAGCCCAGCTGGCGAAAGTGATGCTCAAGATCCACCTGCTGACATTCCTGCCACTGCGGTTTAAGACCGGAGCGGCCTTTGAGGCGCCAGTGCCAGGGGGCGCTCAGGTTATTCTGCTGGCGAAAAGCTGCCGCCAGCTCCGCCACAAAATGTCGGCCACTGCCTTGGGGCAAGGCAAAACGAAACAGCATGCCGATATGCATCGGCGTGTCATCTGACTCCAGCGACAGCAGGCTGTTTACGATCGCCGATACATTGCCCTGACTCATGGCGCGATCCCGAAACTGCGGTCAATAAAACTGTGCATATCCCGCAGGTAGTGACCCTGCTCCAGATGCAGCAGATGATTCCCCGGGAACCAGTGAATGCGGCTGCCCTGCCAGTGCTCGTGCAGCAGACGCACGAAGCGCGGCGAGGTAAAGCGGTCACCGGCACCGCTGATGATAAACAGCCGGTCGTTGGCAATCCGCGGCTGATAGGTCAGCGGACTGTGCAGGGCCATGCAATGGCGCAATTCCGCCATGGTCAGATCACTCATCGCAAACATCAGCTTGGATACCGGCGCTACCGGCTGCCATTGCAGTGCCATATCGACCGGCGCCACCACCGGCGAGTTGGGAATGGCAAAGGACAAACGATCGTCGACACAGGCGAGCAAGGCGGACAGGTAACCACCCAGCGAAACTCCTGACACCCCAACCTGAGGCGCGCCGCGATCAAACAGATAGTTCAACCATACCCGCGCATCTGAAATGGACTGCAACATGGCCTCGTTGGTGCCCGCCAGTCCATTGGTGTAAAAGCCAATACCGCTGATCGGGTGCGAAGCCTCCGCGCGCTGACCGTGGTGCGGCAGCGTCATCATCAGCACGTCGTAGCCCTGGTCGTAGATCTCGGCCAGCGAAAACCAGGCGTTATTGATGCGGTAGTTATCGAGAGACTGACCGTGGATATAGAGCAGCGTTGCGCGCGGTTTGTCGTGATAGAAATGCAGGGCCCGGGCGGTGCGGTTGCGCTCATTGGCCAGATAGTCATCGGCCAGCGCCGGATTGAGCGGGCTAAACGGCGAGCTGAAACTGAGGTAACGGCAATTGACACCTTTCGGCGCAAAGCGGCGATGCAGGGAAAGCGGTGAGGGCGCTTCCTCAACCACCGACACCGAAGGCGGCGCTATAAAGGTTTCATCGAGATTGGCGTTATCGGCAAAGCGGGCGTAAAAACGCAGTTTTTCCGCCTCGCGCTCCAGTTTACCCCGGCCCAGCAGCATCGGTGCCAGTGCGGAACAGACCATCGCACCCAGGCCGGTGCGCGCCACTCGATCCAGCGCCGCCGTTGTGGCAATGCTCATCAGGCGCTGACCGTTAATGTCCGTTTGATCTGACTGCCGGTCGGCCTCAGCCTGCAACTGATCCCACCAGTTCTGCATTTCCTTGACTGCCACTGCCTACCTCGCGCGTGCTTATGTGTTATTTGAATACACTCTAGCACGACTCCGGCCGTCTTTGAGCCTTGGCCTATGAACGCTCTTCCCGACTGCCGCCGGACAGTCTGCGAGCAAGGAGGTGGTCTGCAAAAAACTGGCCGCGCAGGGCTGAAACCAGCGCGTACACACCCATCAGTTTTCGCATCACATACAGAAACTCTTTTGGCGGCAGGGCAAAGTATTTACTGATGGAAGCCGCCAGCGCCCGCTTGGCGATACGCTTGGGCAACTGGCTTTGATACCAGTCGTAGCGACCGTCGCTCAGGGCGCTGTCGGGAATGTCGGCAGACTTGGGCCTGAGGGGCTCAAGGATATCCATGCCGATCTCGGCAAAATTCTCGAGCACCGCCTCGGGATAATGCGACTTCATAAAACCCAGCTTGATAGAGGCCTCGAGAAAATCCGCCTTGTCGCTGAAATAGGCAGCTCGAATCATGCGTTGGAAATCAGCGGAAAACTCATCGGGCAAGGGCCGGATCGCGCCAAAGTCGAGCAACACCAGACGCGCCCGATCGCCGGCCACCCGCACCCGGTAATTGCCAAAGTTCGGGTCGGTCTGCATGCGCTGCCAGTCATACAGTTCGGTCAGAAACAGATCGAGAATAGCCTCTCCCAGCTCGTTGCGGGTGGCCTGTGGCAGGTCGGCAACTTCCGGGTGATTGATCGACACTCCCTCTTCCCAGGACATGCACAGCACGCGCCGGGTGCAAAACGCCGGGTAAACCCGGGGCACAATAAAACGCGCATCGCCCTGCAAATGGTCGCGGGCAAACTCCAGCTCGGCCCGTTCGTTGGTGTAATCCACCTCGCGATGCAACAGATTGCGGATATCGCTGAACCAGTCATCCACACTGCGAGTGGACTCCAGAATGCGCGACACCTTGAACAGACGAATCAGGTCATTGAAATCCGCATCAATGGTTTTATCGACACCGGGGTACTGAATTTTCAGGCAAACCGATTCACCAGTGCTGGCGATACGCGCCCGATGCACCTGGCCCAGCGATGCCGCTGCCACGGCGGCGGGCTCAATCTCCAGCTCGGCCAGCCGCTCATCACCCAGCTCCTTCTGCAACTGCTTGTGAATGGCAGACCAGTGCATGGGCGGCGTATTGTCTTCCAGCCGGTGCAGGGCGGTGACCACCTCCGGCGGCATCAGGTAGTCGCCGTAGGTGGCCATGATCTGGCCGATCTTGACGATACTGCCCTTGAGCTTTCCCAGCTCCTGAACAAAGGCGTCGATGTTGGCCTGACGGTCGGCCTGCTGCCGCTCATCACTGCCGCCCAGGCGCGAGCGCAGTGCGCTGCTCATCGCCCGGCGCCCGTACTGCATACTGGCGCGCGACAACTGCCAACGCCGCGCCAGGGCACCGGTTTTCAGGCGTTTGAGGGTATCGGGGGGAACTTTCTCATCATCGGTCATGGTGGACAGCTTACGGAAACCAGGCGGGCAATTGTAAGCCTTTGTGTAAACTCAACAAAATTACGGCCGTCAATCCGCTCCGTCAATGCAGTTTGCGTAGTAGGTTACAGTCGCCGGCCAGTCGGAAAAGATACCGATCACACCCACATCCCGGACCAGTACGTCGATCACCTTCATCACATCGCCGTCATTATCGACAGCAGCGCCAAGGCCCTGAAAGTACCAGTCGCCGCCCCCAGCCAGAGGGCCGGAACGCTCCACCGTCCAGGCAATGATAGCCAGCCCCGCCTGTCGTGCCTGCCGGGCGTAGCGCGAGGGAATCAACTCCCCCTTTTCATTCGTACTGAGTAACAGCCACAGCGGTGGCGCAATGGTCGTCACTCCCTGACTGCGCAATGCTTCCATGCTCGGCTGCCATTTATCGGGTGCAATCGCCGCAAAGCGCGGATCGGCATAGCGACCTTCCAGCAATACGGCCTGACGGCCAAAAGCCGGGGTGTGCCGCAGCCAGTAATGAATATCCTGCCGGTTAAAGGATTGCGGCCAGACGTCCCCGGCAGACACACCCGCCTCCACATACTCATCAATAAGCTTCTGCGCATAGTCAGCCTGAGTGAAGCCATTGAATGGCATCGCCACACCTGGCTGTTTCAGTTCCGGCGTCATCTTCACGCCAAGTGATCGAAACAACACAATACTTTCGGCGTGGGTCATCAATGTTCCGCGCTGTGTATAGAGATCCGTTTGCCAGCGCGGTGTGGCATTCATGTACTCGTCGACCGATGTGGCCATAGGGTTAGCGGAGTCCATCTTGCCACTCAGGGTTTTGAATTCCGCCGCCGTAATATCCGAGGTGCAGCACTTTACCTTTGCCGGTTCGCCCGTAGCAGGATTGGCCGGTGTAAAAGGCGTCGTGCATTTCTGGGCCAGGCTCGGGCGGCTGAGGATATCGGTGGTGGTGTGCAGGTCGCACTGGCTGTGCCGGCAAACCAGAACCTTGTCTTTTGTGAAAGTGACATCGCACTCCACAATGCCGGCGCCCATGACCACCGCCGCCTCATAGGATTCGCGCGTATGTTCCGGGAATTGCAGCGGCGCACCGCGATGCCCAATGGACATTTCAGTACGCCGGAAGGTGTGCTTGCCGCACGCCTGCAGCCGCTTCTTCAACGGCCCCGAATCCATATCACTGACCAGATAGAAGGGCCTCGGGCCAATTTGTGCCAGGGGCGATTGCCCGGCATCAGGCACGGCGCAGTGGCTGCATGCCAAGGCCGCCAGCACGGTGGCAATAACTTTAGTCAGACGCATGTTGTTCCCTCCGGCGCTGGAGTCAGCGGAAGCCTCCCTGTTCTGACAGCGCTATTTGGGCACACCGCCGTCCACGGGGCAGGCCGGGAGCGCCGATTCCCCGGAGATCAGCCAGACTGGGGCCGCAAAGGCGATCGGCCGATCTGTCTCCGGGTCTCTAATGCGCAGAAAATAATAGGACTCCCCCGCCCCGACGCGCAAGGTGGTCGCCACGTCGGCGCCTGTGATTGACGCGGCTATGGTGTTGCCGGCGGTGACAAATTCAACCTCTGCGGGAAAGGGAACGCCGCCGCGTGAAATCGACACGGTCGCGTTCAGCTGCGTCCCCTCGGGCGCCCGGATGCGCGAGCCCATGGGGTGCCCGTTGACGGTGTAATTTACGCGGATATCGTTGTAGTGCTGGGCCACCGCGTAAAAGCGGCGCGCCAGCAAAGCCTCGCGAAGATCACTCGCACTGCGGCTGCGGGCTATCGCCACCGTCTTGGGTAATGAGCCGGCGCCCCAGTCGGTGCCGTGGTGATCCTCAGAGCCCATAGGCCCAAGATGCCAGCCCTTGTCCAGTGCGTAGGACAGCCAGCTTCCACCCCTGCCGCCGGAATCGTATTCGGAGCCTTTGCCAAACACTTCAAGCGCTACCGCGCGGTAATCGGCTCCGGGCACAAAGCGAAAATCGTTGAAGGTATAGGTGGGGTCGTGCAAATCCAGAGGCAGTTCGGTGAGATTGTCTTCAAGATTTCCCTGAACATCCTCGTGCAGAAAAGCCTCTATCAAGTCTTCCCGCCCCGGATGATTAAAACTGAGAATCGCGTCATCACCGCCACCAAAGGTCGACGGGTAGGTAAACCATTGCCAGAAGCGGGTCATACTGACCGCATAGCCCGCTTCGGTTTTCGCGTTAATGACGTGCTCGGAGAAAAACACATTGATGTGTCCAAAGCGGTCCGACGTCCACTCAAACCCGCGCAAGCCGGTAAAGCTGTCGTCAGTGACGGCGTCGACCATTTCCTGAATGGCCGCCCATTTCCTGACATTATTCTCAAGCTGCTCCTGATCGCCGAGCAGACACCGTGGGTCCACCCCGGTGTCACCGATTTGAGGCTCCAGCGGGCAATCGCGCGGCAGGGCAAGGGGATTGCCCGGGTCGAGCGTATCCGAGTGCTCTGAGCTGCCGGCCCAGTCAAAGCCCCTGGCCTTGACCTGCTCTAACATGTCGATTGGTCGCTGCCCCCAGGTGCCGTCGGAGTAAGCGGTATGCTCGTGCCAGGTACCAACGTAATGCTCGTAGGTCGCGGCGTCGTAGGCTGGATTACAGCTGGTGGCCGGTCGGTCAGGTGGAATTTTTTCGGTCAGATAACTCGGGTCGAACAGATTGTTGACGATCCCGCTGCAGGCTGCCCCAGTGCGCAGTGTCAGGCAGGCCAACAGGCCCGGGTCCGCATCGAGCAGAACCGAAAACGGACAGGATTCCACGGTGGGGTCGGGGCTGCAGCTGGCGAAGTCCTCGGGGCTGAGCATGTCGCGATAAGTCCACAAGGGGCAGCCCCACTGAGTCGGGTTGCTCAAACACTCCATAGGAGAAGGCTTCTGCGCCGAGGGGGGCACACCCTGAAGCTGCAGACTGCGCACAACTGAGATGGCGCCGTCGGAAACAGCCAGCTCGAATTCGAAGGCAGTATCCTGTTCCAGTTCGGGCATCTCGGTGGCGGCGTCGTTAAGTGCGGCATCAGTAATGTGGAGCAAGGGTTCCGCCGGTGCTACCTGTTTCCAGATATAGCGGAGAGGATCATCGTCGGCATCGCTGGCGGAAGACAGGAGGCCAACCTGTTCTCCGACACTGGCAACCCCCGGGTCAGCGAGAATCGAATCAATGGACGGTGCCTGGTTATCGGGCGAAGGCTGAACAACAACCCGAACGACATCGGCGACAGTAGCATCCTCGTTATCGGTTGCCGAAAACTCAAAGCTCAAGGTTGTTGTGTCAGCGACATTGGGCGCAGTAAAACTGACACTGTTGTTGTCGATGACCTGCAAGCTGACCGCAGGTGATTGGGAGAGCACTCGCCACGCGGTGGCAGTAATGTCGCCATCGGCATCTTCCGCCACACCGGAGAGCACGACTCTGTCACGAGACGTCACCGTCTGATCATTGCCGGCATCAACCGCAGGCACCTGATTGGGCAGAATGTCGGTGACACTGACCAGCACCGAATCGGTTCCGGTCAGGCCGGCCGAATCAATTGCCGTCAAACGAAATTCCAGAATACTGTCGCCATCCACCTGTGGCAGAACGATATGCAGCTGGTTTTGATCAACCGCGCCCTGAACGGCAGCGCTGGGACCGCTGGCCTGACGCCAGATCAGTCGCTGCACGGATCGATCACCGGCGGCCGTCGCACTGCCCGTCAAAAACAGCTCGACCCCTTCCTCGGCAGATTGATCCGCACCCGCATCGACCACAGGCAGGCCTCGTTCGCAATCGCCATCGTATTGGCCATCCTGCAAGTCCTGCTCGGTGCACTGCTGTTCAGCAGCGGCGTCTGCGGCGCTGCGCAAATGGCGCTCACCGTCTTCATTCGCCGAACGGGCAAAGTCGGCGAGGGCTGTGGCGGGGAGATCTTCGGGCGAGATATCAAATGCTGTTGCCGGGAGAGAGAGCGATTGGGCACGCTGCCGGACGATGTCTGAGATCTGAATGCCGTTGGCCGGGTCGCCGTCGCGATCCAGCGTGAGCAGCACTCGAGCCATATTGGAGGCGGCCTGAGCACTGCCTTGTTGCAGGTCTATCGGCTGCAGTACATCGGCACCTGTAGCTGAGCCGAACTCGATACCCCCCAACGAAAAGGACACGACCTCACCGTCTCGATATTGGAAAACACCCTCAGCATCAGTCAGTTGATGGGTGACTCCGCCGTCGCTGGAGTAGGAGATTCCAGACACCGGCGCATCGATAAACTGCCCCTGCCGCGCGTCTTCTGTCGGTGCACCCGGGGCGGGTGCCGGGCCGGAGGATGATGAGCCACCGGAATTACATGCAGCCAGAAACGCCGCACCAGTCAGCACCGCGATACGGGCCATCGGAAAATACTGCATCGGAATCTCCCCGAAACTAATCCGGCACGAGCTTAAGGCATAAAGATGTCTGGAATATGACAGGAGGCCAACGGAACTGGCCTGCACTCCACTATGCAGGCGGGCCGGGCTGACATATTTCTGCAACATGACTGCAAAAAAGAAAGACTACGCTGAGCACAGCAAGCGCCTCGCTTGCGCGCCACGTCGGCCATGCAACCTGTAATCGAGAGAGAGTGACTATGCATCCCCTAAGCCTGCTGCTCGGTGTCATCGTCGGTGGTCTACTGACGAGCGCTGTGGCCTATTACCAATATCGACGACTCAAACTTCACACGCCGTCGAAACCCACCACGCGCCTGATCGGCCAGCCTTCAAGCTACCGCCTGCTGCCGGGCGACTTCAAACCCACCCGCTACCCGCTCGGATGTTGCTCCTGGATCAGGGAGTGCGATGTTAACGCCAGACTCACAGAGGGCTATCACTTCTATCCCCTTGAGGGTGCTACCCGTGGCTATCGGGAAACTGAGATCAATGGTCTTATCGCCAGAGAATACTTGATGATCAACGCGCAAGGGCGACGACTGGGACTGGCGCCCACGCTCAAAGGCGTCAGGTATGAGAGTGTAGCCTGAGGCTTGCGCCTCTTCATACAAAGGCCTGTTGGTACTGCCCTCTACCTGAGTACTCGAAGAAGCATAAAAAAAGCCCGCGAACGCGGGCTTCAAAAAACTACTTATTATTTTTCATTATTGGATAACGCTGATCTCGAAAAACGCAGTGGTGCCGCTTACTTCGTTGGCAACAATAAGCAGGGGCTCTCCTGTCGGACTGTTATTGGCGCCGACAAACTTGATTGACTCCGGACCAAGGTCTCCCACCTGATCAAAGTCAGCCTCTACGTCGGCAATGGTGAAGTCGCGCGTATTGATGTACTGAACAAAGCTCGGCGCCTGCGGATTGCTGATGTCGTAAACCATGACGCCCCCGACACGCTCCAAACCGATAAAGGCGTAAGTCGTTCCATTGATTTTCCCGATCTCAACGGCCTCTGGTTCAGGCCCCTTGTCATCTGATCGGTCGTCGCCTTCGTTGTCGTCGTTACTCGCATTGAAACCATTCAGGCCATAGCGATTGGCGGTGATAACTTCAAAGGCATTACCGGAGTCAAATACGGGCTCCATGGTGTCCGCATTCCAGATAGTGAATGAACGACCACCAAATGCGTACAAGGCGTCATAGGCGCAATCTGCGCCGGGCTGACCGGTGAGAGCGACTGAAGCACAGGTGCCGGTGGTACCCAGGTCGGTAATAACTTTAAGACGCCCCAGTTGCGCATCATCCTGGAAGTCCGCGGGCACACGAGCCAGAAAGTCTGCGGTAAAACCGGAGTTGTCGGTAATATCCTTGATCCGGATCTCGTCCAGATAGTGAAAGCAATCGCCATCGTCGAAATCGAAACCACCCTGGGCTGTGCAATCTACGGCATCGACGGCATCCGTCAGATACTCGCGGCCATCACCCTCATTGGCGGTAACCAGATAGTTCACACCGTTGACGGTATAGACGTCCGCACCATCGGGCATGTAGACACCGAAGACAGGCCAGTTACGAATATTGACCAGGCCATCCCTGTTGCTGGCATCCAACTCGTTCCCGGGGATGGAATAGTCTTTGAAACCAAGCCCGACAATACGAGTCACCGTGTTGTTGCTCAGGTTGATTTCGGCAACGGCATTGTTTTCCTGAAGAACGGCGTAGGCAGTCCGACTATCTTCGGCCACCACGATGTACTCCGGCTCCAAATCTGCAGCCTGACTTGCGGCCTTGGCCGAAACCCGCACCGGTCCGGTCAGAGCCCCATCAAGCGAAAGCCTGGTGACATTGGCCGCGCTTAGACCGGCAATCCCGCCAGAGACGTCAATAAGGGTAATGCTGCCTTCCGGGTCATTCGAATAATCACCGTTAGGCTCACCCTCGTTGGCCGCCAGCACTTTGTTGCCATCCGGAGTAAAGACCACCATATCAGGTAATGCACCGGCCTCGACTGCGGAGACAAATGTGCCGTCAGTACGGTAAAAGGCGATATAGCCGTTGTTCTGTTTCGGGTTTGCCTCAATGGCAACGGCAAGGCGGTTCCCATTTACCGACACACTGTTGGCCGCTCCCAGATCAGATGCGGAGAGACCGGAAACTGCGCCGGCAACATCGGCTGCGACGTTCAGGGAAGTAACTAGAGTAGGATTACCGGGCAGCGTAGCATCCAGAACGTCAACTGCACCTGATTGAGCATTCACCACAAAAACCCGCTTGGTCGTCGGGTCAAAATCGACGATTTCCGCGGCAGACTCGTCAAACTGATTGGTTTCGAAGCGACCCAACAGTGACAGGGATATACGGCTTGCTGTTGCATCTTTCCCCGCAGGACCCTGTACACCCGTGCTGCCATCATCACCGTCACAGCCGGCAAGACCCATGCCTATAGCCAGCACCGCCGTGCCGATAAAGCTCGACTTAATAATATTCATACCGCGCTTACCCTCGCTTGTTGTCTTTAACCAGAAGCGTTAACGGTATGATGAAACTGTGACTGTTTGCTTTCAGTGAGACTACAATTGTATGGCGGTTTTGATCCGGGTCGGTTGTGACTGCTCAAATTAAGACAAGACCGCTCTCCGCTCTGACCATCAGTAAAACGCTTCTTCGCCAAACGAATCGTCTCCAAACGGGTCGGCATTTTTTGCGTTGTCACTGTTCGCGGCAACGTCACCCTGACCCATGCATTGATTGATAGCGGGCAAATAACTGGCGTAGGCCATCATGAGTCGATTCTGGATATGCATGCGCTGCAGGAAACCGGTCGACCCCGTGATCCGAAGCAAGCGGGAACTGACTGCCTGCATTTGCTGGCCCATCGGCTGCTGGCAGCGGTGATCGCTAAGATCTGCTTCCCGATAGCCTTTATAGTCATTTGAGACCATGAAAATTTCCCGGGTATCGTCGAAATACATCAAATCCGCAACACCATCGCGATTCACGTCTTTTACGCACATTTCATAGATAAGGTAGGTATCGCAATACAAGGCCGCTTGGAGGCGATCAGTTTGCGGTTGGGTGGCACATGCGGTTAACCAAAGGCTGATTGAAATCAGTGTTATTCGCGCCAGCACGGTGTTTTCCCACTATTTGAAATAGTGCCTCTATAGTACCGGTAAGGTGTGACAGATTTTTTGCTGACCCGAGGCAAAGCTTGTTGTTGATTCACCCATATTATGGCCGGAACGTCACATTAGCGGACATTGGAAATAGTCTGATACATATACAAAGCGGACGGTCGCGAATGCCCCACCAATCCCTCGGCCTCATGATAGAGGCGCACACGATCGCGCTTCGCTCACTTGGTTTGTCCCGCCCAAATGCTGGTCCAAATCGAGTCACGAACAACGTAAAGCACTTAGTATTTGCACCGCATATCATTGCGAATCCGGCTATATGGGCCGGTTTGCCGGATTAGGCGGCTCGGTTTCTGGAGTAGCGATCTAAAAATGTGTATAAATATCAGCAAAATAGGTTAACCACTGACCTTGATAGGGGGACCAATGGTTCCGACAAACCGAGCATGCTCGCTTTGTCGATATGTGCTAGCACACACTTACTCAGCGGACTTTATATAACAAGGGAATTCACGAAGTGAGAAACAATCCCAAAAGGGCAAACCGAGCTCGCTCGATATTAAAATGTTAGGAGCCCGTGTGCCCCACAACTTGTAGACACCTTCCTATAGTTATATAAACCTGTATGGAGGTGCTACATGGCACGTAAAAGAAACCCTGCTTACACCGAGGAA
>PAKT01000056.1 GCA_002710725.1 Spongiibacteraceae bacterium
CACGGTGGTCGGCACCAGTACCAATCTGGTGGTTAACGACATGCTCAAGGCCCAGCCGGGTATTGAGGGGCTGGCGCTGTTTGATCTGGCCTGGGTCGGGATTCCCTGTACTCTCGTTGTGTTGGGCCTGACGGTGGCCACAAGTCGCTGGTTGCTGCCGGATCGGAAAGGTCAAACCCAGCGCTTCGAAGATGCCCGCCAGTATGTTGTCGAGATGCTGGTCGAGCAGGGCAGTCCGCTGGTAGGAAAAAGCATTGAAGACGCGGGCCTGCGACAGCTGCCGGGTATGTTCCTGATTGAGATAGACCGCGCCGGCCGCATTTTGACGGCGGTGTCACCGCGTGAGTTGCTGCAGGCCAACGACCGATTGATTTTTGCGGGCGATGTGCGCTCGGTTGTAGATCTGAAAAACATACACGGTCTGCGGGTGGCTGATGACCAGGTGTTCAAACTGGATGCTCATCAATCAACGCGGAGTCTGGTTGAAGTTGTCATTTCGCCAAACTTTCCGCATTTGGGAAAAACCGTGCGCGATATGGGCTTCCGCAATCACTACGGGGCGGCGATCATTGCGATTTCCCGTGACGGCCAGCACCTGAAAACCAAAATTGGTGACGTTGATCTGCGCCCCGGCGACACCCTGTTGCTGGAAACCCACGAAGACTTTGTTGGAAACCAGCGTTATTCCCGGGATTTCCTGCTGGTCAGTCAGATCGAGAATTCACGGCCTGTGCGCCATGAGCAACGCGGCACCGCCGGGCTGATTCTGTTGGGTATGGTGGCCTTGGTGGGCGCGGGCGTCTTGCCCATGTTCAAAGCGGCCCTGCTCGCGGCGGCGCTTTTGGTTCTCACCCGCTGCGTGCGAATTCGTGATGCGCGGCGCAGTATTGATTGGGAGGTTCTGCTGGTTATTGCGGCGTCGATAGGCTTGGGCGCTGCGATGGAGAAAACCGGTGCAGCCCAATCAATAGCAGAATTGATAATTGGCGCTTCGGCGGGCTCGCCTACCGGGCTGCTGATCAGTCTGTTTGCACTCACGGCAGCGTTCTCTGCGGTCATTTCTAATATGGCGGCGGCGGTGATTCTTTTTCCTGTGGCCATTGCCGCGAGTCAGGGCCTGGGTGTTGCACCGGAGCCGCTGGCGGTCACCCTGATGATTGGCGCTTCTACCTGCTTTGCGACGCCGATTGGCTACCAGACCAATCTGATGGTCTATGGGCCCGGCAACTACAAGTTTCAGGACTTTCTGAAAATGGGTGTGCCGCTGACAGTGGCCGTCGGTATCGTGACGGTGGCTATCGTGCCTCTGATCTGGCCGTTCTGAGCGGCGTCAGCCGTTAGTGCGGCCAAGCGCCATGATGGCCTGCAGCTGGTTGCGCAGGGTCTCGTGGTTTTTGTAAGGGGCGATACGAATAGTCAAAATCATCGCGCCGAGAAAACCTTTCAGGCTTTCCAGGTCGACCACGTTGCCGGTTTTCTCCCGGTATTTCCGGTAAGGCTCATCCAGCATCGTGCTGAAATGCCGGTCAGTGTCGTCAGTGGAGAGGTAGGCTGACATTCGGCCGGTATTGGGGCCGGAGACCAGATCTGTTGCCGGATTCTGCGCGTTGAAGTTCTGCGCAAAACAGAGCATTTCCTCGACCAGTCTGGGGAAGTCGTCCCGGTAGGGAAGCGTTTCTTCATACATGCTCTGAAAGAAATCCCCCTGCCGTTTGTCCATCAGGCTTTGGATGATGTCATCGCGACTGTCAAAGTAGCGATAGATCGTCGGGCGGGAGACTTTAGCCTGTTTGGCTATTTCTGAAATGGTGGTTTTGTCTACGCCTTTTCGGGTCACCACCCGATAGGTGGCAGAAAGAATGTTGTTTCTTGCCTGATCAGGATCGTCGTGTCGACTGCGCTTTCCCCAGCGTGTTTCGCCAGCCATGGCTTGCCTCTTTATGTTGAGCCTGAACCGATTGTAAGTGAAATTTATTAACAGCGTAAGATTAAACAGCCAAAAACAGCGCCATAACGAAAATACTATGCTGCGGTTTATAATTTGATACCAGGTGAATCGGCATTCTGTCTAAGGCTATGAGGGCGGTTGAGGTGAAACCGGATAGCTGGCGCCTGAGAGGCGCCAGTCTGGAATGGACTTAGCGGTTCAGGCGGTTTTCAATCAGCTCGTCTACTACCGCCGGATCGGCCAGGGTTGAGGTATCGCCCAGGTTATCCAGCTCGTTGGCCGCCACCTTGCGCAAGATGCGTCGCATGATCTTACCCGAGCGCGTTTTGGGCAGCCCCGGTGCCCATTGAATCAGGTCCGGCTTGGCAATGGGGCCAATCTCCTTCACGCAGAGCTGCACCAGTTCTTTTTTTAATTCCTCGCTGGGCTCGTGTCCGGCGATCAGGGTGACATAGCAGTAAATTCCCTGACCTTTCACGTCGTGGGGGTAGCCGACAACGGCGGCTTCGGCGACATCTTTATGCAGCACCAGCGCGCTTTCCACTTCGGCGGTGCCCATGCGGTGTCCCGACACATTAAGTACGTCGTCTACCCGACCGGTTATCCAGTAGTAACCGTCCTCGTCGCGGCGGGCGCCGTCGCCGGTAAAATAGTAGCCGGGATATTGGCTGAAGTAGGTATCGATCAGGCGTTGATGATCGCCGTATACGGTTCGAATCTGGCTGGGCCAGCTGGCCTTGATCACCAGATAGCCTGAGCCCGCGCCGTCTATTTCCTTGCCGTCCTGATCCAGCAGCGCCGGCTGTATGCCGAAGAAGGGCTTGGTGGCGGAACCGGGCTTGGTGGCAATCGCGCCGGGCAGCGGAGTGAGCATCTGACCGCCGGTTTCAGTCTGCCACCAGGTGTCGACAATGGGGCAGCGCTCCTCACCCACGACACGGTGGTACCATTCCCAGGCTTCCGGGTTGATGGGTTCTCCCACCGTGCCCAGCAGTTTCAGGCTCTTGCGCGAGGTTTTGGTGACAAACTCATCGCCGGCGCCCATCAGCGCGCGAATGGCGGTGGGGGCGGTGTAGTAGATATTGACCTGATGCTTGTCGATCACCTGCCAGTGGCGCGAGGCGTCCGGGTAGGTGGGGATGCCTTCAAACATCAGTGAGATGGCGCCGTTGGCCAACGGGCCGTAGACGATATAGCTGTGCCCGGTCACCCAGCCCACATCGGCCGTACACCAGTACACATCGCCATCGTGATAATCAAAGGTGCATTTATGGGTGATGGCTGCCTGTAGCAGGTAGCCTGCGGTGGTGTGCAGTACGCCCTTGGGTTTACCGGTGGAACCTGAGGTGTAAAGAATGAATAGCGGGTCTTCCGCGTCCATCCACTCGGGTTCGCAGTCGGCAGCGGCGGCGTCCACCGCCTCGTGATACCAGACATCCCGGCCTTCCTGCCAGTCGATGTTGCCGCCGGTGCGTTTCACCACCAGGCAGGTGTCGATGGAGGGGCAATTGCTCAACGCTTTGTCCGTGTTGGCTTTCAGGGGAATGGCTTTACCACCGCGAACGCCTTCGTCGGCAGTGACTACCAGCTTGCACTCGGAGTCATTGATACGGTCTTTCAAGGCGTCGGGGGAGAAACCGCCAAACACCACCGAGTGAATGGCGCCAATGCGGGTGCAGGCCAGCATTGCATAGGCGGCCTCGGGGATCATTGGCATGTAAATACAGACCCGGTCGCCTTTGCCAACGCCACGGTCTTTCATGACATTGGCGAGTCTGCACACCTGTTCATGCAGTTCGCGATACGTAATGGTCTTGTCATCGCTTGGGTCGTCGCCTTCCCAGATCAGGGCGGTCTGATCGGCGCGGTTTTCCAAGTGTCGATCGATACAGTTCACGCTGACATTCAGCTTGCCGCCGGCAAACCAGGCCGCCTCGCCCTTGGCGAGATCCGCGCTGACGACATTGTCCCATTTCTTGTGCCAGCTCAGGAACTCATCGGCCTGCTCGGCCCAGAAGGTTTCCGGCTGTTCGACAGATTGCCGATACATCTGCTCGTATTTTTCCGCGGTTATATGGGCCTGGCGGGCAAAAGCTTCGGGTACGGGATAGGTTTTAGGCTGCATGGATAACTCTCTGTACCTTATCGGTTTTTTGATTGGATTATCACGGGCTTACGCTTGAGAATAGCGACTATAGGCTGGCAGGTGAAGGGCGGAATCGTCAATATGGTCTAATTGGCAAAGTTCTGCGTTCACAACACAATATTGTTCAGTTCCTCCAGCAAGTAATCGATAAACAGACGTACTTTTATTGGCAAGTGGCGTTGCTGCGGGTACATGATCCAGACCGGCTGCGGATACTGATTCCACTGTGGCAGTACCTGTTGCAGGGTGCCTTGAGAAATATCGTCCATTACCGAAAAGAAGGGCAGGCTGGCAATGCCCAGCCCGCAGCGGGCGGCGCTCAACAGGGCGGCTCCGTTGTCACTGCGCCAGTTGCCGTCGGGGTGTATCTGCACGGTTTCACTGCCGTCGCTCAGATACCAGAGAGCATCCACCCCCATCAGGCAATTGTGCTGTTGCAGGTCTTCCAGCGTCTCGGGTTCGCCCTGATCTTCCAGGTAGTCAGGGCTGGCAACGAGGTAGTTGAAATTATCGGCCAGCTTGCGAGCGACCAGCGTCGAGCTTTTCAGTTCGCCATAACAGACGGACAAGTCATAGCCTTCTTTGACCAGATCCGGCTGTTTGTCGGTAAAGTCCAGCTGCACCTGCAGTCGGGGGTACTGCTTGGTGAAGTTAGCCAGGATGGGCACCAGAAACCGCTCCTGAAACACCCCTGAGATGTTGACCTTCAGGTTGCCGCGCGGCTCATTGCGGGACAGTGCCAGATCTTCTTCGGCTTTTTCAAAGGTATCGATGGCGAGCTTGCTGCGGCGGTAGAACTGCTGGCCTTCGTCGGTGAGCGCCAGGCTGCGTGTGGTGCGCAGCAGTAGACGCGTGCCGAGGCGGTCTTCCAGCCGAGAGATCAGTTTGCTCACCTGCGAGGTCGACATGTCCAGGGCCTTGGCGGCATCGGTAAAGCTGTGGTGCTCCACCACCTGCACAAACTCGTAGATTCCATCCCAGCGGGCCATGAGCGCTCTCAATCGTCGGGTTATTGTTTCTTTTAAGGCAATAATGTTTTGCGGCATCGTATCTTAAAGGCCGTGCTTCCACAAACTACACTTTCGTTCTGTTCAAATAGAATGCTGGAGGCCCCCATGTACGACCTGATCATAAAAAACGGCACCGTAGTAGACGGTACAGGTTCCGCTGCGCACAGCGCCGATATCGCCATTCAGGACGGCGTGATTGTGTCGGTCGGTAAGGTGCAGGGCGAGGCGCGCCAGACCATCGACGCCAAAGGCAAGCTGGTTACTCCGGGCTGGGTCGATACCCATTCGCATATGGATGGACAGGCCAGCTGGGACGCCTATTGCAGTCCTGCGGTCAACCACGGCATTACGACATTGATCATGGGCAACTGCGGTGTGGGTTTTGCGCCCTGTAAACCGACAGAATCCGCCCGTCAGCAGATGATTGAAGTGATGGAAGATGTCGAGGATATTCCCGGCGCCGCGCTCAGTGAAGGCATCGACTGGCAGTGGGAAACCTTCCCCGAATATCTCGACACCCTGGATAAAATGCCTCGCGCCATCGATATCGGCGCCCAGGTTCCCCACTGTGCCGTGCGCACCTATGTTATGGGGGATCGCGGCACCAACAATGAGCCCGCTACCGACGAAGACGTGCGGCAGATGATCGAAATCGTGCGCGAAGGTATCGACGCCGGTGCGATTGGTTTCACCACCTCGCGCACCGAGCTGCATACCACCCGACATGGTCAGGTCATGCCCGGCACCTATGCCGACTCCAAAGAACTGCTCGGCATCGGTCAGGCGATCGGTGATATCGGCAAGGGTATTTACGGGCTGGTATCGGATTTTCACAACTGGCGCGAAGAGATGGAATGGATGAAAAAGCTGTCCATTGACAATAACTGCCAGGTCAATTTTGTTCTGTTCTTCCGCGAAGAGAAGGACTGGGAACGAGTCGAACAACAGCTTGCCTATGTTCGTGAGGCGGCCAAAGACGGTGCGCGATTGATTCCCCATGTCGGCGCCCGCCCGGTGAATATCCTGATGGCCTGGGACGGCACCGTACACCCCTTTATGTTTTCGGCGGCTTATGCCGAGCTGGCAGGACTGCCGCGCGAAGAGCGGTTGGCGAAACTGCGCGATCCGGCTATTCGCAAAGCGATTGTCGAAGAGCCGCCGATGGAAACCGGCGGTGACTTTTTCCTCGAGGCGATCACCAATGGCTACAGCAACCTGTATGTGATGGACGATGTGCCAAACTATGAGCCGAGTTACGAGGACAGCATTGAATACAAAGCAAAGGCCGCCGGTGTAACGCCGCAGGCCTATGCCTTCGACGCGCTGATGGAAAAAGACGGCAAGCAGATGATTTACTGCCCGCTGTTCGGTTACGGCGCCCGCGATCTGCGGCGGCAGATGGCCATGCTGCAGGATGAAAGCACGGTTATCAGTCTCGCTGATACCGGGGCCCACTGCGGTGTGCTGTCAGATGCCAGCGTGCCGACCTATCTGCTGAGCTATCTGGTGCGCGATCGCCAGCGCGGCGAGCGCTTCGAGTTGGAGCGTGCGGTACAGATGCACACTCAGGAAACGGCGCGCTGCATGGGCCTGAATGATCGCGGCACCCTCGAAGTCGGCATGAAAGCGGATATCAACGTGATCGATTTTGATGAGCTGCAAATCCTGCCTCCGGAAGTTATTTTTGATCTTCCCGCCGGCGGTCGTCGAGTATTTCAGGGGGCCAAGGGCTACCTCTACACCATTGTCAGTGGCCAGGTGGTGATGGACCACGGTCAGCCGACCGGCGCCTTGCCGGGGCGATTGATCCGCGGTTCTCAGGAGAAGCCCGAGCAAACTGTCGCGGCTTAAGTTAGCTTTTAACCTCTGCGAAAAAATCCCCTCACCCCAACCCATTGGCTCGCTTTGCTCGGGGCTGCGCCCCGCCGTCGCGGGCTCCGGCGCCCAAACCTTAAGGGTTTGTCCCAGAGGGAGAGGGGGCGCACTGGAGCCAGAATGTCGGTTCCCTCTCCCTGTGGGAGAGGGACAGGGTGAGGGTGGTTAGTTCGTAAATTTCGTTATAAAAAATCCTGCAAGGAATAATAATGACAAACGCACTCAAAGATCGTGTTGCCCTGATTACCGGTGGAACCTCTGGTATTGGCCTCGCCTGCGCCCAGCGCTTTGCTGACGAAGGCGCGACGGTGATCGCTTTCGACTTGAAAGAAACGCAAGACTGGAAAGCTTTCACCACGGACTATCCCTCCGCTCTTTTCTACAGTATCGATGTCACCGATGGCCCCGCACAAAAAGCGGCGGTCGCCGAGATCGAAGCAAAATTCGGCGCTGTTGACATACTGGTAACCGCTGCGGGCGTTCGTGAGGCAGGCCCCATTACCATGGTGGATCAAGTGCAATGGGAACGGGTCATTAATATCAACCTCAACGGTACTTTTCTGTCGGCGCAGGCTGTACTCAACGGCATGATGAACAAGGGCAAAGGCAGCATCATTACCATAGCCAGTATTGAGGGGCTGGTCGCCAATGAAGGCGGCGGCGCCTACAATGCCTCGAAAGGGGGCGTTGTGCTGCTGAGCAAAAATATTGCGATGGATTACGGTCGCAAAGGGGTTCGCTGCAACGCCATATGCCCGGGTTTTATCGAAACCCCCATGTTCGACGACATAATGAACGACAGTTCAATGACTGACGTAAGAGCGAGCATACAAAATCAGGTCAAGCTAGGTCGTTTTGGCAAACCGGAAGAAATTGCCGCTGCCGCCAATTTCCTCGCGTCCGATGAAGCCTCTTATATTACCGGTCATTCACTGGTGGTTGATGGCGGTTATACCGCAGGACATTCTCACGGTATCGTGCAAATGCTGGGGCTTGGCTAACACTCACACTCAACTTGTTTTAAGCTAACACCTGTCGTTAATCGGGGTGTAAGTGTTTGAGCAGGCTGGGTGAAATAGTATTTGCGGGCATCGTCGCATCGCTTGCGCCACTGGCTGAAGCGGGCTGGTACGGCTATCTCGATATTGAGCCGCGCTACAGTGCAACAGACCGCAAGAATGATACCTTCATGGATAGCCGGGGCTCCTATCTGGGTTATTCTGCAGAGCAGACCCTGACGGCGAACATGGAACTGCTGTTGCAGTTCGAGTACGAGGTTGATGCAGACGCTGACTCCGACAAAGATCTTGGCCAGAATGATACTTTTCTCGGCCTGGAAACGCCTTGGGGTACCCTCCGTGCCGGAAATCTGGAAACGCCGTTGCGTCACCTGGCCGATCCGGTAGATCGCTTCCCCGATACTATTTCTGACCCCTCTGAACTCTGGAATGGCGATATTCAGGCCACCGACTCGCTGTATTATCAAAGTCCGGAATGGCAGGGCGTTCGCGCTGAGCTGGCCCTAATCAAGCATGACGCTGGCAACCGCCACAATGGCATTTCATCGGCAGTTTGGTTTGAGTCTGAGTCGGGTGGTATTGCGCTGGCCTCTGATGAGCATGTGGCGGGAGATTATTCTCGTCGCCACAGAATTACCCTGTTTCGAACCCTGGGAGCGTTTGAGCTTGGGCTCACCGCTGAGCGCGAATCCCTGCCGGGAAAAGACGATTCACTGGCCAGGTTGGTTAGTGCAGCGCACAACTCAAAATCGCGAACGCTGAAAATTCAATTCGGCAAATCTGACCTGAAGCAGGTTGAGAAATACCTGCTCAGTGCCGGTATCGATTTCTTGCACTCACCGTCGTGGATATCCTACGTTTACCTGCACCGTCAGGAACAGTCGCCGGGCGCCGACAGTCAGCATGCAGAGATGGGCTTGCGTTTTTTGTTCTGAAAGTTGTTGCTGGCTGGGGACGCTCTGTGTCGCGGCGATACGACACTTGCGAGTAAGTAAAAACGTTAACAATGACGTGGCGCACACTCTATAATCTTACTCTTTTCCCACACTTTCTAACGATGCGGAGCACACGTAGTATCCGCGCCAGTCTGGTGGCGCGTTCAATAAATAAGATTGATAGCCGAACTATTTCGACGCTTTATATCGGGGATTCTTCGCAGTTAGCCGCAAGGGTTGAATGTGTTCTCGGGGTTGTATAAAGCATCGTGCTGCCAGCTTTATTATTGTCATAACAAAGCAGGTATTCTCTCCATGCAGGCAACTCACTCCTTTGTCGCGGTGTTAGGCCGCAACACATATTTCCTTTTACTTTTGGCTTTTCTAGTATTTATTCCGGTTTCAGCGAGCACTGCCGAATCGTTAACTAATATGCGCGCCAACAAGGTCGAGGTGGTTGCGGCAGGTCCGTCGGGCCCAACCGGTGAAGTGTTTTATTCAGTACGAGCTTACGGCAGTGGTGCACACGATTACATTCATGATTTGACCGCTTCACAGCGCGGCTCCGGTTACCGGATTATTTCCGCGCAAATGAAGAATACCGGGGCCCGTTGGGTGTATCTTGCTACTCGCCACCAGAATGGCGAAATACGCCGTACCTATTTTGATCTGTCGACGGGTGGTGTCGGTCAGCGTGGCGCGGGTCATCAGGTCGGCTTCAGCGCGCAGGGTGGCGGCTGGTATCGTGCTTCGCTGGGTTTTGACGTGTCTGATGTCACAACGGTTTATGTTGGCGTGGCTACCGCCGACGGCGTACCGTTCTTTGCGGCCAGCCACGGTACCGACCGTATTTATCTTTCAGACGTCAAACTGGAAGCTCCGGATTCACCGGCGTCGGCGCCGCAAACAGCAGGCGCAGAGGGCAACGCGGCGGCCACCCGCGCCTTGTGGGTGTGGAAGGCCGATACCGTGCTGAACGCCACGCGTCGGCAGGAGCTGTTCACCTTTGCCGCCAACCGTGAATTAAATACCTTGTATATTGATGCCAGAACCCCGGTACTGCATAACCAGCCCGCACTGGCTGAGTTTATCCAGTTGGCGCAGAACCGGGGGCTTGCGGTTGAGCTTCTGTTTGGCAAACCAGAGTGGGCGCTGTATTCCAATCACCATGAAGTACTGACACTGGTGGATCAGGCGGTTGAGTTTACCCGTCGTTATCCTCAAGCCAGACCGAACGCGGTGCATCTGGATATCGAAGCCCATCTGATTCACGACTGGCAGAGCGATCGCAACAGTGTGGCCAATCAGTTACTGGATCTGTACCAGGAAGTCGATAGACGGCTGGCGGCGGTGTCACTGCCTTTGATGGTCGATATGCCGGTGTGGTACGACATTTATACCTTGCCACGCTACGGTAGCTCGCGTCCGATGCATGAATGGATTATCGATGCGACCGATGGTGTCGCTTTGATGGATTACCGGGATACGGAGTCTCGCATACTGAATGATGCGGATACCGAGCTTCGGTATGCCAATGCGACCGGCAAGGCCATGATCGTCGGTGTGGAAACCATGTGTATTGAGCCAGAGCAAATCACCTTCTGTGAAGAAGGGGATCGGTTTATGCAAGGCATTCTGCGCAATGTGAATACGCGCTTGCGTGGGCAATATTCCGCTTATCGAGGCATTGCCATTCACCACTATGAAGACTATCGTCGATTGAAGCCCTGACACGGAGTCTGTGTAATGGAAGTACTGCAGGAACGAAGTGCCATGTGCCCCTACTGCGGCGAAACAATCAGTCTGTTGCTCGACTGTACGCAGGCGGGGGACAGTTATGTCGAAGACTGTTCCGTGTGTTGTCAGCCCATCCTTGTGAGTCTGTTCTCCGCAGGGACAGCGGATGAGGGTGCGCTCGAATTCCAACTCAGCGCGGAAAATGCCTGAAAAGTCAGGCCTTTTCCAGATTGACCGTCTGTTGAGTAGAAAGTGACGGGTATCAGGTGCTGCACTCGGCGTGGTTTTCCCACAGGGCCTGCAAGATGTTGTTGCGGGTCAGCAGGCCAATCAGCTTACCGTCGGATACTACGGGATAGGATTTGGGCTTTTCCTTGCCCATGCGCTGGGCCACGTCGATGATGGATTCGTTGGGTCCTACCGTCAGTACCTGGTGGCTCATGATGTCATCCACCGAGCGCGATTCCTCACAGTGGTAACTGCTAATCAGCATGGTGTGTATGCAATCCTGTTCGGACAGAAAACCCAGTACCTGTTTTTTCTCGTCCACCACCGGAAGTCCCAGCAATTTATGTTGAATCAGCTTTTCTACGGCGCCATCGAGCGATTCCCCGCATTTAATACTGGGTGGATTGTCGATCATCACATCCTTAACCAGAATCTGGGTCATGTCCGAACTCCTGAGCGTCTATCCATGTAAATACTATACGCCGAATACCGGAAAGGGGTTAATGGGAAAATTCCTGCTTTTCCGGGTACTTCCCGCTGGAGGCCCGCGGCTTTATCCGGCGCCAAAAATGCACGCACAGCCACAGAGATGCACATTTTAGCCAAATTGGGCAGCCCGTGGTAACGCCCGCTCAGGCATAATGGCTCGCACTGAAAACAAGAGCTTAACCGCTATGACCTGGCTGTACGTTGCGCTTTCCCTGAATATTGTTGTTCTGGTCACACTCGCTGCGATCGTGTGGCGGCTGCACTCTCACTTGAAGCGGCTGCGCGAGAGCACTGCCGAGCTTGGCGGTGGTGAACGGAGTTTTCCTCCCGAGTGGCGTGAGCAGGGCCCAAGGACACTGATTACCCTAGAAATTCTTAATCCGCTGTCGCTGGTGGCGGAGCGCTCCTGGATTGGCGGCAAGTTCAGTGCGCTGTCGCCGGGGCTAATGCGAAGGATTGTCTTGACGCAAACACGTGATCAGTTGCGTAACGGCCTGAAGGAAAATGGAGTGGAAGTCGATGTCCGTCTGGTTCGTTTGGGTTAGTGGCAGTTTGATCATTTTGGCGTCGGCTGGGCTGGGTGCGATGCTATGGCGACTCAATCGTGAGATTGGCGACGTTGCAGCCGAGCTTAACCGCATTGCCATTAGTCGGAGTGATCTCGCTTTACTAAGAAAGCAGCGCGTGCGGCTGAAAGGCTGGCAGTCGGATGCAGAACAGAGTGTCGATGGCGCGGTACAGGGTATCGAGATCATGCATTTCCTGATCGCCCGCGTGCTGTTTTCGCTATTCGAGCGGCTGGGAACACCGCGCGGTAAAACCTTCCTGATACGACAAGTTCAGGACAGAACGTCGTATAAGGTGTATGCAGCGCTGCGGTCGGCGAACAAGGCGGTTGGGAAAGGGCTAAGACACTAGTTGAAATAGCTCAGGCTTTCAGCGGTGCGCTACCTTGATAGCGCGCGGTAGATCAGACTGTTTCCAGTAGTGATTGGAACGGTTGTTTCAACTGTTTATTTTCTTTCTTTTCAACTAATTGAGCTTAATGACTGGCAACCTGCGGTCTGATTTCTAGGGGAGTGTATTTGGGCCCATTGTTGTTCTGACATCCACATGGGCTGCATGATCCCGGGGTGGGTCTGCGGGATCACCACAATCGCTATGGCAGAAAAGTGCTCAACTACGGCGATATCAAAAACCTCTATCCGACACTCGACCAGCGAGACCCCGAGCGCGAAATTCAGCTTCATCTAACCGGTAATATGAGTCGCTATATGTGGTCCGTTGACGGCGTCAAGTTTGCCGATGCTGAACCGCTGCGTCTGAGCTATGGCGAACGGGTGCGCATCGTCCTTGTCAACGACACCATGATGACTCATCCCATACATCTTCACGGCATGTGGAGTGAACTGGAAACCGGCAGCGCTGACTACCTTCCGCGCAAGCATACTGTAATCGTTCAGCCCGGCTCCTCTGTCAGTTACCTGGTGACGGCTGATGCCTTGGGACGCTGGGCCTACCACTGCCATCTGCTCTATCACATGCCCGGAATGATGCGCGAAGTGCGGGTGGAAAAAGAGGGGCAGTCATCATGAGTTATCGATCAGTACTTCTGGTCTGTTTTCTGATCCTGGTCGCTACGGGCAGCCACGCCGGCGGCAAGGACGACCCTTTTCTGATTATGGGCAAGCTGGATCAATTGGAAGTGCGCGACACTGAAGGCGACGATCCGCTGGTGCTGGAAGGCGCGGTCTGGGCTGGCTATGACCTGAACAAGGTCTGGCTCAAGGCCGACGTTGAGCGCGTCGACAGCGAGACCGAGGAGCTCGAGCTGCAGGCGCTTTACGGTCGGGCGATTGCCCCGTTCTGGGATATACAACTGGGTGCACGCAAAGACCTGGAGCCCAAGCCGAGTCGTGAGTGGGGCGTTATTGCGCTGCGGGGCCTGGCACCGTATCTCTTTGACGTGGGTGCCTCGCTGTTTATCGGCGGTGCCGGGCGCACTGCCTTGCGACTTGAGGCAGAATACGAGATGCGGTTCACCCAGAAGCTGGTGCTGGTCCCGGAAATCGAGCTTAACGCGTACGGTCACAATGACAGGCAAACCGGAGTCGGCTCGGGTCTGGCTGATACCGATTTGGGACTGCGCCTGCGGTATGCAATTCGCCGGGAGTTTGCGCCCTATGTTGGGCTCAACTGGCAGAAAAAATATGGTAACAGCGCGGATTTCGCCAGTGCTGCCGGGCATGATGTCGAAGACACCCAACTGGTGTTGGGTATTCGCGCCTGGTTTTAACGGCCTGGGTATCGCTGTGAGAAGCTGGCGCAGCAGATACGACAATGCGGCATGATGGTTGCCATGTTTTGCGAGGGGTGGGGCGATGCTGATTCTGAAAACAGCGATATTGTTTGTTGTCACGGCAGTTGCCGAAATTATCGGCTGTTACCTTCCGTGGCTGTGGCTGAAAAAAGACGGCTCCGCCTGGTTATTGCTGCCGGCCGCGCTGAGCCTGATGCTGTTTGTATGGCTGTTGACCCTGCACCCGGCCGCCAGCGGTCGTGTCTATGCAGCCTACGGCGGTGTGTATGTGGCCACGGCTCTGGTCTGGTTGCGTTTTGTTGATGGCATTCAATTGACGGTCACCGACCTGCTCGGCGGGATAATTATATTTGTCGGTGTCGCGACAATTGTGCTGGGTGGATTTGGCCACACTCGGTGACAAGGAAACCGTTGACTCTGTTCCCGGGAGCAGGCTTTAGGCTCAGGTTTTTCATGCTGAGAGTCATTACAGATGCAGGAAGTTAACGACAAACCGCTGTTTCGCACTACCTTCTTGGTGCGAAACATGGACTGCGCTGCCGAGCAGCAGTTGGTGAGAGGCGCCCTTGAGGGAAGTGATCAGGTTTTGTCCCTGAATTTCGATCTGAACCGCCGTCAGGTCACGGTCATTCACAGCCCGCCGTCTGCAACAATTAATCGCGCAATGCGGAGCTTGCAGCTTGGAGCTGAGCAGGTCAGCTCAGAGCCGTACAAAGGCAGTAGCGCTGAACTGGCGAAGAACCAGCTTGCCCTCGATCAGGAGGAGGCCGCGACACTGCGCTGGTTGCTGGCCATCAACTTTGTCATGTTTGTGGTGGAAATCGTCGCCGGTATCTGGGCTCAGTCAGCGGGACTTATTGCCGATTCTCTCGACATGCTGGCGGACGCCAGTGTCTATGCCCTTGGGTTGTTTGCGGTTGGTCGCAGTGCCTCGCTCAAATTGACGGCGGCACGCACCATGGGTTGGCTCCAGCTGGTGCTGGGCATAGGCGTGTTAGTAGAGGTCTTGCGTCGCTTTGTTTACGGCAGTGAGCCGGAGTCGCTGTTTATGATGGGAATAGGGGCATTGGCGCTGGCGGCCAATATCACTTGTCTTTTACTGCTGGCAAAGAAAAAAGACAGTGGTGTGCATATGACCGCAACCTGGATTTGCTCCTCTAACGACGTGATTGCCAACGCTGGCGTGATCCTGGCAGGGTTTTTGGTCATGCTCACCCAGTCGCCTTACCCTGATCTGGTGATCGGTTTGCTGATTACCGGTGTGGTGTTGAACGGCTCGCGCCGGATACTGGCGCTGAAAGCTTGAACCGCAGGCCCTTGGCGGGTGTCGAGGCTTTCACAATTCCGATCGGGTTTTCTATAAAAGCTTCCCTACAAAAGTGTAATGAGTCCTTTGTTGAAAAAAGTAGAACGGTGTGTAAATTTACCGGTCTAAACTTACAATAACGACGGATTCGGCCCCGGCCGGCGCAACCGCAGGAGTATGTTATGGATCGCTACATCGTTATTTCCTCAGATTGTCACGCGGGTTTGCCCCCTGAAAAATATCGCGACTATCTGGACCCTCAGTACCGCGAAACCTTTGATATGGCTCTGCCCATTCAGTTGGAAATGACGGAAAAGGCTGAGCAGAGTTTTTTGATGAAAGACATCAATGACGAGTGGCGAGCCGGTGTGGAAGACGGCTTGCACGGTGCCTGGGATCATGACCAGCGTATTAAGATGCTCGACGAAGACGGCATTGCCGGTGAGGTGGTCTTTGTCGACGGGATTACCGAGCGCAACAGTCCGCCTTTTGGTGCCGGTTTGGGCTTGCCTTCAGACGAGACCATCGTGCCTGAATTACAGTGGGCCGGTGCCCGCGCCCATAACCGCTGGCTGGCTGAGTTCTGCTCGCAGGCGCCGGAGCGTCACGCGGGTGTAGCCTCAATCCCGCTGTTGTGGGATATCGAGGAAGCAGTCAAGGAAGTGAAGTGGGTGAAGGAAAGCGGCCTGAAAGCGGTGCTTATTCCACTTTCTACCGGTCCCTTCGAACCCTATCATCATGTGAAGTACGACCCTTTCTGGCGCGCCTGTGAAGATCTCGGTGTGATCGTAAATTTCCACTCCGGTGGCGCCATGACCAAGGAATACTTTGGGCCGAATTTCCCAGAAGAAGCGCCTGACAACTACCCTGGCGGGATGGGTATCTACGTGTCGGAAGTGTTCTTTTGGACCTATCGTCCCCTCACTTTCATGATTTGGGCCGGTGTTTTCGAGCGTTTTCCCAAACTCAAGGTCGCGGTAACAGAAACCGGCACCAGCTGGATGCTGCCGCCTTACCTGCAATTGCTGGATCACAATTACAACGACGTGCATTTTTCGGCCAAGCTGGGTGACTTCCGATCTCACCTCTCTATGGCGCCTACGGAATACTTCAAGCGCAACGTGGGTATTGGCGCATCCTGCATACCGCGTGGCGATATGAAATACCGCCATGATATGGGGATTGATCAGGTGATGTGGGGCAGTGACTACCCGCACCCGGAAGGCACCTGGCCCAGTACGCGCGATGCAATGATCGACACCTTTCACGACCTGCCGCATGACGAAGTGGCGAAGATGCTGGGTGAAAATGCGATCAAGTTCTATGGCTTTGACCGTGAGAAGCTGGTGCCGATTGCGGAGCGGATTGGGCCGACTCGCGAAGAGATCAAGCCTGCAGCGTAGGGCTTTCCCCTCACCCTAACCCTCTCCCAAGGAGAGGGGATTCCAACGATCTGCTTCCGTGCGCACCCTCTCCTTGGGGAGAGGGTTTCAGCGCTTGTAACAACCCCCATACTTCCCGATAATACGCCTCCACTAAATTCATGCTGTTAATCACCGTATTTCGCGGTGTCAAAATAGCCTTGCACGTGGCCTTTAGTAGGGGTCACCACTGGAAAAAGGACGCACAATGCCTGTTGTAACCCTCCCTGACGGAAGTCAGCGCTCTTTCGATAATCCTGTCTCTGTTGCCGATGTGGCCATGGATATCGGCCCCGGCCTGGCAAAGGCGGCATTGGCCGGTGTGGTCGACGGCCGCGAAGTCGATACCAGCTACACCATTGCTGACGATGCCCAGCTCGCCATCATCACCGAGCGGGACGAAGCCGGTCTGGAAGTGATCCGCCATTCCACCGCCCACCTGCTTGCTATGGCGGTGCAGGATCTGTTTCCCGGCGCTCAGGTCACCATCGGCCCGACCATCGAAGACGGGTTTTACTACGACTTTGCCTACGAGCGCGCCTTTACCCCGGAAGATCTTGAAGCCATTGAAAAGCGCATGGGTGAACTGGCCTCACAGGACCTGCCGGTTGAGCGCATTGTCATGGATCGCGATGAAGCGGTTGAGGCCTTCAAAAAGCTCGGCGAAGAGTACAAATGTGAAATCATTCGCGATCTGCCCGCTGGGGAAGAGATCTCGCTTTATAAGCAGGGCGACTGGATGGATTTGTGCCGGGGGCCGCATGTGCCCTCAACCGGCAAACTGAAAGCCTTCAAGCTGACCAAGGTGGCCGGTGCCTACTGGCGCGGCGACAGCAATAACGCCATGTTGCAGCGGGTTTACGGCACCGCCTGGCGCAACAAGAAAGAGCTGAAAGCCTATCTGACCCGTCTGGAAGAGGCGGAAAAGCGCGATCATCGCAAGATCGGCAAGAAACTCGGCCTGTTCCATATGCAGGAAGAGGCGCCGGGCATGGTGTTCTGGCACAGCAAGGGCTGGACCATCTACAAGACCATCGAACAGTACATGCGCGAGCAGCAGAACTGGAATGGCTACGAAGAGATTCGCACGCCGCAGGTGGTGGATCTGTCGCTGTGGGAGAAGTCGGGACATGCCGACAAGTTCG
>PAKT01000057.1 GCA_002710725.1 Spongiibacteraceae bacterium
GCGCTTGATGCCATGCACCTCGTAACCCTTTTCGAGTAGCAGTTCCGCAAGATAGGAACCATCCTGTCCAGTGATTCCGGTGATCAGTGCGACTTTAGACATTGAATAGTCTCTATGCAATATGAGGAGGAAGAGAGTATATCAAGATGAAAGCAGAATTTGTTTACGGGCAATGGGGCTGCAGCGCTGATTCTCCCATAACCACTTGACCTAAAACACAGTTGCGCTCCCGAGGGCGAGGGCGAAAAAAGTTAGCGGCGGCGCGAAAATTACTTATGCGCTGTCATCAGCCTGTCATATTCATTGGGCAAACTCTGTTCTGTCTGAATTTAACCAACGAGGGTTTACCCATGAAACGCGCTGCATTCTGCTTTGCCATTGCCCTGATCCCGACCCTGGCGTCTGCCAACGAGGCGGTACAGCATATTGAAGAAGTGGTGGTCACCGGCGCCGTGCGCGGCAACGACGCCATTCAGGTCGCAGAGATCAATCTGCCGGGGGATGCTGATCTGGCCGAAATGCCGGTTATCAGCGAGTAACTTTTACTTAGCTGCATTCAGGGCGGTGAGACAACCGCCCCCTCACCCTAGCCCTCTCCCAGAGGGAGAGGGGATTTATAGCTAGCGCCCCTTGAATACCGCCGGGCGTTTCTCCAGAAAGGCCGCAACCGCCTCAGCCGTATCTGCAGTTCCTATACATACATTCTGGGCCTTTGCCTCTAGTGCTATGGTATCGGCGTAGGACAGTACTGACGCCTTACGCAGCAGTTGTTTCACTTCGCGCAGGGCAATGGGCGCGCGACCGGATAACTCCTCGGCCCAGCTGCGGGCTTCTGCCATTAGCTGATCGGCCGGCACCAGCTTGTTTGCTATGCCCGCTTCAAGGCAGTCATGCGCACTCATGCGACCGCCTTCCGCAATCAGCTGAAACGCCCTTTGATAACCGAGATGCCGCAACAGCTGCCAGCTGGCGCCGCCATCGGGCACCAGCCCTATATTGGTAAACGCCATTAGCATGCTGCCCGTGTCCGACATCACGACGAGGTCGCAGTTCATGGCAAAGGCAGCTCCTATGCCGGCCATCACACCCGGCACCACGGCAATAATGGGTTGCGGCAAATTCGCCATCTTGTCGAGCAGCGGCGCATACTCTTTCATGAGCTGATCTTCGACTGTCTTGTGCTCACCAATGCCTTCCACCAGGTCCGCCCCTGACGAAAATGCCTTACCGGTAGAGCCAAAAAGAACGACGCGCACGGCGCTGTTGTTTTCAAGGTCTGAAAATACCGCCAGCAACTCGCTGCGCATTTGCTGGCTGAAGGCATTCAGGGTTTCCGGCTTGTCGAGCAGAATAGTGGCGATGGCGCCAGTCACTGCATAGTCGAGCGTTTTGTAAGCTGCTGCCATTGTGAGCTCCTAGCGGTCGATGTACGACACGAAGTTGTCGGAAAAAACGTCGCGTCCGACAATCAGTTTCATAATCTCAGAAGTACCGGCAAATATCCGTGTGATGCGCGCATCGGTGTACATGCGCGAAATAGGATACTCATCCATATAGCCCGCACCGCCGTGCAACTGCACGCCCTCGTCTACCATCCGGCACAATACTTCGCTGGTGTAGAGTTTGGCTTTTGCCGCGTCTTCTGCGGTAAGCTCGCCTTTATTGTGCGCCGCCACACAGGCATCCACATGGGCCTGCGCCACATCGATCTCAGTGCGCAGTTCAGCCATTTTGAATTGGGTGTTCTGCATATAAGAAAGCGGCTTGCCGAAGGCCTTGCGCTCCATAACAAAGTCGCGGGTAACTTCAAAGGCTTTCTGGGCTGAGGCAATAAAGCCACAGGCGCCTAACAGCCGCTCCTCGGCCAGGCCCCGCATTAAATAGATAAAACCGTGCGTAGGATCACCGAGCACATTTTCCTTGGGGACTTTTACATCGTGGAAAAAGAGTTCGGCGGTATCCTGTGCCTTCATCCCCATCTTTTTGAGGTTGCGACCGCGCTCGAAACCTTCCATACCGCGCTCAATCAGAAACAGGCCCATCGCATGCGGATTGTTTTCCGGGTCTGTCTTGGCTGCCACCACGACCAGGTCAGCCAGTATGCCGTTGCTGATGTAGGTCTTGGTTCCGTTTAGCAGCCAGTGATCTCCCTGATCCCTGGCCGTTGCCCGCATACCCGCCAGATCCGAGCCCGCATCCGGTTCTGTCATGGCAATACCCAATATGCATTCACCACTCACACAACGGGGTAGAAATCGCTCCAGCTGCTCCTCGCTGCCAAAGCGGGACAGATAGGGGCCGACCAGGCGACTGTGGAGCGAGTTATTCCAATCCCCCGCCAGTACATTGGCGGTCTCTTCGATAATAATCTGCTCAAAGCGAAAATCGGTATCGCCCATACCGCCGTATTTCTCATCCGGCCAGACCATCAGAAAGCCCTGCTCACCCGCCTTGGTGAAGGCCTCGCGATCAACCATGCCCTGCTCGCGCCAGCGCTCTACATGGGGAGCAATTTCCTTTTCCAGAAATTTTCGGTAGGCACCGCGGAACATGGTCTGCTCTTCGGTGAAGTTGCGTTTTAGCATTTTTTTTGATCTCCGCGTTTTACCAGTGGGAACCGGAAGCTGTGGCGGTCCTCGCTGGTGGTCGGACGTCTGACGCTAGACGTCTGATGCCAAACACTCCAGGGGGCGACGTCCGACGTCCGACTTCAAGCAAAATTTTCTTTGTTTTTCGCCTTATCGAGCAACAATTGCGGCGGCGTAAAGCGCTCACCGTATTTTTCGCTCAGTTCGTTGCAGCGATCGACAAAGGCTTGCAGGCCATAGGTGTTGATAAACTGGAAAACACCGCCGGTGTGGGGCGGGAAGCCGATGCCCATAATGGAGCCGATATTGGAGTCGGGCACATTGTTCATCACGCCCTCTTCAAAGCAGCGCAAGGATTCAACAATCTGCCTGAACAGCAAACGGTCCTTGATGTCCTGCTGTGGCAGGCTGACGCCTTTGTTATAAAACCAGTTCTCCAGCTCGGGCCAGAGCTCTTTCTCACCACCTTCCGGATAGTCGTAGTAACCGCCACCATGGGCGCGCCCCCCGCGACCATTGTCGATCATGCGCCTGGCCAGGCGGTAGGCTGCTGTTTCCGGCGCAGGTTCCTGCCCAGCTCGCTCATCGAGGTCGCGGTTGGTTTCGTTCACCTTGATGGTTAACTGTTGGCTGACTTCATCCTGCACTGCAAGCGGTCCAACCGGCATGCCGATGGCCTTGCCCAGATTTTCGATCAGCGCCGGGCTCAGGCCTTCCTCGATCAACAGCGCACCCTCGTCGATATAGGTACCGAATACGCGGGAGGTAAAAAATCCGCGCGAATCGTTCACAACGATCGGGGTTTTCCTGATCTGCTGGGCGTAATCAAAGGCGCGCGCCAGGGTTTCGTCGGAGGTTTTCTCACCCACGATAATTTCCACCAGCGGCATTTTGTCGACCGGCGAGAAGAAGTGAATACCGATAAAGTTTTCCGGCTTTTGGGATGGCTCGGCCAGCAGCGTGATGGGCAGGGTGGAGGTATTGGAGCCCCATACACCGTTGTCCGCCAGCATCGGCTCCAGCTCTTTGGTGATCTTGTGTTTCAGATCGACGTTTTCAAACACCGCCTCGATAATCAAATCACAGCCCTGCAGGTCTTCCGCACTGGCGGTTGCCTTGATCAAGCCCAGAATGCCGGCCTTTTTCTCTTCGCTCATTCGCCCCTTGGCCACCGCTTTCTCCAGCAGTTTTTCTGAGTAGGCCTTGCCCTTGTCCGCCGCCTCCTGGCTGATATCTTTCAGCATCACCTCGATACCGGCTTTGGCAGATACGTAGGCAATACCCTGCCCCATCATACCGGCGCCCAGCACACCCACCTTTTTGACGGCGGTTTTGTCGATGCCTTTGGGGCGGCTGCCACCACCGTTGACCTGATTCATCTGCATAAAGAAATTCATCAGGTTTTTGGCCTGGGGCGTGGTAACCAGCGCCGCAAGACCGCGGCTTTCTATACGCATGGCGGTGTCGAAATCCACCCGCAGGGTATTGGCAATCACATCCAGAATCCGCGCCGGTGCCGGCACCAGCCCACGGGTCTTTTGCAGCAACATGGGAATGGCGCCCTGCACCATCTGCGCAACGTTGGGGTTACGCATATCACCGCCGGGAATCTTGAAGCCCTTTTCATTCCAGGGGTTATTGGCCTCCGGGTTGGCCTTGATCCAGGCTTTGGCCTTGGCCATCATCTCCTCGGGAGTGTCTGCCACCTCTTCGATCAGGCCTGCGGCCTGAGCTTTCGCCACATTAAAGCGAGTGCCTTCCAGCAACGGCATAATGGCTTTTTCAACGCCCAGTTTGCTCACCAGCCGCACAATGCCACCACCGCCGGGGAGCAAACCCAGGCTCACTTCAGGCAGGCCAAGCTGCACGGCGGACGAATTCAAGGCCACCCGGTGGTGACAGGCCAGGCAGATCTCATAGCCGCCGCCCAGCGCCGCACCATTTATTGCTGCCACCACAGGCTTGCCCAGCTTTTCCAGCTTGGCGAGCATGCCCTTGATCTCTTCGCACATCAGGAACAGGCCTTCCTCATCCTTGCCCGGTTCGGCCTTGAGCATGTTCTTGATATCGCCACCGGCGAAAAAGGTTTTCTTGGCGGAGGTCAGCACCACGCCTGCGATGTCGTCGCGCTCTTTCTCAAGGCGCTCGACAGTCGCGCTCATTAACTCGATATATTCATCGTTCATCGCGTTAACCGGACCACTCATATCCATGGTCACGGTCACGATGTTGTCGCTGTCTTTCTCGTAGTGAAATTGTCCAGTCATGACTAATACCCTTTCTGATTCGTCCGTCGGCTTAAACGCGCTCAATAATGGTTGCGATACCCATACCACCACCCACACACAGGGTGATCAGGCCGTAGCGCAGGCCGCGGCGCTCCAGTTCATCCAGACAGGTGCCGGTCAGCATCGCGCCGGTAGCGCCCAGCGGGTGTCCCATGGCAATCGCGCCACCGTTGACGTTGATTTTTTCAAAGGGAACCCCGGTTGCGGTGTGAAAGCGCATCGGCACGGAGGCGAAGGCTTCGTTCACTTCAAACAGATCGATATCGTCAAAGCTCATACCCGCGCGCGCCAGCACTTTCCTGGCTGCAGGCGCCGGGCCGGTGAGCATAATAGTGGGCTCGGTGCTGGTAACTGCGGTGGCAACAATGCGCCCGCGCGGGGTGAGGCCCAGCTCCTTGCCGATCTTCTCGCTGCCGATCAGTACGGCGGCCGCGCCATCGACGATACCCGAGGAGTTGCCCGCGTGGTGAACGTGCTGGATTTTCGCGACCTGAGGGTATTTGCTCAGGGCAATATCGTCGTAACCCAAAGAGCCAAGAAATTCGAAGGAAGGCTTCAGGCCGGCCAGGCTTTCTACCGTGGTACCCGGTTTGATGAAATCATCCTTTTCCAGAATGACGAGGCCGTTGTCGTCGCGCACTGGAATCACTGAGCGGTCGAAGTAACCCGCGTCGCGGGCCGCTGCAGCCTTGCGCTGGGATTCCGCCGCGAAGGCGTCTACGTCCTGGCGGCTGTAGCCATCAAGGGTAGCAATCAGGTCGGCACCGATTCCCTGCGGCACAAAGGCGGTATCAATGGCCGTGGCCGGGTCTTCGCCCCAGGCACCGCCATTGGCCCCCATGGGGACCCGCGACATGCATTCCACACCGCCAGCCACAACCAGGTCTTCCCAGCCCGAGGCTATTTTCTGTGCAGCGATATTGACCGCCTCCAGCCCGGATGCACAAAATCTGTCCAGCTGCACACCGGCAACGGATTCATCCCAACCCGCCTTCATAACCGCGGTTTTCGCCACACAGGCGCCCTGCTCGCCGACCGGCACCACACAGCCGGCCACTACATCGTCGACCCGGCTGGTGTCCAGCTCGTAGCGATCGCGCAGACCGTTGAGCAGGCCTGCCAGCAGATCTACCGGTTTCACCTCGTGCAGGCTGCCGTCCTTTTTACCCTTGCTGCGCGGGGTGCGCACCGCATCGTAAATCAAGGCTGATTGACTCATAGCTGTCTCCGAAAAAAGTAACGGCCGCTAGAATCTCGCGTTGCGTGCCCCACGCCAATGATCCGCCCTTACAGTAAATTGACAGTTTGTTACAACTAGCAGCATATCGCGCCGCAGAAAAATCCAAGGCACCACAGCACAATCACCCAACGCGAGTCTGCGCCAACCGAGCGTATCCGGAAGATTTATTTATGGTAAGTCGTCACAGCATTGCAGGGATGAATGCCATTGCCAGCGGCCACCATCATGCTATTTCTGAACAACTGGGGTAGAATTCCGGCTTTGTCGATTTTGATTGCAGCAAGCCCGGGATGGGTGAGATGCGGGAGAGAAGTTATGCTAGTGCTCAATAGAACACCCGGCCAGGTATTCACCATCGGTGATGATATCCGCATCACGATTGTGTCGGTTAACGGAAAGAACGTACGTGTGGGCATTGAAGCGCCCAGAGAAGTGACCGTTTTACGCGCTGAGCTGGAAAAGCGCGACGCTCCGGCAAAACCCGAGGAATAAACCCTCGCTTACTCCGTGAAGAAGATTTCCAGCTTGGCCGTAATACTGGGCTCTGCACTCCAATTCAGCTCCCGGGGGTAAAACACCTCCGGAGACAAGCCCAGAAAGATCCAGTCCTCGTAAAGCTGATACTGCCAACTCAGGCCGTAGAATACCCCGTTGACCCTGGGCACCGGCTGGCTCGCGCCCAGGGCACCGAACCGGTAGTGCACCGCCGAGCGCTCGGACACCACCTGGGTCAGCGTGTAGACATTGGCGTATTCAAAGAAATTCAGCTGATCTTCAAAATCCGCTTCCAGCCAGACGCTGAAGATAAAGACATCACCAACAGGGTGGCTTGAGGTAAACTCCGAGCTGCTTCCCCAGCCATCGTCATCGAAGTATTCAACCTTCTGGCGCAGCACATGAAACCAGCTCTCGCCCTCTTCCTCACCCCACTCGCGCTTGACCTGAAACTTGACGTAAGGCACCAGTGACGAGCGCAGCCGGACACCGCCACTGAACTTGCGGCGCCACTTTCGCTTGCTGTCGTCCGGCGAGAATTCGAGACCGGACACAGAATCCTCGCGTTTAATCCGCTCGCCTGTGGAGACCGAGCGCACCCGCTCTTCAACACTGCTCTCTTCGTCCGAACTGAAAAACAGCTTCAGCTTCTTTTCGGTATTCGGGAGATCAACCCGAATCCGCAGCCGAACATCGCTCTCGATCTCCCCTTCCGCTCGCCAGGTCTGCTTGGTTTCCAGACGCATCTCGCTGTCGTTCTCGCTCTCAAAGTTAGCGCCGTCAGTGAAATAACTGTCCAGGCCTCGCCACATACCAACGTAGCCTTTGCTGAGCCAGTCGCGCTGAATCTCCATCTGCCGCAGGCTGCGCATCATAAAGCCCGGTTCTTCTTTTTCCTGTTCCGGCTTATTACGCTTTTTACGCTCACCGCCAAAATACAGCTCATCGTTGTCAGTGATTGGCACGAGGTCTCGCGCCATCAGCGCTGGGCTCAATAGCAGCAGCATCGCCAGAGGAGAAATGAGCAAGAAGGTTCGAGAGGCAGTCAAGCAGGCATCCTAGTCGCGCTGCGGCACCACGGCCGCCCTGGTTAGGCCAAATGTTTCTTACCACTATAGCGCTTGCTTGTACCTACTGCGACCCGGAGAGCCATCTATCTCACCGGAACGAGATAGAGGTCCGCTGCCCCGCTAGCGGCCCTGCTGCCACTGTGCCAGCAGCTCATCGCGCTGACTCTCGCTGATCGCGGCCTTGCCCAGCCAGATACTCAGCACCACGGCCGCTCCGGCCGGGTCTTTCAGCGTACCTTGCGCCACGCCATTGAGCGCCAGCGTCAGACCGCTGTCCGGCAACCAGTAAACCGCATAGCGGTCTCCGGCTTCAACCGCGCCCAGCCAGTTGCAGAAGGTATCTATGGCTTCGCGATTGGCCGCAAGCACATCCTCAGACCAATGCTCCGCCAGTTGCTCGCGGGTCATTTTGCGGAAGCGTTCAGCGCTGACCGAGAGACCGTACTCGATCGTCAGGTATTTTCGGTAATCCGGGTCGAGGATATCGCCGTCGTCCGGCATGGCTTGCTGACGGTCAACATAGAGCGCCACATCGGTAATACGCTTCCAGAGAATGGAATAACGTGCCTGCCCGACCCGCTCCAGTGAGTGCTCACCAACAGCAACCTGTTCCGGGAAGCTCTGCGCTGCAGCGCCAAAGGGCAGACTCAGCGCGACCAGCAGTAGCCAGTATTTCATCGTATTTCCTCTAAAGTCTCGGTGGCTCTTGTGTACGCGAACCGGCGGTTTTTCGATCCGGATTGATCTACTCACGACAGACTCGCGTACACCACACAAAGCAGGAGTCTTGTATGTCAGATCAACCACTCAATGTTGCCGTTGTCGGCTCCGGCATCGCCGGCCTCAGTGCCGCCTGGCTGCTCAGCAAACAACACCGGGTTACTCTGTTCGAACGCGATCAGCGCCTCGGTGGTCACAGCAACACCGTTGATATTCTTACCGGCAGCGGGCGGCTGGCCGTAGACACCGGCTTTATCGTTTTTAACAAGCCCTGCTACCCCAATCTGGTTAACCTGCTCGAAACCCTTGGCGTCGAGTACCAGTCGACGGACATGTCGTTCGGTGTGTCTATCAATGAAGGCCAGCTGGAATACGCCGGCGCCGATTCTCTCGGCCCCCTGCTGGCCCAAAAGCGCAACCTGTTGCGACCGCGCTTCTGGCGCATGCTGGCAGATCTGGTGCGCTTCTATCGAGAGAGCGATGGCTGGCTGACCTCTCTGGATGATTCCGTCACGCTAGGCGAGTTGCTCGAACAAGGCAAGTACGGCGCCGGATTTCGCGATGACCACCTGATCCCGATGGGTGCTGCCATCTGGTCCACCCCCGCCGAGCAGATGGTCAATTATCCGGCCCGCGCCTTCCTCCAGTTTTGCCAGAACCACGGCCTGCTGAAACTCGCCAACAGGCCTCAGTGGCAAACGGTTGTGGGTGGCTCCCGGGAGTACGTGCGCAAAATGGGCGCGCAGATCAACGGCGATATCCTGCTCGGTACCGGCATCGCCAGGGTCGAGCGGCACACTGACTTCGTGGAATTAACTGACGAGCACGGCCAGACCCGGCGTTTTGACCACGTGGTTCTGGCCGGCCACGCTGATCAGTCTCTGGCCATGCTGGGCGACGCCAGTGCCGCAGAAACCCGTTTACTCTCGCAGTTCCGCTACGAACACAATGTAGCCTGGCTGCACAGCGACCCGGCCCTGATGCCAAAGCGCAAGGCGGCTTGGGCCAGCTGGTGCTATCTGGCCAATCGGCAGCAAGCCCAGGGCAAGGTTGCGGTCAGCTACTGGATGAACCGCCTGCAGAACCTGCCCGGTGAGACTCCGATCCTGGTGACACTCAATCCCTGGCGCGAGCCGGATGAAAAACTGCGCTACCAACGCTTTGACTATCAACACCCCCAATTCAACATCGCTGCACTCGATGCCCAGCGCCAGCTGTGGCAACTGCAGGGGGGCAATCGCACCTGGTTTTGCGGCAGCTATTTCGGCCACGGTTTTCACGAAGACGGTGTGCAATCGGGGCTGGCCGTCGCCGAAGCCCTCGGTGGCGTGACCCGCCCCTGGATACTGGAGCAGCCCAACTCGCGCATCCATGTAGCACCGCAACCGGCAGCCGAGGCCGCCTGATGAGGAGCTTGCCCCACTTGCAATCCGGGCTGTACCGCGGCCAGGTAATGCATCACCGCCTGGCGCCGCGGCGGCACCGTTTCGCCTACAAGGTTTCGGCCTTCCTGTTTGATCTGGATGAGCTGGAGCAGCTCGACCGCCAGTGTCGATGGTTTTCACTGAACCGCTTCAATCTGTTCAGTTTTTACAGCCGCGATTTTGGCGATGGCCAACACGACTCCCTGCGCGACTACCTGAGCACTCTGCTCGAACAGCAGGGCTTTCGTACACCCCTGGGCCGCGCCAGCCTGCTGTGCTACCCGCGCATGCTCGGCTTCGCCTTTAATCCGATTGCTGCCTACTTCTGCTACGACGCACAAAACCGGCTCTTCGCCACCGTGTACGAGGTGCGCAACACCTTCGGCGAACGCCACAGTTATCTGCTGCCCGCCGACGTCGGTAACGATGGGCTGATCCGGCAGCAGGTGGCCAAGGCGCTGCACGTTTCGCCCTTTATGCCGATGGCCCAGCAATACCACTTTCGCGTTCGCCCGCCGGGAAAAACCCTGCAGCTGGGCATTCGCCAGCAGCAAGACAATGCCACTCTGTTCACGGCGCTGTTTCAGGCCAAACAGCAGGCCTTTAGCGATCGACACTTGCTCAACTGTTTTTGCCAGCTGCCGCTGATGACCCTCAAAGTGGTTGCCGGCATTCACTGGGAGGCCCTCAAGCTCTGGCTCAAGGGTCTGAAAATCTATCGTCATCAGGCGGCTGAAAGCCACGGCCTGAGCGTTAAATCTCCACAATAATTCGGAAGCTGTCCATGCCTACAAATTCGCTGACATCAGAATCCCTACCTTCGGAATCTGTAAACCTGAATAACGCGCGGTCCCAAGCGTTCAGCCCCGCGCCAGACACCGCCCCGCGCTGGCTGTCTCGACTGCTGGCTCCGCTGAGCCAGGTGAGTGAGGGCCTGCTGCATCTGCAGTTACCCAATGGCGACAGTCTGCACTTCGGCAGTGACAACGGTACGCTCGAAGCCAGCGTCAAGGTCAACCGCTGGCGCGCACTGCGGCGACTGCTGGCCGGCGGCGCCCTCGGCTGGTCGGAAGGTTTCGTCGAAGGCGACTGGGATTCGCCCAACGTGGCTGCGATCATCAGCTGGGCACTGGCCAATGAAGAGGCTCTCAGCGAGCTGCTGGAAGGCTCCCGGATCAGTCGCTTTCTAAGCCTGTTTCGCCATCGCCGCCGCGCCAACAGCAAGCGCGGCAGTCGCAAGAACATCAGCTTTCACTACGATCTGGGTAACAACTTCTACGAAACCTGGCTTGATGAGTCGATGACCTATTCATCGGCGCTTTATTCTTCTCCTGTGCAGTCGCTCGCTTCAGCCCAGGCCGACAAGTACCAGAATATCGTCGACGCACTGGATATCAGTGATGGCGCCAGGGTACTTGAAGTGGGCTGTGGCTGGGGCGGCTTTGCGGAACACCTGTGCCGGCAGCGCAAGGTTTCGCTGGACGGTATCACCCTGTCTCGCGAACAGCTCGCTTACGCTCGCGAGCGCCTTGCCCGAAGCGGGCTCTCGGAAAACACCGAGCTGCGTCTTGAAGACTACCGGGATACCACCGGCCAGTACGACCACATTGTTTCCATCGAGATGCTCGAAGCGGTCGGGCGGGAATACTGGGATACCTATTTTCAAACGCTCTACCAGCGCCTCAAGCCCGGTGGCAGCGCGGCCATTCAGGTGATTACCATCGACGAGCACCGCTTCGAAGGCTACTGCGACAGTCCCGATTTTATTCAAACCTATATTTTCCCGGGCGGTATGCTCCCGAGCATTGAGCGCGTGGAGATGCACAGCACCAGTGCCGGGCTGGAATGGCAGGGCGCTCAGGCCTTTGGCAACAGTTATGCCCGCACCCTGGCTGAGTGGAATCAGCGCTTTCAGGCCAGTTGGCCGGAGATATCCAGACAGGGCTTTGACGAACGCTTTCGCCGCCTGTGGCGCTACTATCTGGAATACTGCGAAGGCGGCTTCCTGGGCGGCAGCATCAACGTCTATCAGGTTTTCCTGAAACGCCCTGCCTGAGCTTTAGTAACTCAGGCCCGCGCGGCGGGCGCGGGGGAAATCCAGCCGGGCCGCGTCCTGCTCCGCCTCTGCCTCTTGCTGAGGCAGCAGGCAGGCTTCCATTTCCTGCCAGGCTTCCTGCAGAGCCTTGAGGTAAGCGTCGGGGTCCGGCAGAGCTTCCCGGCAGGCGTTTATCGCCAGCGTCAATTCCTCTCCCCAGCGGGAAACGGTGTGAGTCAGGGCGGCACCGGGCAGCAGGGGCGCCAGCGCAAAGCTTCGCCGCATCTGCGAGTGACCAAAGTACAGCGGCACATCACTGCCCCGCACGCCATCGACAAAGGTGTGATAGCGATAGGGGGTATAGCGCCCGAGGCGCATATAGCCCCGCACGCCCAGATTCATCAGCAGCGGCGAGACCAGTGCAGCCGCTTCGTTAACCAGCGTGTGCTCTGCCAGGGGGTCGTGAGCACGGGCTGCGCTCTGAGCTTCGCTGACTTTGCGCAGGCGCTCCAGTGGCGAGGCGCAATCAGTGTAAAGACCCAGCCGCAGATTGCCGGCGATACCCGCGCTTTTCAGCTGCCGTTGCAACTCGCCAGCCAAACGCTGGGGCGTGCTCGCCACCAGGCTTTCTTCGGGTAATTCTCCTTTGTGTAGCAGATAGTTGCGCAGGCCGCCGCCAATGAGGGTCAACATGACGTCACACAGACTGCTGCCCGGCACCCGCTCCCGCATTTTCTGGCAGCGACTCCGCGACAGTGGCATGACATTCACCACCCGATACGTAGACGGGTGCCGGTTAAAACGGGTGGCAATGGTTTTCGGTGCCTCTGGCATATCCGCCAGGCGCAGGCTGCGATAGCGATCCAGCCCCTGCTTTAACAATTGCCGACTGCGCCACCAACGCCCGCCCTGATTGCGAATTGCGTTGCTCAGCAACTGCCCCGAACGGGGCCGGATTTCGCGGGTGCAAAAACCAGGGTCACCATCCTCCGCAATCGGGGCCGGATTCAGAGAATGCAAACGCATCAGCAGTTCGTTGAGCTGCCCGTTGTCGGCTATGGCCCGGTGCGCCCGCACCACCAGGGCAAAGCTGCCCTTGGGCAAACCCGACAGTCCGTCCAGACCGTTGATGACAAAGGCCTGCCACAGCGGGCGATCGCGATGCATGGGCAGGGCCTGAAGCCGGGCCAACTGCAGGTAGAATTGATGCCAGTTGCCGGGCTGCGGCAGGGCAAGCTGACGCAGGTGGCAGTCCACATCAAAATCCGGGTCTTCGATCCAGTAAGGGTGATCGAGGGCGGCGGGGACATTGAGCAGCCGCCGCCGGAATAGCGGGAATCGGGTGACGGCGTTCAGAAACCCCTGCCGAATAACTGAAAAGTCGGTTTTGTTGCTGCCTTCGTAGAGATTGACGGCGGTGACCACAAGCGGCATGCCGCTTTGTTCCATTGCCAGGTAGCTGCTTTCGATACCGGTGAGCTGTTCCATGTCTGCCTCTCGAAATGAGGGCACCACTGGTTCAGCGTGGTCAAGTCTCAGCAGCGCCCTGAGGTATAACTAAGTGCGGAGAGCTGAATAAGATAAACCAATGGCCGGATTTCAACAGAAATAAGTGCGCCAAAAATACCGGTAAAAACAGGTCGAGATGACTTGCCCTGTCACATTGGCGTCAACTTTCAGGGAGATACTCGGACGAGCTACTTGCCCTGGAAATTGGGCTTGCGTTTTTCCTTGAAGGCGCGGGGTCCTTCGCGGGCATCCTGGGTCATCATCACCGCGCCGGTCTGCTCCATTTCGAGGCGGAAGGCATCCTCCCAGGGCAAGGTATGGGATTCAAGCACCGTGCGCTTGATCGCCTGCATCGCCAGAGGTGCATTGCTCGCCACAATCTGTGCCAGCTCTGAGGCCCGCTCGCGCAGGGCTGCGGCAGGCACCACTTCCGAGATTAGCCCCATCTGCCGGGCGGTGAGTGCATCGACCGGCTCCGCCGTCAGCAGCAGTTTCATGGCATGGGCATAGGGCAGCTGCCGCGCCAAGCGCACCAGACTGCCGGCCCCCGGTACGATGCCGGACTTGGGCTCCGGCAGACCAAAGATTGCCGAGTCTGCGGCGATGCGAATATCCGTTGCCTGAAGAATTTCACAGCCGCCACCCAGAGCGCGGCCATTGACGGCAGCAATGACCGGTTTGTGCAGGGGCCGATCCTTGAGCATGACCCGATCCACAATCATCGGATCGGCCAGCAGCTTTTCCTCGATCTCATTCTGCGGTTGCCGGGCCCCGGTCCAGAGCGGAATGACACTACCCAGATCGCCACCGCAGCAGAAGTCTTCTTCACCCGCCGCTGTGAGGACCACAACCCGGATGTCGTCGTTGCTGCGCACCTCTTCCCAGGCTTCATTGAGCAGCACAAAGACCTCGGCGTTGAGGGTGTTTTTGGCCTCGGGGCGATTGAGGGTGATCCAGGCGATGTGGTCTTGTTGTTCGAATAATACGGCGGTCATGGTGGTTCTCTGGTTTTAATGGTTAGTCGTTTTCCCTCACCCCAGCCCTCTCCCAGAGGGAGAGGGGGCGCCCAAACTTGATCAGGAAGTTCCCTCTCCCTTTGGGAGAGGGTTAGGGTGAGGGTAAGCCGGTCAGGCAAGCTCCCGCACACTCAGCACGACCTTCGCCAACGCCGCCCCCTGCTCTTCCTGAACAAAATGTCCGGCACCTTCAAGCGTGGTGTGCAGACTGTTGTTCGCGCCGGGAATACGCCGACGAAAAACTTCAGCCCAGGGCGCAGTACTCGGATCGCTGTCGCTGAAAGCCGTGACAAAAGGCTTGTGCCATGTTTCCAGCACCTGCCACACCCTGCGATTCTCTGCGCAGCCGGGCATGTCCTCGCGGATAGGGATAAGGCTGGGAAACTCCAGCACCGCCGCCTTGTAACTGGCGTCGGGAAAGGGAGCGTCGTAGGCGGCCTTGATCTCGGCGTTCAGGGGGTTCACACAGACGCCGGCAACGATCTCCGCAACCGGCAAATCATCGGCGTTGGCGGTCATATCTACCCAGGCGGTGATGGTTTCACCGGGCCAGTCGGCCACACCGGCCGGCGGCGCTTCGCAATTGGGCAGCAGGGTATTGGCCACAACCACCGCACTGAAGCGCTCCTGGCAGGCGGCCAGCGTGCTCAAACCAATGGGCCCGCCCCAGTCCTGACAGACCAGCAGTATGTCCTTTAAATCCAGCTCGGTTACAAACTGTGTCAGCCATTGCACAAAGGCCGCGTAGGAGTAGTCGCTGCGCCGGGGCAGTTTGTCCGAGCGACCAAAGCCTATGTGGTCCGGCGCAACAGCGCGATACCCGGATGCCACCACCGCCTCGATCACATGGCGATAGGCAAAACTCCAGCTCGGCTCACCGTGCAGCATCAAGACGACCGGGGCCTCGCGCGGGCCCTCGTCGATATAAGCCATGCGCAAGTCCCCTGCAGGGTGCGACAGGGTCAGGTAGTGCGGGCTATAGGGAAAGTGAGGCAGCGCCGCAAAGCGCTGCTCGGGGGTGCGCAGAATCATAAGCCGTTCGCGCGCCGACCGCCCTCGATCCAGGGCTGCAGAATTTCCAGGGCGGTTTTATCACACGGCGGCAGCTCGTCGTCGCAGGTGCCCAGCGGCTCTACCCGATCACCCCAGCGCACCAGAAAGGCACCCCAGGTCAGGCCCGCGCCAAAGGCGGCGGCCAGCACATTGTCACCCGGTTTTATGCGCCCCTGCTCCAGCGCCTCGCACAGGGCAACCGGCACGGTCGCGGCGGAGGTATTGCCGTACTTTTCTATATTGACCATCACCTTTTCCATGGGCGCATTGAGGCGCTTGGCGAGGGTTTCAATAATGCGGATATTGGCCTGATGGGGCACTACCAGATCGATGTCTTCCGGTTTCAGGTTAAGCTTTTCCAGTACGTTATTCATGGCGAAGCCCATACCGCGCACCGCCCGTTTGAAAATTTCCTGACCTTCGAAATTGATAGCAAAGTGCCCGTCAACCGGCCCGAAGCGCTCGCGCACGGCACCGGAGTCGCAGGCCATCAGAATGTCCCGGGCATCACCATCGCAACCGAGCTTGTCCGCCAGCAGGCCGCTTTCTTTATCACTGGGCTCAACAATAACCGCACCCGCCGCGTCGCCGAACAACACCGACACATCGCGCATGGTCCAGTCCAGATAATAGGGAATGCCATCGACACCGATCACCATGACCCGCTCTACACTGCCGGAGCGCACCATGGCCGTGGCCAGACTCAGGCCATAGACAAAACCGGTACAGGCCGCATTCAGATCAAATACCGCCGCGTTGGTTGCGCCCAACTGATGCTGCACCGCAGACGCCCCGTTGGGAATCATATTGTCCGGCGCCGCTGTAGCCAGAATAATCATATCGATATCGGTGGCATCCAGCCCGGCCGCAGCCAGTGCCCGCTTGCCTGCCAACGCGGCCAGCTCGGAATATTTTACATGGGTAATGCGCCGTTCCTTGATACCGGTGCGCGTGCTGATCCATTCATCAGAGGTATCCATGACCTTGGTCAGATCTTCGTTGGTCAAAACGGCTGGCGGCAGGCATTTACCCCACCCGGTAATATTGGCGTAGCGCATAACAGTCAACTTTTCCGGATTGCAATCCTCGGGATTATGCAACAGCCAAAAAACCTGTGCCATCCCGATTCCGGCCAGTTCATGGGTCAGAGGACGTATATGTACATGTACGGGTAGGCACTCAGGGGGGGGGAATTGCTACCATTCCCGTTGATATACCAAGAGAACTCGGCTTATGGCTAGCAGACGTTGGGGCAATGGCGCCCGAGTAGATGACGTTGACACCGGCAAAAAGAAATTGCTGCGTGCGGCAATCACCTGTTTCGTCAGCAAGGGCGTGCAGGCAACCACCATTGAAGACGTGGCCAATGCGGCCAATGTTACACGTCGCACAGTGTACCGCTACTATGCTGGTAAAGCCGAGCTTATTTCCGCGGTCATCGATCTTGAGCGTCGCCGCCTGTTTGACCTGCTGGCAACGGCCTGCTCCCCTTACAGTCACGATTTCCCCCGCATGGTTGAGGAAGCCGTGGTCTGCGCGGCAGATGTACTTTCGCCCAGCCGCGGCAGCCAGGATTTACTCAGCAGCGGCAATGCTGACGAGCTGCTGGCGCACATGACTGGCGACGCCGCCAATGAAGAATGGCAAAAGCTGTTTAAGGACGCCTACCTCGACTACCGGCGACGCACGCCGGATGCCGGCGCACTGAGCGATATTCTGGACATGGTCAGCCGGCTGGCCTTCTCCTTCCGCTGCATGCCGGCCAGCGCCGACGATGCTCGACGGGCAGTTCAGGCTTTATTTGGTGTCGCCCGTCGACGAAGCGCCAATCTGCACCTGGTCTGACCTGATCTGGCACTTCCCACGCCGGGTTTTGCTATTGTGGCTCCCGCTGCTCGCCGCTAAGCTTCCGGGTTCTTAAACCGCACAGAACCCGGGAGCAAAGCATGAACTTTGACTTCTCTGAAGATCAGAAATTTATTCAGGAGCAGGCTCGCAACTTTCTCAGCAGCGAGTGCACCACCGCACGCGTTCGCCAGACGCTGGAAGGCGAGCAGGCGTATGATCAGGCCCTCTGGCAGCAGATTGTCGAACTGGGCTGGCCCGCCACCGCCATTGCCGAAGATCAGGGCGGACTGGGTCTTGGCTACCTCGAACTCTGTGTGATTGCCGAAGAACTCGGCCGCGCACTGGCGCCAGTGCCCTTCATTGCTTCCGTTTACCTCGCCGCCGAAGCCATCAAACTGGGTGCCGACAAAGCCCAACAGGACAGCTGGCTGCCGCAACTGGCTGCCGGAGAGTGGATCGGCTGTCTGGCTGTGCAGGAAAAGCCGGGCGCTCTGAAGCTCGGCCAGCTCGCCACCACCGTCACTGACGGCAAGCTGAGCGGCAAGAAAACAGCCGTTCTCCACGGCGCCATTGCCGACAAGGCGGTCGTGCTTGCCACCGAGAACGACCAGCCGGGACTGTATCTGGTCGATCTTTCCGCATCCAGCGTCAGCCGCAAGTCACTGACCAGCATTGACCCGACCCTGCCGCTGGCGGAACTGACCTTTGACGCCGTGGCTGCTGAAAAGCTGGCAGACTGCAAGGACATTCAAACCCTGCTCGATACCCTCTACGATCGCGCCGCTGTGTTGCTCGCCTTCGAACAGATCGGCGGCTGTGATGCAGCCCTGGCGATGGGTAAGGAGTACACCGTCGGGCGCTACGCCTTTGGTCGTCAGGTCGCGTCCTTTCAGGCCATCAAGCACAAATTCGCCGATATGTTTGTCGCCACCGAACTGGCCCGCTCCAACGCGTACTACGGCGCCTGGGCACTGTCGGCGGACGATGCCGAACTGCCATTGGCCGCGGCCACCGCGCGGGTCAGCGCCATTGACGCCTATTACGAGTGCAGCAAGGAAAACATTCAGGCCCACGGCGGTATGGGCTTTACCTGGGAGTTTGACTGCCACCTCTACTACCGTCGCGCCCAGGCCCTGTCGCTGATTCTCGGCGGCAACCCCCAGTGGAAAGAATTACTCGTCGAGCGCCTGCTGCGCATCAAGGCTGCCTGAGAGGAGAAGGACTATGGATTTTAAAGATACCCCGGAACAGGCCGAGTTTCGCAAAGAGGTTCAGGCCTGGTTAAAAGCCAATGCCACGGCGAAAACCAAAGACGGCGGCCGCACCAGTCAGGAAGAAGCCTACGAGCGCGCCAAAGCCTGGTACCAGAAAGTTTATGACGCAGGTTACGCCTGCCCGACCTGGCCCAAAGAATACGGCGGTGCCGGCCTGACCCAGATTCACAAAGTTATCTGGTCACAGGAAGTGTCGAAATACGATGAGCCCGACGGTTATTTCGTTATTGGCCAGGGCAACTGTGGCCCGGCCCTGATGCACTTTGCCTCTGAAGAGCAGAAAACCACACTGCTGCCGCGCATGGCTTCAGCCGAAGATGTCTGGTGCCAGCTGTTCTCCGAGCCAAGTGCCGGTTCCGACGTTGCCGGTCTGCGCACCAAGGCAGAACTGAAGGGCGACAAATGGATTGTCAACGGTCAGAAAATCTGGACCTCCGGCGCCCAGCACTCGGATTACGGCGTCATCCTTTGTCGCACTGATACCGAGGTCTCGAAATACCGCGGCATGACCATGTTCTTTATCGACATGAAGCAGCCGGGCGTGGATGTACAACCCATCAAACAGATGGACGGCGGCTCTCACTTTAACGAAGTGTTCTTTAACAACGCCGAAATCCCCGACAGTCAGCGCCTGGGGGAAGTTGGCGGCGGCTGGGGTGCGGCCCTGCTGGTGCTGATGAATGAACGCCTGGCTATCTCCGGTGTGCAGCCCGATGGCTTCCCGGAGTTTTTCGAGCTGGTGCAAACGCTGGAGCTGGATGGCGAGCCGGTGGTTAACAATCCGGTGGTGCGCGATCGCCTGGCCACCTGGTACACCCGGCACGCCGGCATCAAGGCCTCCACCAATCGCATGCTCACAGCCGTTGCCAAGGGCGGCATGCCCGGCGCGGAAGCGGCACTTGGCAAACTGGTCGGCGCGGTTATGAATCAGGACATTGCCAACTACGCCTTGCAGCTGATGGCCGACACTGGCGCTATCTGTGACGATGCACTGGCCCCGCAGAAAGCCCACTTCCAGAAATCCGTGCTCTTTGCTCCAGGCATTCGTCTGGCTGGCGGCACTGATGAAGTGATGCGCAATATCATCGCCGAACAGGTACTGGGGCTGCCGCAGGAACCTCGCGCCGATAAAGGCATGGCATTCAAGGACATACCCTCCGGCAACCAGCACTGACCCGGCCTGGAGTAGGGGTTTTCCCCTACTCCCTTTCCCCTTGCTCGCGACTAGACTGGATAGCCATGCCTGCCATCGGGTAATCGCCATGGCCACCGAAAACAAAACCAAACCACCGGAAGAGGACTCCAAACAGTCCCATTTTGTCCAACCTCAGGACCGCCGGCTACCGCGTTTGCGCGACCACGCTGTCGACGAATGGTGGCTCAACGTGGACTATGTCAGTGAAGGCCTCTGCGACAAGCACGACAAGAAAGACAAACACTGAGTACAAGTCTGTTCCCCGCCTCACCTGCGGTGCTAGAATTCCGAACACACACCAACCGGACAGCATCCAGCCCATGATTAACTGGCAGGACATCGACACCGTCATGCTCGATATGGACGGCACCTTGCTCGACCTCCATTTCGACAACTATTTCTGGACCCAGCATTTGCCGCTGCGCTACAGCGAAATTCACGGCACCCCGCTGGACAGCACGCGCGATAGCCTGATAGCACAGATCACTGCCAAGCAGGGCACCCTGAACTGGTATTGTCTGGATTACTGGTCTGAGGAACTGAAGCTCGATATCCCAAGCCTCAAGCGCGAAGTCCATCACCTGATTGCCATTCGCCCCTATGTCGAAGAGTTCCTGCAATGGCTGAGCGACTCCCACCGCGAAGTCTGGCTGGTAACCAATGCCCACCAGCACAGCCTCGACATCAAGATGGAGCGCACCAGTCTGGATCGCTGGATCGACAGGATCGTCATTTCACACCAGTTTTCCGCCGCCAAGGAAGACCCTCAGTTCTGGCTGAAACTCAGCGAAGAGGCACGCTTTGATGAGAAGCGCACCTTACTGGTAGACGACAACGCCAGCGTACTGCAGGCCGCAGCCGACTTCGGCATTGCCCATCTGCTGACCCTGCGCCAACCCGACAGCAAACAGGCCATTCGCGATAATCTGGCCTTCCCGGCCATTCATCACTTCGACGAACTCTTGCCCGCTCCATGACCGAAGCCCCCAAGGTGCGCCTGGACAAATGGCTCTGGGCGGCGCGTTTTTTCAAAACCCGCAGCCTCGCCAAGCAGGCCATCGAAGGCGGCAAGGTTCACTACAACGGTGAACGCTGCAAAGTCAGCAAAGAGGTTGAAGTAGGTGCCACCCTTACAATTCGCCAGGGCTGGGACACCAAAACCGTGGAAGTACAGACCCTGTCAGACCAGCGTCGGGGCGCGCCTGAAGCACAGTGTCTTTACCGTGAAACCGAAGACAGCATCAAGCAGCGAGAGGCCCGCGCCGCCCAGCGCAAGGCCTTTGGTCCCGGCGCCGACCTGATCAGCCGCGAGCGGCCCAACAAAAAACAGCGCCGCCAGATTCACCGCTTTAAACAGCAGACCTGACACAAACCATGACCGAACTTAAGCCATGACCGAACCCACATGCGCGGACACCATCAGCCGCTTCACCTTCGATGACTGCGCCGTGCGCGGCGAGCACGTATTGCTCGATACCAGCTATCAGGATCTGCTCGCGGTGCATCACTACCCGCCGGTGGTTGCAGAACTGCTGGGTGAGCTGTGCGCCGCCGCCTGCCTCCTCGCAGAAACCATCAAATTTGACGGCATTCTGACCCTGCAGATTCGTAGTGAAGGCGAAATTCCGCTGATTATGGCCGAAGCCACCAATACGCAAAGCTTCCGCGCCATCGCCCGCCAGGCTCAGGAAGCCACCAGCCGGGACTTCAGCCAGCTTTTTACTAACGGCCAACTGGTGCTGACCATCCAACCGCGCAACGGCGAACCCTATCGGGGCATTGTCATGCTGGACGGCAACAGCCTCGCCTCCAGCCTCGAAGCCTATTTCAAGCAGAGCGAACAATTGGAAACCCGGCTCTGGCTGCACAGCGATGGCCAGCGCGCCAGCGGCTTTCTGCTGCAGCAATTACCGGGTGACGAAAATAGTTCACAGTGGCAGCACCTCTGTCACATGGCCGCCACCCTCACTCAGGAAGAGCTGCTTACCCTGCCGAGAGAAACCCTCCTCTACCGCCTCTATCACGAGGAGAGCCTTCGCCTGCATCCGCAAAAACCTGTGCAGTTTCAATGTACTTGCAGCCGCGAGCGGCTGGAAAATGCGCTGGTTTCACTGGGCGAGGACGAGCTGCGGGATATTCTCAAAGAGCGATCGGTGATCGACGTAAACTGTGAATTCTGCAACCGTTTTTACAGCTTCAGCGAGCCAGATGTAGATCTTCTGCTGGGGAACTCTGCAGCCGACCCACGCCACTAATCGAGGGTTAGCGCTGGCCCGGCTTTTTTGACATAATGGCGCCCCCGAAAATTGGCGCCCCTGCAGCCGGCAGCGGCAGCCCAACGACAGGCCCCCAAACAAGAGCTGCAAGTTGCTGACTTGAAAGCCAACGGGAGCGTTTTGACAGGACGAGAGAATGAGTGCAGAAACGATTGTTTACACAGATTTAGCGCCATCGCGGCTGATCGAGCAAGCGCTGGCGCGTGGTGAGGGCGAACTCGCTGATAACGGCGCCCTGGTTGTTACAACCGGCAAGCGTACCGGCCGCTCTCCGGGCGACCGCTTCATTGTTAAAGAGCCCTCTACCGGCGACGCCATCGAGTGGGGCAGCGTCAACCGCCCCTTCGACGCCGACAAGTTCGATGCCCTGTGGAACCGGGTTGAAGATTATCTCGCTGATCACGATCGTTTTGTTTCGCACCTGCACGTCGGCGCTCACGAAGAGCACTACCTGCCCGTTGAAGTTCACACCCAGACTGCCTGGCAATCCCTGTTCGGTCGCAATATGTTCGTGCGCCCCCACAAGTACAACCCCAAGGGCAAAGAGCAGTGGACTATCCTCAACGTTGCCGGTTTTGTCTGTGACCCGGAGCGCGACGGCACCAACTCTGACGGCACCGTCATTATCAACTTTGCCCAACGCAAGGTACTGCTGGCCGGCATGCGCTACGCCGGTGAGATGAAGAAAGTCATGTTCTCTGTGCAGAACTTCCTGCTGCCGGAAAAGGACGTGATGCCAATGCACTGCTCCGCCAACGTTGGCGACGAAGGCGACACCACCCTGTTCTTTGGCCTGTCCGGCACCGGCAAAACCACCCTGTCCGCCGACCCGGCCCGCTTCCTGATTGGCGACGACGAGCACGGCTGGGCCAAGGGCTCCGTATTCAACATTGAAGGCGGCTGCTACGCCAAGACTATCAACCTGAGCCAGGATAACGAACCCATCATCTGGGACGCGATCCGCTTTGGCTCCATCGTTGAAAACGTGGTGATTGATGCGGAAACCCGCACACCGGATTACGACGATACCAGCCTGACCGAAAACGGCCGCTGCTGCTATCCGCTGGAGCACGTTGAAAAACGCGTACCGCAAAATGCTGCGGGCGAACCGCAAACCGTTATCTTCCTGACCTGTGACGTGTCCGGCGTACTGCCGCCCGTGTCCATCCTCAGCAAAGAAGCGGCCGCCTTCCACTTCCTGAGCGGTTACACCGCCCGCGTCGGCTCCACCGAGCTGGGCGCCGAGGCCGGCATTCACCCGACCTTCTCCACCTGCTTTGGTGCGCCCTTTATGCCGCGCCCTGCCGGTGACTACGCCGAACTGCTGATGAAGCGCATCGCTGACTTCGGCTCACGCGTGTACCTGATTAACACCGGCTGGACCGGTGGCTCCGGCGCCGCTGGCGGCACCGGCTCACGCTTCCCGATTCCGGTAACTCGTGCCGTAGTCGCTGCAGCGCAGAACGGCGCTTTGAGCGATGTGGAAACCGAGCATCTGGACATCCTTAACCTGGATATTCCGAAATCCATCCCCGGCGTCGACGACAAGTACGTCAATCCACGCAACTCCTGGGGTGACACGGCCGCTTACGACGCGGAAGCGAGCAAGCTGGCCAAGCTGTTTCAGGAAAACATCAAGAAGTTCGATGTCGCTGACGCTATCGTGGCAGCGGGCCCCAAAGCCAGCTGAACCAAAAGCACAGACCCATAAAAAAGGCACGCCAATTGGCGTGCCTTTTTCGTTTAAGTTCCGCTTAACAAAACTTGTGAATCAGAACCCCATTCATCAAGACGCAATGGCATCGCGGAAGCACAGGCGCCGCAGCCAGTTGCTGTTAAACGGCACCCAATCATCATCCTTCTGTGCCAGACGCTGGGCGACGGCATACATGACCGCGGCATTGTGCGTCAGCCCCATATGACTTCCGGGAACCCGCACATTCTCGGTCTGGTAACCCGGCTCATCGATGCAGTACTGCCAGTCGGCCACCCCATCGCCCGTGCTGTAAATCGCGGTGGAGGGTACCGGCGGGGATTGGCGCCAAGTGTCCGCCGCCGCCAGCATGGGGTCGCTCAATCCACCCGGGTTTACCCATTCGTAAAGCTTGGCCACACCGCCGGAAATACTGTCAGTCGTCGCGACATTAAATGGCGAGCCCAACGTAATTACCTGACGCACCCCTTCTGGCTCGGCATTGGCTGCGGCGCGCGCGTAAACACCACCGAGGCTCCAGCCCACCAAAGATACCTTAGCCCCGCCGTGTTGAGCCGAAACTTCTTCGACCTGCTTCAGCAGGTTATCGAGAAACTCCTGACGAATACCGGTATTGCGGCCCTGCTTCCAGCCGTAACTCTCAAACCCTGCGGCATTCAGATAACGACGCAGCAGGGCTGTGCCGCCGTCGCCGGTCATAAAAGCGGGGACAACAATCACCGGCTGACCATCGCCCCTGGCGATATTGCGCAACATCGGCTGGAATGAGGCCGCCGCTGTAGCTTCAAGAAAGGCGCGCAGTTCAAGGAAGGCGGAAAACAGGTTCGGACCCGTGTGGGCAGGTGCTTTTTTCATCAGGCTCTCCATGAGGCGCAGTATTTTTAATGGTTCTGTGTTTGAAGCGCTGTATCGACTATAACCGTAGCCGTAACGAAATATCAAAACGTATTTCACACTTGGAGGGCATACGTACAAACCCCCGGAGTGACTATTTTTCAACCAGAACACTATTTTGGGCTTTTAGTATGTTTATTCTAATTTTTCTCCGTACAGTTGGCCCCAGCTTCAGAAACCGGTGCAGGAGATAGGTCGTACTGCCAC
>PAKT01000058.1 GCA_002710725.1 Spongiibacteraceae bacterium
CCCTGTCACTGTGTGGTATCAGCCAGCGGCACCCGGATCGCCCCCCCGAAGATGCGCCGGATTTTCACGTATTCAATCGCTACAGCGCCAATTTCCCCTGGCTGAATCAGGCGGAGTGGTTTATCGCCGAGATGTATCGCTGGGGCCAGCTGAAAAACCCGGTCAGCATCAGCTGCATCGCCGAAGAGGTGTATTTGCCGGAGCTCTATCGCGAGGTTGCCGTCGAATTCGGCGTGCCCTGCCCCGCCATCAACCGAAAAACCGAAGGCAATCTGAGTCCCCAGATGCTGCAGAATTTTACGCCGCATCTGGGCCCCAATCAGTTTATTGATGGCAAACGCTTCGATGTGGGCAAGGTCTTACGTTACCTGGAACAACACGAACTCAGTCAGGCCAATATCTCCGAATTAAGGCAGCGCAATGAAACCATCAGTTAACACCGCCCCCCTTCGCGCCCTGTTGATTGGTGCGAATTCGACCCGATCAGAGAAACTGCTGCCGCTGCTGGAAAACCTCGGCATCGACCTGCTGCCGAGAGACCACGTCCGGCCCGATCTGTATCAACTGCTGCAAACGCTGCAGCCGGATCTCATTTTCGTGGATGTGAACTCGCCAGCCCGGGATACGCTGGAGCATGTTGTCTCTTCGGACCCAAACCTGCCCCAGCCTGTGGTAAATGCCGACGGGGATCTGCGAATCAGCCTGCGTCGACTGGCGGGAGATATTGGCATCAGTCTCTACGTCAGAAATACAGTGTCGCCCGCCTTGTTGCAGGCACTGATCGATATCACTATCAGTCATTGCCACAGTATTGACGTTCTGCGTCAGGAACTTGCGCTGTTAAAAGCACCCGGAAAGGCTGAATTGATACAGGCGGCGCTGCACTGAACCCGCCGCCCGGCAGTTAATGCGGCGGGCCTGAATGAAAGCGAAACTCACTGTCAGGCGTCTGAATAAGCTCGGCTTCTTTCTCTGCGAAAAAAGCGATTCTGGTGTCGACGTCGCTGAGCTCGACGCCCGCTTCTTTGGCGTATTGGCGAGCCAGTTTCAGGTAGTCCATGAAGTGACGGGATTCAGAGCGCAATAGCGAGGTGTAAAAATCGGCGAGCTCCTCGTCCAGCAGTGGCGCCAATCGATCAAAACGCTCGCAGGAACGGGCTTCGATAAACGCGCCGACAATCAGCACATCAATCAGTTTGCCCGGTTCAGAGGTCCGCATAAACTCGCGCAGGCCACCGGCATAGCGCGCTGAGCTGAGCTGTATGTAGTCGATATTACGCTTTTGCATGATGGTCAGAACCTGCTCGAAGTGACGTAATTCCTCTCGCGCCAGCTTCGACATGCGCTGCAGCAGATCGGGCTTGTCCACGTAGCGGTACATCAGATTCAGCGCCGTAGACGCTGCTTTTTTCTCGCAATTAGCGTGATCAATCAATAAGATAGACTGATTATCTAAAGCAGATTCAAGCCAAGCCTGCGGCGTTGCGCAGGCAAGAAAATCTTTAACAGGCTGGGTATCGACAGTCTTCATGGAGAGGCTACAGCAGCGCACAGAAACGGCGCGCAAGTATAACAGACAGGCCTCAAACCACGACCTTCATATAGCGCTCGTAATGAGCCTCCGAGAGGATATAGAACTCCCGGTCGATCATATCCCTGAGTTGAGTCAGCGTCACATCCCGATATTGGGCGTCAATAACCAGACCAAACTCCGCCGGATCAACGATCTGAGCAGCCCCGGCTTTCAGCAGCGTAAAAGCCCAGATTTCCGGCCCCTTGTGGGCTTTATAACGAATCTGCTGCGTCTGCAGCTGCCATTCCAGCAAGGCGGCATCCACAATCTGAAGTTTATTCGCAACCACCTGCGACAGAAATTCGTCCAGTCGTCGGTCAACCGCCTGTTTCTGTTCCTCGCTGTAGCCGTTCCAGTCGATAACTTCGTGGGCAAAGCGCTTGCAGCCCCGGCAGACGGCGTCGCCCAGCGCCGTTGAACATACGCCGATACAAGGGGTGGTAACGCGAGGCATTGTGCTCTGGCGCGCAGAGGATGGACTCACCACGGGAGAATCTCCGGTTTATTCACAGCAAAAACGGCGGCTATAACGGTAACTGTAGTCGCCCAGAGTGACAAGTCCTGCCTTTGCCTCTTAGCGAACTGGTTGATTTACAGTATAATTGCGCACCTTTCGACGTCGATGATGGGCATCGATAGCCCCGGCTGCCGGCGATCCCGGCTGCTTTTGGGTACCGAAATTGCGACCAGAGGAGCTTAACTGTGCTTGAAGCCTACCGCGAACACGTTGCCGAGCGTGCTGCACTGGGTATCCCCCCGAAACCCCTGAACCCCGAGCAAGTCGCCGCCTTGGTGGAACTGCTGAAAAACCCGCCGGCTGGTGAAGAAGCCACTCTTGTGGAACTGATTTCCGAGCGCGTACCGCCGGGTGTTGACGAAGCTGCTTACGTAAAAGCGGGCTTTCTGTCTGCCATCGTCAATGGCGAAGCCAGCTCTCCCCTGATTGACCGCTCCAAAGCTGTCACGCTGCTGGGCAATATGCACGGTGGCTACAACATCATTACGCTGGTCGAACTGCTCGATGACAGCGAACTGGCTGCTCAGGCCGCCGAGGAACTCAAGCACACCCTGCTGATGTTTGACGCCTTCCACGACGTGGAAGAAAAAGCCAAAGCCGGCAACGAGTACGCCAAGGCCGTTATGCAGAGCTGGGCCGACGGCGAGTGGTTTACCAAGCGAGACAAGGTGGCTGAGTCCATCAAGGTTGCCATCTTCAAGGTAACCGGCGAGACCAACACCGACGACCTGTCCCCTGCCCCCGATGCCTGGAGCCGTCCGGATATTCCTCTGCACGCGCTGGCCATGTACAAAATGAAGCGAGATGGTCTTGAGCCGGAAGAACAAGGCGTTCGCGGTCCGATGGCCCAGATCAAGGAAGTTCAGGATAAAGGCCTGCCTGTCGCCTTCGTTGGCGATGTGGTCGGTACCGGTTCTTCACGTAAGTCTGCCACCAACTCCGTTCTGTGGTTCTTCGGCGACGATATGCCGGGCACCCCGAACAAGAAATCCGGCGGCATCTGTATCGGCAACAAAGTCGCCCCGATTTTCTACAACACCATGGAAGATGCCGGCGCGCTGGTCTTTGAAGCGCCCGTTGACGACCTGAACATGGGTGACATCGTTGAGATCCGCCCCTACGACGGCAAGATCCTGAACGAAGCCGGCGAGACCATCTCTGAGTTTGAGCTGAGATCCGATGTGCTGCTGGACGAAGTTCAGGCTGGCGGTCGTATTAACCTGATTATCGGTCGCGGACTGACCAGCAAGGCCCGTGAATCACTGGGCCTGCCCGAAGCTGACCTGTTCCGCAAACCGGAAGCGCCCGCTGAAAGCAACAAGGGCTACACGCTGGCCCAGAAGATGGTCGGCAAGGCCTGCGGTGTTGAAGGTGTTCGCCCCGGAACGTACTGCGAGCCGCGCATGACCACGGTCGGTTCTCAGGACACCACCGGCCCGATGACCCGCGACGAGCTGAAAGATCTCGCCTGCCTCGGCTTCTCTGCCGATTTGACCATGCAGTCTTTCTGCCACACTGCGGCCTATCCCAAGCCGGTGGATATCGACACCCAGCACACCCTGCCCGACTTTATCATGACCCGTGGCGGTGTTTCCCTGCGCCCCGGTGACGGCATCATCCACAGCTGGCTGAACCGCATGCTGCTGCCTGACACCGTCGGCACCGGTGGCGACTCTCACACCCGCTTCCCCATGGGTATTTCCTTCCCGGCCGGTTCCGGTCTGGTAGCCTTCGCTGCTGCCACCGGCGTTATGCCGCTGGATATGCCAGAGTCCGTTCTGGTTCGCTTCAAAGGCAAAATGCAGCCGGGTATCACCCTGCGCGACCTGGTTCACGCGATTCCTTACTACGCGATTCAGGAAGGCCTTTTGACGGTCGAGAAAAAAGGCAAGAAGAACATCTTCTCCGGCCGCATCCTCGAAATAGAAGGTCTGGACCACCTGACCGCCGAGCAGGCCTTTGAGTTGTCTGATGCGTCTGCCGAGCGTTCTGCTGCTGGTTGTACCATCAAGCTGAGCGAAGAGTCTGTTGCCGAATACCTGCGCTCCAACATCACCCTGCTGCGCTGGATGGTCAGTGAAGGCTACGGTGACAAGCGCACCCTGGAGCGCCGCGCCAAGAAAATGGAAGAGTGGCTGGCCAACCCCGAGCTGATGGAAGCGGACAAGGACGCAGAATACGCCGCCGTGATCGAAATCGATCTGGCCGACGTGAACGAGCCTGTTGTCTGCTGCCCGAACGACCCGGACGATGCCAAGAAACTGTCTGAAGTCGCAGGCGACAAAGTTGACGAAATCTTTATCGGTTCGTGCATGACCAACATCGGTCACTTCCGCGCCGCTGGTAAACTGCTCGACGCCCACAAAGGTGGCATCACCACTCGCATGTGGCTGTCGCCGCCCACCAAGATGGACGAGCACACCCTCATGGAAGAAGGCTACTACAACATCTTCGGTCGCGCCGGTGCGCGCATGGAAATGCCGGGCTGTTCGCTTTGCATGGGGAACCAGGCACGTGTAGCGCCGGGCAGCACCGTACTGTCGACCTCAACCCGTAACTTCCCCAACCGTCTGGGTGATGGCTCCAACGTCTACCTGACCTCGGCCGAACTGGCTGCAGTTGGCGCGATACTGGGCAAACTGCCGACGCCGGAAGAGTACCTGCAGTACGCTGAAAAACTGGACTCCATGTCCAGCGAAATCTACCGCTACATGAACTTTGACCAGATTGCAGAGTTCCAGAAAGGTGCCGAGGAAGGCGCCCGTATTGCGGCCGTAGAGATCCAGGAAGTCGCGTAAGCGCCTTTTCGGCAGGCGATAAAAAATGCCCGCTTATGCGGGCATTTTTTTTGTCTGTCATTCAGCCCCGTGAGAAAAAGGCTGTAAGGTAGTATTACTGCCTACCCTCCTTCTCCAGCCATGCCAGCAACTCCCGCCAATCTTCCTGATCGCGCCGATAGCTCTTGTGAGCAGGAAAATCGCCGATGCCTTTTCCGTCAACGAAAGCCGATACGTAATTCTGCGTGTCTCGCAAAGTGGCGGGATACGGGATGTTTAAACTGGTGAGAAATTTTTGCAGGCGCGCCCAGGCTTTTGCCTGCTTCTTCACTCGGTTCGCTACCACCGCTACGGGGCGCCGCTGCCGCCGCATAATCGGCGTCAGCAGCAATTCGCTGATAAACCGGGCACTCGCGCGAATATCAATATCCGAAGCCAGTACAGGAATAACCAGCACATCGTGATCAGCTACCATGTCATTAAGATCAGCGCCGCCAAGACCGGGCGGTGAGTCGGTAATCAACCACCGAGTAGAGCGAGGAGCCCGCCATTGAAAGCTTCGCGTAGTCGCGCTGTTATTTTCCAGGCGCACCCCGTAAACCGCAGACAGGCTCGAATTACGGGATTTCACCCACTGATGGGCAGAGGCCTGGGGGTCAGCGTCAATAAGCGTTGTGCCCTCGCCCCGAGCGGACAACCAGGCCGCCAGGTTCGTTGCTACCGTGGTTTTGCCGGCGCCCCCCTTGCTGTTGATAACCAGAATGCGGCACGCGTCCAGCTGGCGAATGGATACCAGAGTGTCTGAGGGAATGCTGGAGCGTGTCGTGGTGGGGGTTGCGGTCATAAGCGGGCTGTAGTGGTCGAGACTCCGACTTCGACACAATGGGTGGTCGATAGTATCAGTTCAGCCATCTAAAGGTTAGGGGCCCGGCACTACAAGTGACATTCTCGCCGTGGCGCGGGCTTGCTGGTGCCGGCGCAAAAGCTGCGAAGGCAGGCTGAATCCCGTATGATCAAAACTGGTTTGCTGAGAGGGGTTTTCTCAGGTGAGTGGCATTACCACGTCCTTTTTTCTGATTTTTGCCGGTGCGGCTGTGCTTGCCTCGCTCGCCCTGTACACCCGCCAACCTCTGATTATCGCCTACATCGTACTCGGCGCAGTGATTGGCCCCTATGGGGTTGAATGGGTCACTGACCTGAAGCTGCTGGCCGATATCGCTGACGTTGGCATCCTGTTCCTGCTGTTTCTACTGGGGCTGGATATGCAGCCCCGCGCCTTGATCGATACCATTCAGAAATCCACTGTGGTCGCCCTGCTCTCGTCTCTGGCCTTCGCAGCGATGGGTATCGGTATTGCCTCGCTGTTCGGCTTTACCCTGGTTGAGAGTCTGGTCATCGGTGCGGCGATGATGTTTTCCAGCACCATCATTGGCATCAAGTTGCTGCCGACAACGGTGCTGCACCACAAACACACCGGAGAGCTGATGATCGGCCTGCTACTGCTGCAGGATTTGATCGCCATTTTTGTGCTCTTGTTGCTGATGTCATTCGGCCTCGGTGAATTCAGCCTGATCAGTTTCAGTCTGACCCTGCTGTCACTGCCCTTGTTGGTGGCAGCGGCCTTTGCCGCAGTGCGCTGGGTGGTATTGCCCCTGCTGCGTCGCTTTGACCGCTTTCACGAGTACATTTTCCTGGTCGCGTTAGGTTGGTGTCTCGGACTTGCCGAAGCAGGTCACGCACTGGGGTTGTCCGCAGAAATTGGCGCGTTTCTGGCAGGTATCAGCCTGGCAACCAGCCCGATTTCCCAATACATTGCGGTAAACCTGAAACCGCTGCGCGATTTTTTCCTGATCCTGTTTTTCTTTTCGCTGGGCGCGCGTTTCGATCTGGGGCTACTTGGTGAAGTGCTGCTGCCGGCGATGGTGCTGGCAACTACCATGCTGTGCCTGAAACCGGTGATTTTCCGTTATCTGCTGCACGGTCTCAGTGAGCGCAATTCACTGGCCTGGGATCTGGGGTTTCGGCTTGGGCAGGTCAGTGAGTTTTCCCTGCTGATCGCTTACATGGCTGCTGGTTCCGCCATTATTGGGAGAGAGGCATCCCACCTGATTCAGGCGACAACCATCATCACCTTTGTGGTCTCGTCCTACATCATTATCCTGAACTACCCGACGCCCATTGCCATTGCTGACAGGTTGCGCCGGGATTAGCGAACTCCGCTAAGGTTAAGGCTTAGAACGGCAGGACGTTTTTCAGTGGCGAGCCCTTCTCGGAATCGTCATCGCCCTCTTTTGCTTCCTTCTCCCGGAATACCGCGGTAAACGTCACGGGAACTGCGCGGGTAATCGAGCTCAGTCCGGCAAGTTCCTGCAGTTTGTCGACCCCGGCGCCCAGGCCAAAGTCCGCAATACTGATAAACACCGGCTCGACGGTAAACACACTAAAGGCCCCGCCCGTGCCCTTCACAACCCGCACCAGCAATTCCAGCGGCTTCTTGTTGCCGTGAAGATCCAGCTCGCCTTTCAGGCGCCGCTGCTGAATCTCGCCTATGGCCATGTCGCGAATGTTATCGATATCCACGGTCGTGCTATACACCGCATTCGGGAATTGACCTACCTGAAACAAGTGTTCCTTCATGCGTTTATCGCGGATATCAATGCGGGTATCGACACTGGCGAGATCAATGGTAATCAAGGCGTTGCCCTGGCCGTCGACTTCACCGGACAGCGTAGTGAAACGATGCAGCTCAGCTACTGTGTTGTTTTTGATGCTGCCGAAATTCAGCTGGGAGACTTCCTTGTCCAGCAGCAGGTCAGCTGAAGCCAACGGGCTGATCAGTAGCAACGGTACAAGCCATTTTTTCATTTTGTAACTCCGTGACGTGCGTTAGACGATCCAATGGGTGAAATCCTAGCATAAAAAAACCCGGCACTTGGCCGGGTTTTTGTGAGGCAGATCGCTGATTACAGCGCAGCGTCCAGTTCCGGTACCGCGTCGAACAGGTCAGCGACCAGCCCGTAGTCGGCAACCTGGAAGATTGGCGCGTCTTCGTCCTTGTTGATGGCAACAATGACTTTACTGTCTTTCATGCCGGCCAGGTGCTGGATGGCGCCGGAGATACCGACCGCAATGTAGAGGTCGGGAGCAACGATTTTACCGGTCTGACCAACCTGCATATCGTTCGGTACAAAGCCTGCGTCAACCGCCGCGCGCGAAGCGCCGACCGCCGCGCCCAGTTTGTCGGCAACCTTATACAGCATTTCAAAGTTGTCGCCATTCTGCATGCCGCGACCACCGGATACCACAATGCTGGCAGCCGTCAGCTCGGGACGATCGCTTTCGGCAATCTCTTCTTTCACAAACTCGGATTTGCCGGCATCTTTGGCCAGATCAACGGCTTCAACCGCAGCGGAACCGCCTTCTGCAGCAACCCCGTCAAATGAAGTCGTACGCACTGTCAGCACTTTGATGGCATCTTCAGATTGCACAGTGGCAATCACGTTGCCTGCGTAGATGGGGCGTTTGAAGGTATCAGCACTCTCCACTGACATGATCTCGGAGATCTGCGATACATCCAGCAGCGCCGCAACACGCGGCATGAAGTTTTTGCCGGTAGTGGTGGCAGCCGCAAGGATGTGGCTGTAATCCTTGCCCAGTTCTGCAACGAGATCGCCCAGATTTTCAGCCAGCTGATGGCCGTAGGCCGCGTTGTCAGCAACCAGAACCTTGGCTACACCGTCGATTTTGGCGGCCGCTTCACCGGCTGCGCTGCAGCCTTCACCGGCGACCAGAACAGCGATATCGCCGCCAATGGCTTGTGCGGCTGCAACCGTGCTCAGCGTGGCGCCCTTGATTTCTGTATTGTCGTGTTCAGCAACTACCAGAATACTCATGAGATCACCTTCGCTTCGTTCTTCAGTTTGTCTACCAGCTCAGCAACGGATTCAACCTTGATACCAGCCTGACGCTCAGCCGGCGGCTCAACTTTCAGGGTTTTCACGCGCGGCGCAACATCAACACCCAGCTCGTCAGGCGTCAGAGTATCAAGCGGCTTTTTCTTAGCCTTCATGATGTTCGGCAGCGAAGCGTAGCGAGGCTCGTTCAGACGCAGGTCGGTAGTCACTACCGCCGGCAGGCTCAACTTGACCGTCTGCAGACCGCCGTCAATTTCGCGGGTCACGCTGACGGAGTCGCCGTCAATATCTACTTCAGAGGCGAAAGTGCCCTGGCCCATGCCCGCCAGAGCGGCCAGCATCTGACCGGTCTGGTTGTTGTCGCCGTCGATGGACTGCTTACCCAGGATAACCAGTTGTGGCTGCTCCTTGTCGACAACAGCCTTCAGCAGTTTAGCTACCGCCAGTGGCTGCAGCTCTTCGTCGGATTCAACCAGAATGCCGCGATCGGCGCCCAGCGCAAGCGCTGTACGGATCTGCTCCTGGCAGTTTTTGGCGCCGAGAGAAACCGCTACCACTTCAGTAGCTACACCTTTTTCTTTCAGGCGTACTGCTTCTTCAACAGCGATCTCGCAGAAAGGGTTAATGGACATTTTAACGTTGTTCAGGTCAGGACCAGAGCCATCGGACTTGGGTCTAACCTTGACGTTGTAGTCAACGACACGTTTGACAGCGACAAGAACCTTCATGGATTCCCCATTTTCTGTTCATCAAGGTGAAAAAGTGATGCCAAGAGCCCGAAAGGCCAGCTGACACCCCGTAAAAATCGGGGGGTATCTTGACGTTTCTCGCCAGTAAGGTCAATAAAACACAAGCATTTAGCGGATTTATAACCTTTATTCGCGCGGTCTCCGGGACAAATTTCCGGCGCCCAGCGCCAAAACCGCACAAATTGCCTAAACTGTTGACCTGTTTGGACTATTTCCCTTTGGCTGGCAATCATATGCTTAGGGAAGCAGGCCCGCCCGAGATATGGGAGCGGTAGCGTTTTTATGGCTCAGTCAGTATACTCTGCGGCCTTCCAAATGCAGCTTTCCCTTTGATTTGGCTGTGTTTACTGATTCAGAAGAGGAGTTCAATCGTGGAACGCGAATCAATGGAATTTGACGTACTGATCGTAGGTGCAGGCCCCGCAGGCCTCTCCGCTGCCTGCAAGATCCGCCAATTGAGTGAGAGTACCGGCAAAGACATCAGCGTTTGCGTGGTTGAAAAAGGCTCCGAGGTCGGCGCCCACATCCTCTCCGGCGCCGTTTTCGAGCCCACCGCCCTGAACGAGCTCTTCCCCGACTGGAAAGAGAAAGGCGCACCGCTGCACACCGAAGTCACTGGCGACGATATCTACTATATGACCAGTGAAGAAAAGGCCATCAAGGTGCCAGGCTTCGCGGTTCCCAAGACCATGCACAACGAAGGCAACTACATCATCAGCCTGGGCAACCTGTGCCGCTGGCTGGCTGAGCAGGCCGAAGGCATGGGCGCTGAAATCTACCCTGGCTTTGCCGCCGCAGAGATTCTCTATAACGAAGACGGCAGTGTAAAAGGCATCGCGACCGGCGATATGGGCATTGCGGCCGACGGCTCACAGAAAGATTCTTACATGCCCGGCATGGAGCTGCACGCCAAGTACACCCTCTTCTCCGAGGGCTGCCGCGGCCATCTTGGCAAAGAGCTGATCGAGAAATTCAACCTGGCCGAGGGCAAGGATCCCCAGCACTACGGCATCGGCATCAAAGAGCTGTGGAAGATCAATCCCGAGAAGCACTCTCAGGGTAAAGTGGTTCACTCCACCGGCTGGCCCCTGTCGGAAAACGGTGCCTTTGGCGGCGGCTTCCTCTACCATATTGAGGACGATCAGGTGTCTCTGGGCCTGATTACCGACCTGTGCTATGACAACCCCTACCTGAGCCCCTTTGAAGAGTTCAACCGCTTCAAGACCCACCCGGTAATCAAAGACTTTCTGGAAGGCGGCGAGCGAATTTCCTATGGCGCGCGCGCCATCTCCAAGGGCGGCCTGCAATCGCTGCCGAAAATGACCTTCCCGGGCGGCGTGCTGATTGGCTGTGACGCGGGCACCCTGAACTTTGCCAAGATAAAGGGCAGCCACACGGCCATGAAGTCCGGCATGCTGGCCGCCGAGGCGGTTCACAAGGCCATTACCGAGCAGGAGCGCGCCAGCGACGACCTGACCGAGTACACGGAAGCTTTCAACAGTTCCTGGCTGTACAAGGAACTCTACCAGCAGCGTAACTTTGGCCCGGCCCAGCACAAATGGGGCAACCTGGTTGGTTCGGCCTACTCTTTTGTCGACATCAATATCTTCAATGGCAGCCTGCCCTGGACCTTTGAGGACAAGAAAGCCGACCACGCGGCCATGAAGCCTGCCGCAGAGGCCAAGAAAATCACCTACCCCAAACCCGATGGCAAGATCACCTTCGATCGCCTGGCCTCAGTCTTCCTCTCCAACACCAACCACGAGGAAGACCAGCCCTGCCACCTGACCTTAAAGGATCCGGCCCTGCCGATTCGCGACAACCTGCCCACCTACGACGAGCCAGCCCAGCGTTACTGCCCCGCCGGCGTGTACGAAGTGGTTGAGAATGAGGACGGCAGCAAGCGCTTTCAGATCAACGGTCAGAACTGCGTTCACTGCAAAACCTGCGACATCAAAGATCCGGCGCAGAATATTGTCTGGGTTACCCCCGAGGGCTTTGGCGGCCCCAACTACCCCAATATGTAACGCCGCAGAGCGTCACCGGAGAACCGCTGCAACCGAAGGGTACAGCGGTTTTTTTATGCCCGAGATCCCTGCACCAACAGGAAGTTTCAGGCATAAAAAAACCGCGGCATAGGCCGCGGTTTTCTTTTCTAAACCAAGAGCTTAGAAGATCAACTTAATGCTGGCAAAGGCATCTGCCTCGGTAGCTTCCAGATAGTCATCCGAGAGATTCTTTTCCGAGAGCGAATTGGCGATTACCAGAGCTATTTCCAGATCATCCTGATAGTTCGCGGTCAGGCGCACGCCGACATCCGAAATCGCGATGGTATCGTTGCCGCTACCATTGGCATCTTCGAAGTTGGCATCACCGTACTCCGCAAAAATACCGGCCGTCAGGTTAAAGCTGTCGAGTTTTACCAGCTTGTGATTCAGCGCCAGGCGGGAAAATACACCCGAGTCCCCCACCAGCGTACCCGGCAGGTGCGATGAAATGCTGTTTACACCACCCAGAACCCACTGCTGCTGTTGCGGCAGCTGGTCACTGGCGATTTGCGCCGCAAAGTCGAAATCCACAGTAGTGCGCTTCAGATTGTTCCACTGCGCGGCAATACGCGGGTTGTAAACCAGGAAGTCGCCCACCCGCTTACCAACGGCAACGCCGGCCATGTCAGGGGTGCTGTCCAGCGTACCGCCGTCATCGCTCACACCACCCTTGGCAGAAAGGGCCAGTGTGTAGTTAAGCATATTCTTGGACTGCAGGCGGTGCTGACGCTGGTATTTGGCACCGACTTCAACGGTGGTATAAGCCTCGTCCTGCAGGTCGCTACCGCCTTCGTCTTCGATCTGGGAGTCGACCGTTTCAATTTCCTGGGTCAGGCTGAAACGGCGATCAATATCGCTGCTCAACACCTGCTCACCGGTCAGGGCAATACGCTGAATCTCAGCATCGAAAACACTGGTTGCGGTGCTCGGCGGGGTTGACGCGCCCACGCAGGTACCCAAAATTACGACACCGGTACAACCACCGGGCACGGATGACCGGAAGTCCTGGGTATACTCAGCCTGACTGGCACGAATCCCGTAGAGGCCAAAGCTGAATGGATGACTCAGGGAAAGGCTTATCTGGTCGTACTCATCCCCTTCGCGTGACTCACCCCATTCTGGAATCGCCTTCTGATAATCCAGAGACAAGGCAGTGCCACCCATGGTGTTGTGGGACAGCCCGACATCGCCGTAGTAGCGGCCGGCAAAGCGGCTGCCTTCATTGCTGAGTTTCAAACTCAGATCGGTGCGGTCCGCGTCGTCACGCGGCTCGCCGGTAAACACCACGCCCACAACGCCCGGATCACTCTCGGACACCGCATAGCTGACACTGTAGTCGACACCGGTGCGTCTGGACTTCACATCGGCCATGGCGCGGGCGCGATCAAACTCACTGCGCTTGAGGTCAGGGTCACCTTCCAGGCCGTCAAAGAACCCGGTAATGGCTTCATCACCGCTCACGTCACCGACTCTCGCCTGGAGGGCGTGAACGTAGACCACCGCACCATCGCGTGAATACAGGGTATTCACCAGTAAATGGCCTTTACGGTTAGTCGCCGAGCTGATCAACAGGATAGCCTGATCCGGCGATTTGGCAGCGCTGAAAATCTTGTCGAGCTCGGCGTTGCTCAGGTGGTGGCTACCGGTCACACGGAGCTCAAAACTCCCCACCTTGCCAACGTAGGGGGAGGCTGAGCTTGCGAATTCGGAAATCGCACTCGCATTGACTAATGTTGGTGGTACCGCGGGTGGTAAATCGATTGCCATAGTCGTTTCCTAAAGATATCCGTAAATGTTTTTGTCTGTTTCCCGGTGAAGCCAGAAGCCCCGACTTCACCGGCGAGACTCATTATTGTGATTCGTCGTAAGTCTCAAGAAAGTCGAGGTATTCGTCTTCATTGAACTCGGAGCTGCTGTCGCTGGAACCTGACTCTTCTGCAGCTTCCTGGGAGTCCTCGGCACTGGATTCACTGGCGCTAGAAGAAGTCTCACTCGCTGGGCTGCTTTCCGACTCACTGGATTCCTCGTCTGAAGCGCTTTCAGTTTCAGAGGTGAAATCAAGATACTCGGAAGCGTCAAAGCCGCTGCCAGAGCCGCTCTCTTCAGCAGTTCCTTCTTTAGCCTGCTCTGCTTCTTCCTCGGCGGCCTCTTCAGCTGCTTCGGCCTGTCGCTCGGCGCGCTCTGCCGCGGCTCTAGCCCGGGCAGCTTCGCGGCGGGCCTGTTCGGCCTGACGCTCTGCTTCACGCTCGGCGATTTCGGCCTTGGCGCTGTTGAAGGCTTCCATATCGAGCACGTTCAGCTCTACGCGGCGGTTCTCGAAACGACCTTCCGGATTATCGGTGCCGTCGTCAAAGGCATTCGGCGCAACCGGGCGGGCCTCGCCAAAACCGCGGAATACCAGGCGATCGGATTTGACGCCGTTGTCGACAAAGTAATCGTGAACGGCCTTGGCCCGGTCGCGAGACAGTCTTTCATTGTAGCTGTCGCTGCCTTTGCTGTCGGTGTGACCGTCGATCGACACCAGCAGTTCCGGGTTTTCGTTCAAGACGTTGACGGCCGCATTCAGAATAGAGATCGATTCGGGGCGAAGAACCGCCTTGTCGAATTCGAAATTGACCCCGCGCAACACCCAGGGGCGGTCCGCGCTGAGTTCCATTTCATGACAGCCATTCATGAAGACCGGCACGCCTTCGGGCGTATCGGGACATTCGTCTTTACTGTCGCAGACGTAATCGCCGTCGACATCGTCACAAAAATCCATGGTCTCTTCGAGGCCGATATCACCACAGGACATCTTGCCGTCTGCACCGCGACCGGTGCAGCTCAGGTCAGGCGCAGGCCCGGTCGCGCCGCCACCGGGCAGCCCTAACTGGGCTTGAGACACTAGAGGGGTTGATAACAACAGCGTGCAAACCAACGCTGTCAAGCCACGGGACAATGTGGTCATTCAGGTTCTCCAGAAGTCAGTATCTTATTTATCGATGCACGCACGCGGAGCGCTATGCACTTCATTTTGAAAACAATTTACTGCAACTATCCGGAACTATCTACCCCGAGCCGTAAAGATGATGGAGAAATGCCGGAATTGCGTCGCAAAGAAGCAACATCGGAGATAGTTAATTAAAGAAGGGGAAAAATGGGGTGGCCGACGGGGCTCGAACCCGCGACAACAGGAATCACAATCCTGGACTCTACCAACTGAGCTACGGCCACCACTGAGGGCTTGTTCTAATGCGGTGGCACGCCCGGCAGGATTCGAACCTGCGACCGACGGCTTAGAAGGCCGTTGCTCTATCCAGCTGAGCTACGGGCGCACGGACCCTCCAAGCGAATATAAAGCGAAGAAGTGGTCGGGGTAGAGAGATTCGAACTCCCGACATCCTGCTCCCAAAGCAGGCGCGCTACCAGACTGCGCTATACCCCGACAAACCAAGCTTTAAATTGCCCCGCAAGAGGAGGTGCGCATAATACGCACCGCCCAGGATGACGTCAATTGCTTTTTGCCACCTGTTTGCCGATTTAGACCGGATAAAGCACAGCAATATCCTGCACTTGGCGAAGTTTTACCCAGCCGGCGCGAAAGCTTGGCCAATTCCACCCAAGGTGCGACAATACCGGCCGCAAAAAATTGCCTTGTTAGGGAGATTTCATGTCGGCACGTGTCCTGGACGGAAAAGCTTTGGCCGCCCAATGTGAACAGCAACTCAGCGAGCGGGTTGCCCGGCTCAAGGAGCAATCCGGGGGTAAGATTCCGATTCTCGCCACCATTTTAGTGGGCGCTGACCCCGCTTCTGCCACCTACGTGAAAATGAAGGGCAATGCCTGCCGCCGGGTGGGTATGGAGTCACTGGCGGTAGAGCTCCCCTCCTCCACCAGCACCGAGCAACTGCTGGCCAAAATTGATGAACTGAACAGCAATCCGGATGTTCACGGCATTCTGCTGCAGCATCCGGTCCCGGCGCAGATTGACGAACGCGCCTGTTTCGATGCCATCAGCCTGAGCAAAGACGTCGACGGCGTTACCTGCCTCGGTTACGGTCGCATGGCCATGGGCGAAGAAGCTTATGGTTGCGCCACCCCCAAGGGCATCATGCGACTGTTGAACCACTACCAGATCGATATTGAAGGCAAGCACGCCGTCGTCGTCGGCCGCAGCGCCATTCTCGGCAAACCCATGGCGGCGATGCTGCTCGAAGCAAACGCCACCGTAACCATTTGCCACTCACGCACCCGCAACCTTGACCAGCATATCCGGCAGGCGGACATTGTGGTTGGCGCCGTGGGCCGCCCTGAATTCATCAAGGGAGACTGGATCAAGGACGGTGCGGTTGTGGTTGATGCGGGCTATCACCCGGGCGGCGTCGGGGATATCGAATTGTCAGCCATTACCGAGCGGGCGGCAGCCTACACCCCGGTGCCCGGCGGGGTCGGGCCGATGACGATCAATACACTCATCATGCAGAGTGTCGAGTCAGGCGAGCGGGCTATTGCCGGTAACCGCTGATGGCGCGCAGGAAACGGCCATTAACCACATCGCAGAGAATCGCGCGCACAATACTGCAAGGCTTTTTTGAATTCTGCTTTGTCAGCATGTCCAGCCTGCGTTTTTCGGCGTCCTTAAGGCCAGAAAAACCGTCTGTAATCGCAGTGTTTCACGATGAAATGGTCGCCGCCACAGGCCTTTTTGCCGGCCAGCCGGTCGCCTCTATCGCATCCCTGAACCACAACGGCTACGCCGTGGCTCAGGTCATCGCGCGCCGCGCTGGTTTTGAGATGGTCTACGGCTCGACCAGCAAGGGTGGGCGCGAAGCCTTCTACGAACTCAACGACGCCCTGTCCCGAGGAAAATCGGTCATCTTTACTGTTGATGGTTCTCGCGGCCCCCGCCATGAAATGAAACCGGGCGCGATTATGCTCGCCAAGAAAAACCGCGTGCCGCTTTATCTGCTGCGCTGCCGCAGCAGCGGATTGCGGCTCCCCACCTGGGATCGCTTTGTCATTCCCTTTCCCTTTGCCCGGGTGAAAGTTGAGCATCAGCTGATTGATTTCAGCAGCGGCGAGGAAAAACGAGCGATCAAAGATTTACTGCCGCATTGCAACGAACAACTGCGCCAAATGGGGCAGTAAGATGCTGCCACGGCTGTTTTTCATCGCCTTTATTCTGGCATTGACGGTCGCCTCTCTGACGCCCGGCCAGGACCTGCCGGCCATCACCTTCAACGACAAAGCCGCACATTTCGCAGCCTATTTTCTGCTTGCCTTGAACGCCTGCGCCCTGGCGCTGCCCCCCCGGAAACTGCGCAGCCTTTTACTTGGCATCGTACTGTATGGCATAGTCATCGAGGCCTGCCAGGGATTGCTGATTCCCGGGCGCCATGCGTCATTGCTCGACGCACTCGCAAATACGTTCGGAGTCATCGCCGCAATCGCGGTATACCGCTATAGGAAAATCCGCAGTCTCAGTCTATAAAAATATATTTCCCGCAAGGACTCAGCGGAGTAGATCGCAGTGAAACGCCTGAAGGATCTGTCGCACACCGCCACCCGTGATACCGCCGAGGATATCGACGCCAAGCGCTTGCGCTATGTGTTCAACTTGAGCACCTTTGTAGGCGGGCTGGTGCTTCTGCTCTTCGCCTTTCGCCAGCTGGAAAGCCAGGATCAGGTACTCCGCTTTTCTCTGTTTTTAGCCTCTGCCGGGGTATGGCTCACCTTCATTTACGTTCGCATAACGCAGCGAGTCGATGTGGGCGTGGCGATAGCCAGCGCTCTGGTCGCCGCTCTCAGCATTGCACTGGTATACACCGGCGGACAAAACAACAGCGGGCTTTTCTGGGTATTCCCCCTGCTGTTTATCCAGTTTATATACCTCGGGGCCAAACGCGGTCTGGCCGTTTCGGTGATACTGCTGGTGGTGTTCTCGGTTATGCTTGGGAACCCTGGCGCTATCCCCGCCGACTACGATTCTGCCGATGTTACTCGGGCCTTGGCGGCGCTGATCACACTGATGATCCTGGCGACCATCAGTGAGTTTTACCGCCACCACAGCCACCTGGCTCTGAGCACCCAACACACCGGCAAAGTCATCGAGGCCGTAACTGACCCGCTGACAGGCCTGACCAACCGGCGTTTTCTCGACAGTTTCTTCTTCCCCGACTGCATGCGTCAGGAAAGTGCTCACTTTCCACTGACGGTGATTGCCTGTGACATCGATAATTTTAAGTTGATTAACGATCGCTACGGCCACAAGAAAGGCGACGACGTGCTGGTCAGTTTTGCCGCAGCGCTGACCGACAGCCTGAGGTCCAGCGACGTTATCAGCCGCGTGGGTGGCGAAGAGTTTCTGATTCTGGTGCAGCGGGCGAATGAGGACAGCGCCAGGGAAATTGCCGAGAAGCTGCGCGCCTGCGTAGAGCAAATCGACGTCGAAGGGTTCCCCGAAGGGATTACCGCAAGTTTTGGCGTGGTCGTTGCGCAGCACTACAGCGACCTGCAGGCCGCGATGGTCACTGCTGATGAATACCTCTACCGCGCGAAAAAAGAGGGGCGCAACCGGGTCGTCAGCGGTTAGGCTTTACTCCCGGCGCCACTGGGTCCCCTCGCGACTGTCTTCAAGCACGACTCCCTGCGCTTTTAACTGCTCGCGAATTTCATCAGCGCGTGCGTAGTTTTTATCCAGTTTCGACTGTTGACGCTCCGCAATCAGAGCTTCCACCTCGTCTGCGGAAATGCCGGCTTCGCCCGCGCTGTCCTTGAACCAGCTTTCCGGTTCGGCCTGAAGCAGCCCCATAAGCTCGGCACAGCGCAGCAGCTGCCCTTTCAAGGCCGTTTTGTCTGCCGCGTCAGCCTTGTTCAAAGCTTTGGCCAGCTGATGCAACTCGGCGATGGCGATCGGCGTATTCAGGTCATCTAAAAGGGCCTTGTAGGCCGGTTGCGCATCCATTGGCGCCGTCATGTCAGGCTTGATATCGGTGCAGTCCTTCAAGGCGGTGTACAAAGAGTCGAGACTGGCCTTGGCCTGATCCAGCAGCGCTTTGGAGAAATCCAGCTCAGAGCGATACTGGGCAGACAGCAGCGCAAAGCGCAGCACCTCACCCTTGTACTGCCCTAGCAGATCGCGCACGGTGCGGAAATTGCCCAGGGATTTCGACATCTTCTCGCCGTCGATATTCAGGTAGCCGTTGTGCATCCAGTAGCGAACAAACTCTTCGCTGTCCTGGCTGCAGCAACTTTGCGCACGCTCGTTTTCATGGTGCGGAAAAATCAGATCCCGGCCGCCACCGTGAATATCGATTTGATCCCCCAGATGCGCCTTGATCATCGCTGAGCACTCCAGATGCCAGCCCGGGCGGCCATAACCCCAGGGGCTGCCCCAACCCGGTTCGTCATTGCTGGACGGCTTCCACAGCACAAAGTCCCCGGCGTAGCGTTTATACGGCGCAACCTCTACCCGAGCGCCTTCGAGCATGTCTTCCAGTGAACGGTTGGACAGTTTGCCGTAGCCCTCCATGGATTCAACGGCAAACAGCACGTGGCCCTCGGCTTCATAGGCATGGCCGCGCTCAATCAGCGTGGCAATCATTGCCTGCATGGCATCGACGTTTTCGGTTGCCTTGGGCGTCAGGTCCGGTTTGAGGGTGTTCAGCGACACCATATCTTCCAGATAGGCCTGAGTGAAACGTTCGGCAACATCGGCAATGGACTCCTGATTGTCCTTCGCCGCCTTCATGATCTTGTCGTCGATGTCGGTGATATTCCTCGCGTAAACCACCTCGGGATACTGGGTTTTCAGCAGACGATAAAAAGTATCGAACACCACCGCCGGGCGTGCATTACCGATATGAATAAAGTTGTATACCGTCGGCCCACACACATACATAGTGACCCGCTGCGGGTTGATTGGCTGAAAAGCTTCCTTGCGACGGGTGCGGGTATTGTAAAGTGTTAATGCCATGCCTATGCCTTGTCTGACCAGTTGTCACGCAGACCAATGGTCATATTGAATACCGGGTTTTCCGGGCTGTGGTCAAAACGATCTGCCACAAAATAGCCTTCCCGCTCGAATTGGAAACTGCTTTCCGGCGCCGCATCGGCGAGCTCCGGCTCTATCCAGCAGTCTTCGAGAACGGTTTTGCAGGTCGGGTTAATGTGGGTCAGAAAGTCTTCTTCCCCCTTGTCTGGCGAAGGACTGAGAAACAGGCGGTCGTACTTGCGAATGGTTGCCTTGCGCCCCTCACTCAGCGACACCCAATGAATCACGCCGCGCGGTTTAATACCTTCCGGCGGATTTTCGCCAACGGTGTTTTCTACCAGCTCACAGAACACCGTTGACGGCTTGCCGTCGGCATCATGCTCAACCCGGTTGGCCTTGATCACATAAGCGCCGCGCAGGCGCACATAATCGCCCAGCACCAGGCGCTTGAATTTCTTGCGCGACAGCGACGTGTCTTCACTGAAATCCTCCACATCAATAACCAGCTCGCGGGTAAAGGGAAGGCGCCGCTCGCCCATATCCTCTTTCGGATGCCGTGGAGCGCTGAGGTTTTCCACCTCACCTTCAGCAAAGTTTTCAATCACCAGTTTCAGCGGGTTCAGCACCGCCATGGCGCGAGGAGCGTGCTTGTCGAGATCGTCACGCACAGCTGATTCAAACTGGGCAATACTGACCACACCGTCTGATTTCGCCACCGGCAAGGCATCGCAGAAATTGCGAATGGCGCGCGCCGTAAAACCGCGCCGGCGCATGCCGTGAATGGTGGGCATGCGCGGATCATCCCAGCCGTCTACATGACCTTCATCCACCAGGCGTTTGAGCTTGCGCTTGCTGGTAACCGTGTAGTCCAGGTTCAGTCGGCCAAACTCGTACTGATGGGGCCGCGAGGGCACCGGCAGATGCTCCAGAAACCAGTCATAAAGGGGGCGATGATCGGCAAACTCCAGCGTGCAGATGGAGTGCGTCACGCCTTCAATGGCATCTTCCTGGCCGTGGGCAAAATCGTAACTCGGATAGATACACCACTTGTCGCCGGTATGATGGTGAGCCTGCTTGCGAATCCGGTACAGGGTGGGATCACGCAGGTTCATGTTTGGCGAGGCCATATCGATTTTGGCGCGCAGCACCCTGCTGCCCTCGTCAAACTCGCCGTTTTTCATCCGCTCCAGCAAATCGAGATTTTCCTCAACACTGCGCTCGCGAAAAGGGCTCGGCCTGCCGGGCTTGGTCGCCCAGCCCCGGTATTCACTCGCCTGCTCAGCACTCAGATCACACACATAAGCCAAACCCTTGCGGATCAGATGCTGCGCCCACTCATAGAACTGATCAAAATAATCCGAGGCAAAGCGCACATCCCCGGCCCATTGAAACCCCAGCCAGCGCACATCCTCCTTGATGGCATCCACGTACTCCTGCTCTTCCTTGGCGGGATTGGTGTCGTCAAAGCGCAGGTTGCAGCGACCGCCAAACTGCTCCGCCAATCCAAAATTGACGCAAATCGATTTGGCGTGACCCACGTGCAGATAGCCATTGGGCTCCGGCGGGAAACGGGTGACAAGCTCTTCAGGCTTTAATTTACCGGCGGCGATATCGGCCGCGATCACGTCGCGAACGAAATTGGTGGCCTGGGTTTCGGGTTTGCTCATGCACTCTTCCAGCAGGGTTGGATTGGGTTTCGCGTCCAACGCAAAAGGCGGGTATTATAGCGGCTTTCAACACTGATCAACACAGGCGGTAAAATGATTATTCTTCAGACAAATCATGGCGATATCAAAATCGAGCTGGATTTCGAAAAGGCCCCGAATACAGCGGCCAATTTCAAGCAATATGTGGAAGAAGGCTTCTATGATGGCACCATCTTCCACCGCGTAATCGACGGTTTCATGATTCAGGGCGGCGGATTCACCCCCGGCATGCAGCAGAAGGCCACCCGCGACCCCATCGAGTGCGAAGCGGACAACGGCCTGAAAAATGAGCTCGGCACGCTGGCCATGGCCCGCACCATGGACCCTCACTCGGCCTCTTCCCAGTTTTTCATCAATGTGAAGAACAATGATTTCCTCAACCACAGCAGTAAAACCGCTCAGGGTTGGGGTTACGCGGTATTCGGCAAGGTCGTCGACGGAATGGATACGGTGAACGCGATCAAGGGCGTTTCTACCACCATGGCCGCCGGTCATCAGGATGTGCCGGCAGAAGATGTGGTGATCGAGAAGGCCTACGTCGCGGAATAATGACTACCCTCTTCATCTCAGACCTGCATCTGGATGAAAAACGCCCGGACATTTTCCGGGCGTTTTTGCACTTCCTGAACGATAAAGCAGCAAAAGCAGACACGCTCTACGTGCTCGGTGACCTGTTTGAGGCCTGGGTCGGGGATGATGACGACGCGACACTGGCCCGCACCAGTGTCGCCGCCTTCAGAAAATTGAGCGATAGCGGCACCCAGCTCTATTTTCTGCACGGCAATCGCGATTTTCTGCTCGGCCAGCGCTTTGCCGAAGAAACCGGCGGCACACTGCTCTCCGACCCCTGCAAAATCGATCTCTACGGCACGCCCACGCTGCTGATGCACGGCGACAGCCTGTGTACCGCCGACACTGAATACCAGAAGCTGCGCCAGCAACTGCGCTCACCAGAGTGGCAACAGCAATTACTGTCTGAACCCCTCGCCGCACGCCGACAGCTGGCAGAGCAACTGCGCATGGCCAGCAGCGAAGCGACCAGCAACAAGGCTGAAGACATCATGGATGTCACCCCGGCCGAAGTGCTCACCGCGCTGTCGGAACACGGCTGCAAGCGCCTGATACATGGCCACACTCACCGCCCGGCCCGCCATCCACTCAAGGTCGACGGCCAGGATGCTGAGCGCATCGTGCTGGGCGATTGGGACAGCCATCTCTGGTATCTCCAGGCAAATGCAGACGGTCTCGCGCTGGAAAAAGAGCCTGTTTAAGCGCTGGCGGCGCTGTCGTTCCGGCAGCAGCACTCCTGTAAAAATTCACAAAAACTGATCTGGATCGCTGTGAGCCGGTTAACACATTTCCGCTAACCCGGCTTGAAGGTCTCGGCTCTAACACTTATCACTGTGTGCAACGCGTCAAGTACGCCAACCCGAACGGAATTAGCTATTCATTATCAAGCAAGCTAGGGAGGACGCATGAAACTGACAAAAA
>PAKT01000059.1 GCA_002710725.1 Spongiibacteraceae bacterium
GATCTACGCTAACTCGATTACCCTCACTCCGGGTACGGTGGCAAACAGATCACGCTCGCGCACCATGGCCAGTGCCACGACCACAAGCAGGGTTAAAACCGAAATATCTAGCAGGGTACTGATGGCAAACACTCCTGACTAATGACGCTCGTTATTCGTATTATCGCCCAGGGGCCGCAGGCCACCGTGGAGCGCTGATTTTGCCAGAGCGTGGCTCGCCGTGGGGCCGGTAATCATCACAAAAAGCAGTATCAGCAAGAGCTTGAACAGCGGCAGCCCCCAACCGGACACCAGCATCAAGCCCAACACAATCAGGGTGACCGCCATCGTTTCGGTCACCCCCGCCGCATGCATGCGGGTAAAAAAATCCGGGAAGCGCAACACACCCAAGCCGCCGGAGAAAATCAAAAAGGCGCCGAGCAGCAGGCACAGGGAACTCAGCACCGTCACGAACTCAGCCATCTTCACCCACCTTATCGTTTACCTTGCTCGAGCCGTACTCGAAAAAGCGCAACACCGCGATCACGCTGATAAAGTTAATCAGGGCATAAATCAGGGCGATATCGAGAAAGTCCGGGCGCCCGAAAATATAGCTAACCACGGCAATCAGCAGAACGGTTTTGGTGCCAAAGAGGTTGACCGCCAGAATGCGGTCGTAAATGGTTGGGCCCAGCAAAGCGCGGGCTATGGCCATAGCCATTACGACAATCAGAGCAATTGCGACTACCGTCAGTATCATCCGGGACCCTACCGCTCCAAATTACTTACACGCCGATCCATCTCACCGGCACGTAAATCTTCCAAGCCCTCAAGACTCAGTGCGTGTACATAGACCCGATCGTCTTCCAGATCCATTGCCACAGTACCCGGAGTGAGGGTAATCGAGTTAGCGTAGATCACCCGTCCGATATCAGTGGTCTGACTCAAGGGCAGCCAGGCTGTACAGGGGGAAATGCTGTTTCGACCTGACCAGACACGCTTGACCACATCAATATTGCTTAGAATCAGCTGTCCCACCAGCCATACGTAATAGCTCGGCAACTTGAGGGTAAACAGGTGAAGAGGATGCGACTCATGGTCAACTACATCCATACGATGCGTAAGGTAGACCACAAAGATCGCGGAAAACAAGCCAAAACTCAGCAACAGCGGTTTGTAATAGCCCGAGTTGATCAACCAAAAAAAGATGAGTAATAGAAAAACGCTAACGGTATGTTTCATATTGGTATTACCGCTCCGGAAAACCGGTAGCTACTTTAGCGATTTCTGAGCAGGCTGTGTACCGCCAGACAAAGGATATCGCCCGTTGTGACTACCTCAAGAAGGGCCTCATTCTCCGGAGCAGGGACATTCCTGTCAACCAGATCCACCGCCGCCGCCCGTAATATCGCAAAAGCAGTCACTGTTAAATAAGAAGCAAGAACACGCATCGGTATTGCCCAAAAGCCTACCTGCCGGAGAAGCACAACTGAAAATTCAGAATCAGATGACCCCCTGCGATAGCTTGATCGTGTTGTTGTCGGCACTGCCACCCTGGCAGGCTGACTATCTTACCGGATCTATTCGCCAGGCTCTGCTTGTGCCAGCGCAGGATCGTCACTGACGGCCACACTCCCGGCGCCGCGCGGAGGCAACAGCGCCAGAGCGTTTTTCCGTCCAACCCGGTCTGCAGCCTCTTTTGACCGCCTGCCAAGCAGACCGGCATAGCCGTCAAGATTTTCATCCAGCCCGGTAAATTTTCCCACCTTGTCACTGCCGATCAAAAAACGATCGGAAAACTTCTCGATTAGCGCCAGCCATTGCGCATCAACCTCATCTTTGTCTTCAAAAAGATAATGTTCGCGAACACTCCAGGAAAGATCGACTGACAGATTGGGGTAACGACTGAGCAAGTCGTTGAGAATATCGGGCAGATTGGCCATCGGTTTTTGCAATGCCTCGATTGACTCACTGGTGCCTGCATGGGCCAACACGAAGTGGGTGTCGGGGTTGGCTTTCAGGGCATTTTCAAGCTCGGGTTGAAAGATGGGCTCGCCCTCCCGCAATGAGGACAGATTGCTGTGCAACAGCACCGGCATTTTGTGCCTTGCTGCGACTTTATAAACCTTCATCAGCGCCGGGTGGTCGGCCCGCGGTGTTTCACCGGCGGTTAAAGCCGTTAGGGCATCGTGCCGGGTGAGCACTTCACCTATTCCCTGCCAAAAGCCGGGATAACGCTTTATCAGCATTTCCACCTGATCCGCGGCATTCATATCGGTCGGGTTAAAGCCACTGATAAAGGGGGCAAATCGCTCGCGCTGCTCAGCTGGCAAGCTGAGCAGATCACGAGCCAGAATATCGTCGGTGCCGCTGAAGTAATACAACGGGGATTCATCGCCCAGATAATAACGCGGGCGTTTTGGCGCACTGGCATCCCATTTTTTGATCACCGGCAAACCAAAAATCCAGGCTTTTTCGACACCGGCTTTATCCATGGCCTCCAATAACTCGCGGGTGCCGTTGGTTTCCTGCATGAAATTTACATAGTGCAGATGGGCATCCACTCTACTTGGGCGTGATTCAGCGTCGGCGGCAAATGCCAGTGTAGACAGGGTTACCGCCAACAGCAGCAAAAGAGACAGATTCTTCAAGCGCATGGTTTTCCTCCATTGCGCTCAAAGACCGACTGCCTGGGACCGGGTTCCTTCTACTGGCAGAGAAGGTAATTATTTCACTACTTCCGCCGATACTGTACGCAGGTCGCGACAGCCCACCCTGCGGATTAGGCGCTAAGCAAACAAACGTCGCAAACGACTGACTGCCTCCTCCAGCCGCTCCATGGAGGTCGTATAAGCAAAGCGCACATGTTCATCGGCTCGGTAGCGACCAAAGTCCGCTCCCGGGGTGACCGAAATACCGTGATCTTCCAGCATGGAATGACAGAAAGCGGCGCTGCTCTGGCCAAAGTGTTCAATACCTGCGTACAGATAAAGCGCACCGGCTGGCGTATGGGGCAGCGTAAAACCGAGCTGCTGTAATTCAGGCAGCAGGAAATCGCGACGGCGCTTGAACTCGTCGCGGCGGCTATCGAGGATGGCTCTGGTTTCCGGCTCAAACGCGGCGAGTGCGCCAAACTGGCCCATGGTCGACATTGAGATAAACAGGTTCTGGGCCATCCGCTCCAGATGGGGGATGGCATCGGGCGGCGCCACCAGCCAGCCCAGCCGCCAGCCGGTCATACCGAAGTATTTGGAAAAGCTGTTGATGACAAAGGCCCGGTCGGTAATAGAAAGAATGCTGGCGGCTTTCTCGTCATAATCCAGGCCGTGGTAAATTTCATCGACGATCAGATGTCCGTTCTTTTGCTCGCACAGGGTGTGCAGATCGCGCAGCTCATCGGCGGTCAGGATTTCACCGGTGGGGTTAGCCGGCGAGGCCACAATGGCGCCGACTGTATTGTCACGCCAGGCCGCTTCGGCCTTGGCGGCGGTGAGCTGATAGCGGTCTTCCGGCCCGACCGGCACTAATTGCCCCTCGCCTTCCACCAGACGAAAGAAGTTGCGATTGCAGGGATAGCCGGGGTCGGTCATCAGAATGCCGTCGCCCGGGTTCAGCAGCAGCCCGGAAATCAGTAACAGCGCTCCCGAAGCCCCGGGCGTGACCATGATCCGTTCCGGCGCAATATCCAGGCCGTAATCGTGCTGATAGTAACGGGAAATGGCCTCACGCAATTCCGGCAGGCCGGCCGCCTGACTGTAGTGGGTTTCGCCCCGACTCAGTGCTGCCTGGGCCGCGCGCACAATGGGCTCGGCAGTGGAAAAATCCGGTTCGCCCGCCTCCAGCCTGACAATGTCCCGGCCCTGCGCCGCCAACTGCTTGGCGCGGGTTAGCACCTCCACCACGCGAAAAGGCTCAATATCGTTGATACGACGGGCGTAGGGTCTGGCCAAGGTGTTACCTCCGGAAAAAGGCTTATGTTACCAGTCGTAGCTGTAACCGCCACCGTCCGAAAGCGCGATTACCGTCTATACTTTAACTTCCGGCGCGGTGCTGTTTTGCGGCCTTTTTGTTATGGCGCGAGTCCGATTATTCTGGTAGCTTTGCCGCTTTGGCGCCGGGGGTAGCAGCTGATATGGCCTGCTGCGGCGCACTTCCAGTCGTTGATGGAGAGATTGAATCAATGCCAGCAAAGCAAAAAGAAGCGGGTGTGTTCAAAAACTTTGAGCCCTATAAGCCAAAAAAGGGTGAAGAGTATATGAACGACAAGCAGAAGGAACACTTCCGTAACATCCTGTACAAGTGGAAAGCCGAGCTCATGGAAGAGGTAGACCGCACGGTTACCCACATGAAGGACGAGGCTGCCAATTTCCCGGACCCGGCCGACCGAGCGACTCAAGAGGAAGAGTTCAGCCTGGAACTGCGCACCCGGGATCGCGAGCGCAAGCTGATCAAAAAAATCGACTCAACCCTCAACCTGATCGATAACGATGACTACGGTTATTGCGACACCTGCGGCGTTGAAATCGGTATCAAGCGGCTTGAAGCACGCCCCACCGCCAGTTTGTGCATCGATTGCAAAACGCTGGATGAAATCAAAGAAAAGCAGGAACACGGCTGATCCTGAGCGGGCGGTTCGCGCCGCCCCTTCATCTGCATGCACTCCCCAGAATCGCCTTATATCGGCCGCTTTGCCCCCTCTCCCACCGGCCCGCTGCATATTGGTTCCCTGATTGGCGCCCTCGCCAGTTTTCTCGACGCCAGAGCTCATGGCGGACAGTGGCTGTTGCGAATGGAAAATATCGATCCGCCCCGGGAGATTGCCGGTTCCGACGAGCGCATTCTGAATACGCTGCGCCGCCACGGGCTGAACTGGGACGGGCCCGCACTGGAGCAATCGACGCGTTCCGAGGCCTACGATGCCGCCCTGCAGCAGCTCCTGTCTTCCGGAAACGCCTTTCGCTGCAGCTGTTCCCGACGCCAACTCGCCCGCTTCGGCGGCATCCATCGCGGCGCCTGTGTCGCCAGCGTCAACGAGGAAGACTGCGCTATTCGGCTGGCCGTACCGGATGAAATCTGGGAGGCCCACGACCTGCTGCAAGCCCCCCTGCGACAGAACCTGTTACAGGAAGTCGGCGATTTCACCCTCCGGCGACGCGACGGCTACTACGCCTATCAACTCGCGGTCGTGGTTGACGACGCCTATCAGGGCATCAACCATGTGGTGCGCGGCTCTGACCTCTGGGTGTCCACCCCCCGACAGCGGCTGCTGCAGGCCAGACTGGCACTGCCAACACCGACCTACCTGCACTTCCCCGTTATCGTAGGCAGCGACGGCCACAAACTCAGCAAGCAGACCTTTGCCGCCGCCATTGATGACAGCTGCGCCTGCGACAATCTTTTACTGGCCCTGCGCTTTCTCGGGCAGGATCTGCCGCCGCGCGCTCAACAGAGCTCCGTCGAGCGCATTCTCAATCACGCAGTGGACCATTGGCACCGTCAACAACTGCCCGCGGTTATGGGTTTGCCCGAAAGCGCGTTTTACGACTGACGACTGTTTTAACCTATGTTTTACATTCGCGAACAGGCTCTATTACCATTGGGCCTCTAACCGAGAGGCCCGGTGATGCTGATACATTCCTCCCTGATATTACTGTTTACCGTGTTTTTCCTGTTCACCCCCTCACTGGAGCAGTGGCTGCTGAACGACAGCATAGCCTGGTACCGGCCGCACCTGATCTGGCTGGCCGTCGTGGTGTTTGTTTATATCAGCCAGCAGGATGCCACCCCGGATGAACGCTGAGTTCCTCAATCTCTTCCTGCTGGGATCGGTTTATTTAATTCTGCTCTTTGCCATCGCCTACGCCGCCGAACGCCGGCTGATGTCCGACTGGCTGAACCGGCACCCCGCCACCTATGTTCTGTCCCTGGGCGTTTTCGTCAGTGCCTACGGTATCTACGGTGTGGTCGAACAGGCGCGTGTTTCCGGTTACGGCTACATGAACTACTACCTCGGGGTAGCAACGGTGTTTATCGTCTACCCCCTGCTGCTGGCCCCGCTGATGCGTATCTGCCAGAGTTATCGTCTGGGCTCGCTGGCCGACTTGCTCACCTTTCGCTTTCGCAGCCAATGGGCCGGTTCGCTGGTCACCATTTTCATGCTGCTGGCAATGCTGCCGCTGCTGACCCTGCAGATTCAGGCGGTGTCGGAATCCATGCAGGTTTTGAGCGGCCGCCCGGATAACCCCGCCGACAGCCAGCAGCAGCGCGATGTGCTGGCGCTGCTGTTTTGTGTGGTCATCATTGTCTTTGCCATCCTGTTCGGCTCACGCCACCTGAATTCGCGCGAAAGTCATCGCGGGCTGGTCACCGCCATTGCCTTTGAATCCGTCGTGAAGCTGCTGGCATTCGGCCTGACCGGCATCTTTGCCGTGATTTACGTATTCGGCAGCTTCGACAATATGCAAACCTGGCTCAGCGGCCAGGAGGCCCTGGTTGAAGTACTCAACAAACCCGTCGGTGGCGATACCACTCGCATGTCGCTGGTCATGTTCTTTGCCAGCGCCGTCTGCCTGCCCCACGTATTTCATCTGGTGTTTGCAGAAAACCCCAACGCCCGGAATCTGAAGGTCGCCAGCTGGGCTGTTCCGCTCTACCTGATGCTGATCAGTCTGCCGGTCTTTCCCATTCTCTGGGCAGGCGAGGCTCTCGGCACCGACGCTCCGGCTCAGTATTACTCCTTGATCATCGGCAGGCAGAGCGGGCATGACTGGCTGTCGTATCTCGCCTTTATCGGCGGTCTGTCCGCCGCCAGCGGGGTCATCATCGTCGCCACACTGGCGCTGGCCAGCATGTCGCTCAACCACCTGATACTGCCCCTGTTTCAGCCCGACAGTCGCCGCGATATTTACCTCTGGCTGCTGCGCACCCGCCAGCTTCTGGTCGCGGTGATTATCGGCGCGGGCTACCTGTTCTATTTCGCCATACCGGACAACAACACCCTCAGCCAGCTCGCCATCGCCGCCATGTCTGGTTGCGTGCAGTTCTTTCCGGGGGTGCTGGCCATACTCTACTGGCCCTCCGCCAACAGCTACGGCCTGATTGCGGGCCTGCTCGCGGGCTTCGCGGTATGGGCCTGGGGCTCTCTCGCCAGCCTGGTGGAGCTGGTCGACGCCAGTCTGCTGCTGTCGTTTTACGTCGCCGGTTTGCCGGAAGACCTCTACTGGGTAGCCGTGGTCGCACTGTCATTAACGGCCAATGCGCTGGTCTTTATCGCGGTATCCATGCTGACCAACACCCCCGATGAAGAGCGCATCGCCGCCGAAGTCTGCACCCTGGATGACCTGAACCGCCCCGTTCGACAGATTCTGGATCTGCGTGATGCCGCCGATATGCAACAGCGACTCGCTTATGTGCTGGGCGACAACGGGGCCCACCGCGAAGTCGCCCGGGCGCTGGAAGAACTGCAGCTCAACCCCGATGAGCGACGCCCCTACGCACTGCGGCGCCTGCGCGATCGCATCGAGATCAACCTGTCGGCCCTGATGGGGCCGGGCGTGGCCAAGTCGCTGGTGGACCAGCAACTGCCCTACGTGTCAGACCCCAGCACCAGCAGCGAAGACATCACGTTTATCGAAAGCCGGTTGGAACTCTATAACGCCCACCTGACCGGGCTGGCGGCAGACCTGAACAATCTGCGCCGCTACCACCGGCAAACCCTCGACGAACTGCCCATTGGGTTGTGCTCACTCGGCAGCGACGGTGAAATTCTGATGTGGAATCGGGCGATGAGCGAACTCTCCGGCATCGCCAGCGATGACATCACCGGCTCGCGTCTGACCGACCTCGACGACGACTGGCATACCCTGCTGGAGAGCTTTCTCGCCAGCGGCGACCTGCACTGGCGCAAACACTCGCTTGAGAGCGAGGACGGCAGCCGCATCCTCAATCTGCACAAGGCCTCGGTTGATCCGCTGGCACGCAGCGAGCAGGTCATCATTGTCGAAGACGTCACCGAAACCCACCTGATGGAAGATAAACTCACCCACCAGGAACGCCTGGCCTCCATCGGTCGCCTCGCTGCAGGGGTGGCCCATGAAATCGGCAACCCGGTCACCGGCATTGCCTGCCTCGCCCAGAACCTGCGCTACGATTCCAGCGAACCCGAGGTACTGGAATCCGCCGACCAGATCATCAAACAAACCCAGCGCATCACCGGTATTGTGCAAAGTCTGGTGAACTTCGCTCACCAGGGACGCGACGCCCAGGCCAGCAATATCGAAGCGGTCGATATCGACCACTGCGTCCAGGAAGCCATTCAGCTGCTGTCGCTCGACCGCGAAGCCACGCAGGTGAAATTTATCAATCAGTGTCCGCCGGGGCTGCTGGCGGCCGCAGAGGCCCAGCGCCTGATTCAGGTGCTGATCAACCTGCTGGCCAACGCCCGCGACGCCAGCGAACCCGGCGGTGTCATCACCGTCCGTGCCGAGGGCGGAGACGCCATTCAACTGTCTGTTTGCGACAGCGGCAGCGGCATTCCCAGCCACGCACTGGAAAAAATCTTCGAGCCCTTCTTTACCACCAAGGAACCCGGCAAAGGCACGGGGCTGGGGCTGGCGCTGGTCTACAACATTATTGAAGAGCTCGGCGGCGAAATCAGAATTGAAAGCCCGGTCGCAGATACCGGCCGCGGCACCTGCGTGAACATCACCCTGCCCCGGTTCATTTCCTAGCGCAGCACAGCGACAGCGTTCAGGGCTGGCAAAAGGCGCTGTGACGAGGTATGTTTGAATGTTACGAACGCGTGGGCAGATTGGTAACATCTTCTCTGCCATCGAGGGCGCGCCAGCACCCGGCTCTCTGATTCAGCCAGATTTGCGAGTATGAAATGAGTGACATTCTGATAGTCGAAGACGAAGACGTAATCCGCAAAGCCCTGCGGCGCCTGCTGGAACACAACGACTACAGCGTGCAGGAAGCCTCCTCTGTCGCAGAAGCGCTGGCGAACTTCACCCTCGACGACTTTGACCTCATCATCTCCGATCTGCGCCTGCCCGGTGCGCCCGGCACCGAGCTGATCCAGCAAACAGAATCGCCGGTCCTGATCATGACCAGCTACGCCAGCCTGCGCTCGGCTGTAGACTCCATGAAACAAGGCGCCGTCGACTACGTCGCCAAACCCTTCGATCACGACGAAATGCTGGAAGCGGTCAGACGCAACATCGAGGCCCACTCTGAAGACAAAGCAGAAAACGGCAGCCGTCCACGGCGTAAAGGGCTGCGCGGCCAACCGCAATTGGGCGAAATGATCGGCAGCTGCAAGACCATGGCCACCCTTTACGAGCGCATCAAAAAAGTGGGCCCCACCGAAGCCACGGTATTGATCCACGGCGAAACCGGCACGGGCAAGGAGCTGGTCGCCAAAGCCATCCACAATCGCAGCAGCCGCGCCGACAAACCCATTATTTCGGTCAACTGCGCCGCCATTCCGGAAACGCTCATTGAATCAGAGCTGTTTGGCTACGAAAAAGGCGCTTTTACCGGCGCCAATGCCAACCGTATCGGCCTGATTGAGGCGGCGGACGGCGGCACCCTCTTCCTGGATGAGATTGGCGAGCTGCCCATGGAAGCTCAGGCACGACTGCTGCGCTTTATTCAGGAGAACGAAATTCGCCGCATTGGCTCGGTTCACGCCCGCATTGTTGACGTCAGACTGATCTGCGCCACCCACCGCGACCTCAAGACCATGGCGCGCGAACATGAGTTCCGGGAAGACCTTTACTATCGCATCGGTGTAGTGCGCCTTGAGCTGCCGCCCCTGCGCGAACGCGGCAAGGATATTCTCGAGATAGCCGAAGCCGTGCTCAAACGCTGCTGTGATCGACTGGGCAAAGACGAGATGTATTTCTCGCCAAAGGCTATTCAAGCCATAACCACCTATATCTGGCCGGGCAATATCCGCGAGCTGGAAAATGCCGTCGAGCGCGCGGTCATTCTCAGCGATGGCAATGAAATCGATAATGACCTGCTCGATATCGATCTGGAGCTGGTAGATGTCAGCCAGATGCGCAGCAAGCAAAAGCCGGCGGACAACAAGCCTCGCAAAGAGTCGGAGCCGGCAAGCAAACCCAAGAACAACGCGCTGGACCCCAACGAAGACCTGTCACTTGAAGACTACTTCCAGCGCTTTGTGCTCGAGCACCAGGACTCCATGAGCGAAACCGAGCTGGCGCAAAAACTGGGCGTGAGCCGGAAATGCCTCTGGGAACGACGTCAGCGGCTGGGCATACCGCGGAAAAAAACCTCCAAAACAGCCTGATCCAGTCACGGTTCTTAGACCCAAAATTGACGGCTGTACACAAAACCCTGCGAAAAGTTCCTTAAAAGCGCCATTTTGTCACAAAATAAAGTTATTGGGACGTTACCCAAAATGTAAAAAGTAACAGCAGGCGGGCAGAACAGTAACAATAGGCATTAATACCTAGCCCTCAAAATCACCGAACACATACCTTATCTTATTGTTTTTAAAGTATATTTAATAGTTGGCACAGTAGGTGCTATAGGTATACGCGAATAAGAATAATAACAGACAACAATAATAATAAGAGCAGAAAAACTAATAAAAACAATTGCATAGAGACCTGGATGGGGAAGACACTATTTTCCCCTTCTTCATTTCTGGGCCAGCAATTTTTACTCCTCTCCTCCTCCCCTGTAATCAAGTGCTGCGCACAAATTGTTCTATGCTAGAATGCGCCGCTGGCTGATTCGCCTGTTTTATATAACTGATGAATGGATCTAAGTGGCTAATCTCTGGACAAAAATCACCTCTGCCGTGACACGCAAAACCGGCTCGGAAAAACTCCCCCGGATACTCAGTCGCGACGAACACCCGGTATCCCGCAAGCATATCAGTGACAGCGCCCTGAAAGTCATGCACCGACTTCGCAGCGGCGGCTTTGATGCTTTCCTGGTCGGTGGCGGCGTTCGCGACCTGATGCTGGGCAAACAACCCAAAGACTTTGACATCGCGACCAATGCGACGCCCGAAGACGTGCGCCAGCTGTTTCGCAACAGCCGCATTATTGGCCGCCGCTTCAAGATCGTGCATGTTCGCTTTGGCCGGGAAATTATCGAAGTCACCACCTACCGCGGTAACCACGAAGACGGCAACGGCAAAACTGCCGTCGCCGGGGAAAGCGGTATGCTGCTGCGGGACAATGTCTACGGTACGCTGGAAGAAGATGCTGTGCGCCGGGACTTCACAGTCAACGCACTCTACTACTGCAGTGAGAAGTTCACCGTCCTCGACCACGTCGGCGGCCTGAGCGATCTGAATAAGCGCGAAGTGCGCATCATCGGCGATGCCGCCAGCCGCTACCAGGAAGATCCGGTGCGCATGCTGCGCGCGGTGCGCTTTGCCGCCAAACTCGATTTTACACTGGAAGCACGTACCGCCGCGCCCCTGAAAAAGCTGGCACCACTGCTGGAACAGATTCCCGCCGCCCGCCTGTTTGACGAAGTGCTCAAGCTGTTTATGGAAGGTCAGGCACTGCGGGTGTATGCCCTGCTGAAGCACTACAACCTGTTCCGCCCGCTGTTCCCCGCCACACAGGCAGTATTGGATGGCGACGACCCGAGCGCGGCAGCACTGATCGAACAGGGCCTGGTCAATACCGACACCCGCATCAGCCAGAACAAGCCGGTCACTCCCGCCTTTCTTTTCGCGGTCATGCTGTGGCCAGTGGTGCGCCGGGAAATGGCCCAGCTCCAGGCCGAGGGTATCCCCGAGATTCCCGCGCTGCATCAGGCGGCCCAGAACTGCGTGTCGGCCCAGCAGCAGCACACCTCCATTCCCAAGCGTTTTTCCATGCCCATGCGCGATATCTGGGAGCTTCAGCTGCGACTGCCGCGCCGCACCGGACGCCGCGCTCAGGAACTGCTGGAACATCGCTACTTTCGCGCCGGCTACGACTTCCTGCTGTTGCGCGAACAGGCCGGTGAAATCCCGGAAGAGCTGGGCCCCTGGTGGACCGCATTCCAGGAAGCGGACGAGGAAACCCGCGAGGGCATGCAGAAAAAAATCGCCGGCGACCGCCCCGCCCGCAATAACAATGGCCGTCGCCGCCGCAAACCGCGCCACCGGAATCCGCCGCGCTCGTCGTGATGCAAACCTGCTATATCGGCCTGGGCAGCAATCTGGATGACCCGCGCAGCCAAATCGCGCGTGCACTGGCTGCATTGGCGGCACACCCGTCGATGGAGCTGGTGTGCACCTCCAGCTACTACGGCAGTAAGGCGGTTGGCCCCGGCGAGCAACCCGACTTTGTCAACGCGGTGGCCGAGTTGCGCACCGCTCTGGAGCCCCTCGACTTACTGCACGCCCTGCAGGCCATTGAACAGCAACAGGGCCGCGTACGCGCTGTTCGCTGGGGTGCCCGAACCCTTGATTTGGACATCCTGCTTTACGGCGACCTGCAGCTGAGCAGCAGCGAGCTGACCCTGCCCCACCCACGCCTGCAGGAGCGCCCCTTTGTTGTTGTTCCACTGGCAGAAATTGCTCCTGAACTGACCCTTCCCGATGGAACTTGTCTGGATAGACTATTAGACTACGCGAGCCGCGAAGATGTCTGGCGACTGGAGTGAAGGAATGGAGTGTAAATGACTGAAACGAGCGAGCTTCCGGATTTTATCGCGATCGAAGGCCCGATCGGCGTCGGCAAAACCACGCTCACCCAGAAGCTGGCCGAGCACTTTGGTTATCACACCATGCTGGAGCGCGCGGAAGAGAACCCCTTTCTCGAACGCTTTTATAAAAATCGCCGCCAGTCAGCGCTGGCAACCCAGCTGTTTTTCCTCTTTCAGCGCGTCGAACAACTCGACGAACTCAAACAGGCCGATCTGTTCGCGCCCCGTCAGGTTGCCGACTTTCTGATGCAAAAAGATCGCCTGTTCGCCCGCGCCAATCTCGACGCCGACGAAATGGCCCTCTACGACAAGGTCTACGAGCAGCTGACCCTCGACGCGCCGGTACCTGACCTGGTCATTTACCTGCAGGCACCCGCCGACGTATTGATGAGTCGCATCCAGAACCGTGGCGTTCGCTACGAACAACGGGTCGAGCGCAGCTATCTGGAAACCATCAACGAAATTTACAGCGAATTTTTCCACTACTACGATGCTTCACCGCTGCTGATTATCAATGCCGAAGATATCGACTTCGCCAACAACGAACGTGACTTCCGGCAACTGGTTGACTATATTCCGCGCATTCGCAGTGGCCGCCACTACTTTAACCCGAGCCTGGTGTAACGGGAGTCGCCCATGAACAAAATCAGCCCACAATCGCTTGCGGCCAAGAAAGCGCAAGGCGAAAAGTTCGCCGTACTGACCGCCTACGATGCCACCTTTGCCCGCCTCGTCGACCAGGCCGGTATCGATGTCATCCTGGTGGGTGATTCACTCGGCAATGTGCTGCAGGGCCACACCAGCACCCTGCCGGTCTCGGTCGAGGACATGTGCTACCACACCGCCTGTGTCGACCGGGGCACAGAAAAAGCCCTGATCGTCTCCGACCTGCCCTTTGGCAGCTACAACACCGTAGATGACACGCTGCACAACGCCACGGCGCTGATGCAGTCCGGCGCCCACATGGTGAAGCTGGAAGGCGGTCAGTGGCTGGCCGAAAGCATTGCCCTGCTCACCGAGCGCGGCATTCCGGTCTGCGGCCACCTCGGGCTGACGCCCCAGTCGGTCAACGCCCTCGGCGGTTTCAAGGTACAGGGCCGGGACGAAGCCGGGGCCCGCCGGATTATTACCGATGCCAAGGCACTGGAAAGTGCCGGCGCCACCCTCCTGGTAGTGGAATGCGTGCCCACAGAGCTGGGCCAACGCCTCAGCGAGGCCCTGACGATACCGGTTATCGGTATCGGCGCCGGCCCCCAAACCGATGCCCAGGTGCTGGTCCTGCACGACTTGCTGGGGGTATCCCGCCGAATTCCGAAATTTGTTAAAAACTTCCTTGCGGATGCGCCAGACATCCAAACCGCCCTTGCCAACTACAAAATCGCGGTCGAACAGGGTGAGTTTCCGGGCCCCGAACACAGTTTCGAATAGACGAAAACCCTGAAAGCCCCGGCTGGCGGGCCTTTCAGGCTATCATGTTACGTTATAACACCGCTTCTTTTGGTAACACAATCGATGGAAATTTGTTACCAAAAAGCATTGAACCCCCCCCTTGATTGGGGCATACTTGCCCGCCTCTGTCCCTTGTACACATTGTAAACACTGCGACAGTGGCTTCCGGCAACATGGAAGATGGGCGCCAGCCCGCAGCGAAAGCGGACTGACATCACAGCAACCTGCATCTGCATATCAGCGATGGCACGAGTAGGAAGTTGGGTGGTATGAAAACCTTCAGTACAACAGCGCGGCTGAGAGAAGCCCTGGCAAACGAACGACGTAACGGTCGACGCATTGCCTTTGTCCCCACCATGGGTAATCTCCATGAGGGTCATCTGCAGCTGGTTCGTCGTGCCCATGAACTGGGCGAGGTTGTAGTGGTCAGCATTTTTGTCAATCCGCTGCAATTCGGCGCCAACGAAGATCTCGACAAGTATCCCCGTACCCTGACCGCCGACAAGGAAAAGCTGTTTGCGGAAGGCGTTCAGTACCTGTTTCACCCCGGTGTAGCCGAAATGTACCCCAACGGCATGGGTGAACAGTCCATCGTTTCCGTCCCCGGCGTCTCCGAACGCCACTGTGGCGCCAGCCGCCCCGGACATTTCGACGGTGTATCAACGGTTGTCACCAAGCTGTTCCAGATCGTTCAACCCGATGTCGCCGTATTCGGCAAAAAGGATTTCCAGCAGCTCGCCGTCATTCGCAAGATGGTGGCCGATCTTTGCATGCCCATTGAAATCGAGGGCGTCACCACAGCCCGCGATCTCGATGGTCTGGCCATGAGCTCTCGCAACGGCTTCCTGTCCCGCGCCCATCGCGAACTGGCCCCTTTCCTGCACAAGACCCTGCAGGAGTGCCGCGAGGCCATCGCCTGTGGCTTTGACAGCTATGCGGAGCTGGAGCGGCACGCTCGCCTGTCACTGCTGGGTGCCGGTTTTGAGCCCGATTACTTCTCAATCTGCGATGCCAGAACCCTGGATCAGGTAACTCTGGACACCGAAGAGATTGTTATACTGGCGGCGGCCCGCCTGGGTGAAACCCGGCTGATCGATAATGTCACCCTGAACTTCAATCCCAGCGCCGACTGGGGTATGCTTGCCGCCCATTAATTTGGGCCGGTTCGCACAGGCACGTTAGGCAAAGAGAGAGAAAGGAACAGCGTATGCAGTCCACCATGCTGAAAGCCAAGCTTCACAAAGCTACCGTTACCCACGCGGTGCTCAACTATGAAGGCTCCTGCGCCATCGACGGCAAGCTATTGGACCTGGCTGGCCTGCGTGAATACGAACAGATCGATATCTACAACGTCACCAATGGCGAGCGCTTCACTACCTATATCATCCGCGGTGAAGACAACAGCGGTATCATTTCAGTCAACGGCGCCGCTGCGCACAAGGCCGGCGTGGGTGACACCATCATTATCTGCGCCTACGGCATCTACTCAGAAGCCGAGCTGATCAACTTCAAGCCGCGCCTGATCTACATGAACCCGGACAACACCGTCAGCCACAGCAGCAACGCGATTCCGGTGCAGGTTGCCTGATTGACCACGACATTCCACAAAGAGGGGGCTCTTCGCCCCCTTTTTTGTGCCCGATCATCCAACACTTTTCAAAAACTCTGCACTTCCAAAATATATCGCTGACCGCACCACAACCGCCGCCCACAGCAGGACTGATTGTCGGGTTCGATTGCTAATTACGGCTCGACCGTATCGGGCAGCGCAAAGGCAATATATTCCGCTGCCGGCGCCTGCCCCAGCTTGCCGCCACCCGCCGCTATCACCACGTACTGCTTGCCGCCGGCGCGATAAACCGCCGGCGTGGCAAAAGCCGGGGCCGGCAGCAGCGTCTCCCACAGGAGCTCTCCACTGTCGCTGTCAAAGGCGCGGAACTTTGAATCCGGCGTGGCGCCAATAAACAGCAGACCACCTGCCGTGACCACTGGTCCGCCGTAGTTTTCCGAGCCCAGGCCCTGATACCCCATCGTCAGCGCTTTAGGGTAATCCCCGAGCGGGAGCCGCCATTTTATCGACGCATTGGCCAGATCAATGGCCGTTAATGTGCCCCAGGGTGGCTTGCTGGCCGGCAGACCGTCGGGATCGACGAACTTCTGCCAGCCGGCATTGAGAAATTCAAAGCTGTCCTGCTCCGGGCGGACAGCCGGCTCCGGCTCATCATCTGCCAGATAGAGGTAAGCAATAACCGCAGCCAGCCCATACCAGGGCAGGATCTCATTGGCCGGCATTCGGCCGCGACCGTCGCGGGCAATCCGATAGGCCTGTAGAGGCCCCATCCTGCCAGACAGTCCGATCAATGACGGCACGGTCAGCCCATCCCCCTGCCGATCAACCCCATGACAACCGGAGCACCCCATCAGATAAGCCACGCGAGGCGTTTTTACCGCGTCTTCAGTCGCGGCACCGGCCACCATTTGAATCACGTAGGGGACTTCATTGGCATTGATAAACAGCGTTTGCGAATGCTCATCCCAGGCGGCACCGCCCCACTCCGCTCCACCATCAATGCCCGGGTAGACCAGAGTGCCTTCCAGGCTTGGCAGGGTGTATAGCCCTTCGTAGGCCAAGCGCTCGTATTTGCGACGCACGACCTCAGCGACCAAGGGTGTTCGCGTCGACAAATCTTCGGGCCCCAGTGTTTGCCGGGTAAAGGGAGGCAACAAATCCGGCAGAGGCTGCGTTGCGGGGGCGTATTCACCGGGCAGGGCCTTCCCTCCAACGATCACCTCTTTCAGCGGAAATACCGGCTCCCCTGTTTTCCGCTCAAACACAAAAACATGCCCCGTTTTGGTGACCTGAGCCACCGCCTCTACCTTCCGTCCTTTCAGCTCCAGCGTAATAAGATTGGGCGGCGCAGGCAGATCGCGATCCCATAAATCGTGGCGCACCAGTTGCTGGTGCCAAACTCGCTCTCCCGTCGTTGCATCCAAGGCCAGCAGGGTGTTCGCGTAGATGTTGTCGCCTTCACGATCCCCGCCATAGAAATCAAAGGTGGCCGATCCCGTTGGTGCAAACACCAGGCCACGCTGCGTATCCACCGTCATGCCGGCCCATGAGTTTGCCCCGCCGGATGTTTTTCTTGCATCTGGCGGCCAAGTATCTTCACCGGCCTCCCCGTTAGCCGGAATGGTGCGGAATAGCCATTCCTGTTCGCCAGTCACCACATTGTAGGCGCGGATATCGCCAGGCGAAGCGCCACCGAACTCCGACACGCGAGAGCCCAAAATCAACTTATCCTCGTAAAGCGCACCCGGTGACGTGGCATTGACCGTTATCGACTTCGGGTCGATATCGGAAAACCCTTCCCGTAAATCCACCCGGCCATCATCGCCAAAAGTTGTGATCCGCTCGCCCGTGCGCACGTCCAGTGCATAGAGGTAGTAATCCGCGGTCACCAACAGACGTGGCCGGGCAGCGCCGTTGCCCAGCCATAGTGCCAAGCCCCGCCCGGGGTTGGGCAATAAACTCAATGCCCGCGGTGTCTTGAAGGTCCAGAGCTCGCGCCCGGTCGCCGCATCCAGTGCAAAGACTGCCAACTCCGGGGTCAAACCGTAGAGCACACCATCGACAATCAGGGGATTGGTTTGTAACTGGAGCCCATCACCAGATGAGGCGTCACTGCTATAGCGCCAGGCAGGCTCCAGCCGAGTTACATTGTTCCGGTTAATCTCTGACAGCGGCGAATAATGTGACGCATTCTGGTCACCCAGGTAACTCGCCCAGTCACCCTTATCGACGGCAAGGGACGCCTCCGGGATAGTTTGCGGCTGACCCGAGCGATCTCCACAAGCGGCAGCCAGCAGCATGGCCCCACTGATTACAAAAAGGCGACAGCAGGAAATTCCCGTCATTATTATTATGTTCCACACAGAGGGGGATGAAGCGATCATTACACTGCCAGAACAGCCTCACAAGGCGTGTTTTATTACGGATCGTTCAAGCCCCACCCAGCACGCGTTACTCGACATACTATCTGAGCCGATTCGGGCAACTATTTCCCAAGCATATCAATGGAACCCTTTCTAAAGGTACAGCCTCATTCTGAGGGTAGCCTTTGGACGCAATCAAGAGTATTGTATATTTATACAGTACTCGAGAGTTCTCTACCTAACCGGTGGACCGCCTTTTATTGCTAGAAATACATGCGTTATGTCTGAGATAACACACTTATTGGAAAACCCCCGCTTGTGGCGCGGCTCCCAACGCAACACGACGGCTGCCGCCCATGGCAGCATCAAGAGTGGTTATTCCGCGTTGGACCGGGCGCTACACAGTGGTGGCTGGCCCGTGGCTGGAAGCACAGAATTGCTCTGCGACTACAGCGGCATTGGCGAGCTGAGCCTGTTGACGCCCGCCCTGTCCAGTCTCAGCCAGCAGCAGACCATCGTCTGGCTGAACCCACCCTTCAGGCCCAGCGCGCCGGCGTTGAAACAGGCCGGCTTTCGTTTGAATCACTGTCTGTTTATTGAAACCAGCAGCCTGACCGAACAGCTCTGGGCCGGCGAAGAATTGCTGCGCTCAGCGACCTGCGCCGCCGTCTTGAACTGGACCGGCAGACAGCGCCTGAGCGACCGCGACCTGCGCCGCCTGCAGCTGGCAGCCAGAGAACATCACTGCTGGCACATTCACTTTCGCAGTGAAAACTGCCGCCAGCAAAGCTCGCCCGCGCCCCTGAGAATCCGGCTGCAGGCCGGTGAACAGCAGCTGGCACTGGAGCTGTTCAAACAGAGCGGCGGCCCATCCGGGCAGCAGCTTGTTCTGCCTCGCAAGCCCTTTCTTTTGCATCAACAGCAGCCTCCCAGCCTTTGGCCGGTAGCGCGCAAACCGCTGCGGCGCAAAAGTCGCCTGCGTCTGGCCCAAACCCGGTCCAGGGCTCAGACCGCACCCTTACTGGAAATCCATTGATGTGGCTGTGCATTCGTTTTCCCCGCCTGCTGCTGGATCAGTCTCTGGCCCCGGAGCAACGCCAGCTGGGCCCGCAGGCCCTGCTGCTGAATAGCCGGATAGACGAGGTTAACCGGACAGCCGCAGCGGCCGGTGTTCGCCCCGGTCAGTCCCTGAGCACGGCGCGCAGCCTGTGCCCGGAATTGCAGTGCCGCCCGCCCGATACCGAGCGAATGCAGCAACGTCTAGCCCAGCTCGCCCTCTGGGCCTACCGCTTTACGCCCGAAGTCAGCCTGGCTAAGCCCGACTGCCTGCTGCTGAATATTTGCGGCTCACTGAAACTGTTCGACGGCTTCAAGCCCCTGTTCCGGCGGCTGCGCAGCGGCTTTCGCAAGCGCCGCATTCCGGCCAGCTATGGGCTGGGACATACGCCCTGGGCCGCCACCCTGCTGAGTTACGGTCAGCTCGATATCACCACCCTGCTGGACGCTGACGGCCAGCTCAACGAGGCGACGGTCATCGATCAGCTCAACCGGCAACCCAGCGCCCATCTGCCCTGCGACAAACAGCAACAGGAACGCCTGCTCACGCTCGGTCTGAATACACTGGGCGAACTCAAGGCTCTGCCCGACAGCGCCCTGAACCGCCGTTTTGGCAAGGGTTTCAGTCGGCTGCTCAACCAGCTTTACGGCAGTACAGCCGACCCCCGCCCCTATTTTCAGCCGCCGGATGTTTTTTTCAGTGAACGCCAGTTCAATGGCGAACTGACCCGCAGCGAGGAACTGCGCTTTCCACTGGCCGGTCTGCTCGATGAGCTCGGGCACTATCTACAACTCAAACAATGGGTCTGTCGTCAGCTGCGCTGGCAGTTCTGTTACTGCAACGGCGAGCACGATGAGCTGGTTATGCCGGTCTCTCACGCCCATTTCGATCGGCGCCAGTTACTGTCGCTGGTGCTCCTCAAACTGGAGCGCTATACCCTGCGCGGCGCGGTCGATTCACTGGCCCTGCATTGCACGGAGTTTGAATCGGTTCAGCAGCGCAGCACGGAACTCTTTTCCGAAATCAGCCTTTTCGACCACGAACGCCAGGCCCGC
>PAKT01000060.1 GCA_002710725.1 Spongiibacteraceae bacterium
CGAGCCACAGTAGATTGAGCGTTCGTGTGGCTCAAGCTCGTGAATGATCTCCATTGCCCGGCGTTTCGGCGCGCCGGTGATGGAGCCGCCGGGGAAGCAGGCCGCCAGCAGGTCGAGCGCCGTGTAGCCCGGTGCCAGTGTGCCGCTGATGGTGCTTACCAGGTGATGCACGGTCTGAAAGGTCTGTAACTCAAACAGCTTGTCCACCTGAATACTGCCGGGCTGGCAGCAGCGGCCAATATCGTTGCGGAGCAAATCGACAATCATCAGGTTTTCTGCCCGATCCTTGGCGCTGGCGGCGAGCGCATCGGCCAGAGCCCGATCTTTCTCCGGAATGGGAGAGCGGGGCGCCGTGCCCTTGATCGGGACGGTGCTGACTTTTCCGGAGCGGACTTCAATAAAACGCTCGGGTGACAGGCACAGGACCTGACTGTCCGGCAGCTCAAGATAGGCAGACCAGGGGGCGGCAGCCACCATTCGCAGCTGTCGATAGGCCGCCCAGGAGTCTCCCTCGCAGGGCGCTTCAAAGCGCCGGGCGAGATTGATCTGGTAGCTGTCGCCAGCCCGAATATAGTCTTTAACCCGCGTGAAGAGTCTATTGTAATTATCTGAATCTAAATTAGTTTCAAGCTTTCCAGTAACGCAGAAAGCGGGCTTGGCTGGCAGAGACGTCGCATCGCTCAGGCGGGCTTCTATATCGCTGACCAGGGCGGCCGGTGTGGCCGGGTGGCTCACCAGAAAGCGGCGTTTATCGAGGTGATCGGCGACGATCGCCCAGCTGTAAAGGCCGGCGAACAGATCCGGCAGGCGGTAGCTGGACTCGGCAGCGCCGACGCCTGCCAGAAATCGGCCGCCATCGTAGCTCAGGGCGGTAATGATGCCGGCGCAAAATGGCAGCTCTACGTCGATATCTGCGGCGGGCAGCGTTTGCCAGAGGGCGGACAGCTGTTCGAATGATTCTAAAAAGCTATCTTTACTATTTGATTTTGAAAGTGAAAGTGTTTTCAGCGGTGCGGCGCTGATAATGTCGTAGCGGCCGCGCTCGGAATAGGGCCAGGCACTGTCCAGAAACACCGGGCAGGGCAGGTCGCGCACCCTTTCAAAGAGAAGGCTGCTGTCGGATTGGTAGGTTAGTTCGCGAACCGTGAACGACGCCATGGTGTAGGGGGGCAGCTCTGGTGAGGTGTGGGGCGCTATTGTATCGACCACAACTTGTTGAAATCCAGCTAGATTGCCGGATTAGACAGCATTTAGTGTCCGCTTTGTACATTGACACGGCCCCCCTATGCAATTAATGTTGTCGCCCGCCTGAAGCCGAAGAACACCGACTTAAACCCTTGAAAGGTAAGTGTTCTTTGTCAACTTTCGATTCAAAAGAGTGGGCCGTCAGGGAAAATTCCTGCGGCAGGTGAGCGACCTTTGCCCGCCTGTAACCAGCCCTCCGCCATCGTCAGTTGCTTAATCAAGCCTCAACTTTAGTTGCTGAGACAGGAAGCATGACAAAAAAATCGCAGATCGCCCCGACACTGACAAACCCGTTTGAGCAGGCCAAGGACGTTGAATTCACCGTTCCTGGTCAGCTCGATTATGACCCCGGCCTGTACGAAACCACCCTGATGATGGGCCATGAATTGCTCCAGCTACCCTACAAGGCTGCGGGCGTAAAAAGCATTCAGAAACAGCACCAGAAGAAGCGCATGACCGTTTGGGAGCGCATTCAGGTGCTCAAGGATCCGGGTACTGAACCCAAGATTCTCTACCAGAACTGGGGTAAAAACCTCGACGGCGCTTCGCTGGTAACCGGCATCATCAAGGTTAACGGTCGCGATGTGGCGATTTACGGCCACGACTTCACCGTGCGTGCCGGCTCCATGGACGCCACTAACGGCAGCAAGCTGGCTCGACTGTTTGAGCTGGCCGGCAAGCTGGGTATTCCGCTGGTGGGTATGAACGATTCGGCCGGTGCTTTTATTCCCGCCGGTGTGGGTGGACTGGACGGTTATGCCGAGGCCTTTACCGCGCTGCGCCGCATAAACGGTGTGGTACCGTCGATCATGTGCATGTTCGGCTACAACGCCGGTGGCGGCGCTTACCTGCCGCGCCAGGGCTCATTTGTGGTTCAGCCCAACGACACCTTCTTTGGTCTGACAGGCCCCGGTGTCGTCAAATCGGTGCTGGGTGAAGACGTTACTGCCGATGATCTGGGCGGCCCCAAAGTTCACTCCCAGTCCGGCGTCACCGACTTTGTCGTTCCCGATGAAGTGGCCGCGCTGAACAAGGTCAAGCAATTGCTGAACTACCTGCCCGATAACAATGCATCGCAGGCGCCGTTTCAGCCAACCTCCGACCCGATTGACCGCAAAACCTGGGACATCGACCTGCTGCTGAAGAAATCTTTCAACAGCCCGACCGGTTTTAATACGCCCTTCGATATCAGCATCATCATTCAGCAGATGTGTGATCACGGTGACTACTTCGAAGTTCAGGGGGAACGTGCCCGCAATACCATTACCGCCTTTGGCCGTATTGGCGGCAATGTTGTGGGTTTCGTTGCCAACAACTCGGCAGTGGCTTCCGGTCAGATCGATATCGGTGCAGCCTACAAAAATGCCCGCTTTATTCGCTTCTGTAATGTCTACAACATTCCCGTGATGTTTATGGAAGACACCACCGGCTTCCTGCCCGGTCGCGAGCAGGAAGAGGGCGGTATTGTCCAGGCCGGTCGCGCCATGCTCGACGCTATAGTCGATCTCCGCACTCCGCGCTTTTTGATCATTATCCGCAACGCCTTTGGTGGTGCTTACGCTTCGTTCAACAACTACCCGACCGGTGCCGACTTTGTCTGCGCACTGCCGACTACCCGCCTGGCAGTTATGGGCCCGGCTGGTGTTGAGTACGTCTACAAAGACGAACTGCGCGCCATTCGCAGCACTCTGAAAGACCGTATTGCCAAGGCCATGAAACAGGGGCTGTCGGAAAAAGATGCCAAGGCTGAAGTGGCCGCGTGGCAGAAAGCCGAAGAAGCCCAACTGGCCCAGCGCTACGAGCGCGAGCTGATGAACCCCAATGAGGCCTTGAGCCTCGGATCCATCTCACAAATTGTTATGCCGTCGGATTTGCGACAGGTCATCGCCGAGCAGCTGCAACTGCACATGGCGAGCTACAAGCCCGAACCCATGGGCGGACCGCAACGCGAATTCCACTGACGTCACTGAAACGGCAAATCGGATTACAAGGGGAACACACTCGTGCAAAGCAACAACTACTACCTGAACAACCCGCTGATCCACGCGGATCGCAAGCTGTCTAATTCACCGTCGACGTGGGTGCGCAGCTTCTCCTGTGAAGACCTGAAACCATTGATCATCTGTCGCGGCCCCATTCGCAAGGAAGCCATGGATGTCTTCGATGAAATGGGTGTCAACGGTTACGGCATTTTGCTGTCGGAGAAAGACTCCATTACCTACACCAACGCACTGGCGCCGGAATTGCGCAGTCTGACCGACCCGGACCGCGTTCACCGGGTGCCGGATTATACCGGTGCCAACAAGGAAGAGCGCGGCAAGCGTATCCAGCAGATCGTTCGTATCGCCAAGGATAATGGTTACAACGCCATTTTCGCGGGCTACGGCTTCATGTCTGAAGATGCCGAGATGGTTGAAGCGATGGAAGAGGCCGGCCTGAACTTTATCGGCCCCTGTTCCTACACTCAGAAAGCGGCTGGCATGAAAGATCAGGCCAAGCGCACGGCACTGGAAACCGGCGTATCGGTAACCCCCGGTGTGAACAATGCGACCAGCCTTGCTCTGTTTGCCAAATACGGTAAGAACGGTCTGGAGAAGTGTGCCAAAGACCACAAGCTGAAAGTCGATTTCTCCAAATGCAAGGATGACGAAGAGAAAGCGCTGGCGTTGCTCGCGGCCTCTTACGATGCCGGTATCGATGTTATCGACGCCAATGATATTGGCGAGGCGCTAAAAGTTGAAGCCAAGCGCATGCTGGCCGAAAAGCCAAATAATCGTTTTCGCCTGAAAGCCATCGCCGGAGGCGGTGGTAAAGGTCAGCGCATTCTTCAGTCAGCCAACTCCTACAAGGGCAAGACTCTGGAAGAGCGCGTTGAACAGGCCGCCGCCCCGGTTCCGTCGCTGGTTAAGGAATGCTTGATTGAGCTCAAGACCAACGGTGTGGGCGACAATAAAAACGTTCTGATTGAAATGAATATCGACACCACCCGACACCAGGAAATCCAGGTGGTGGGTAACGGTGAGTGGTGCATGACCATGGGTGGTCGCGACTGCTCCCTGCAGATGCACGAGCAGAAGCTGCTGGAAGTATCGGTCACCGTTGAAGAACTGGAAGCGGCGATTGAAGAAGCCAGTGCTGCCGGGCGTCGCGCCGAAGTGACCCAGCTTAAAAAGGATCTCGAGATCCTGACGCGCATGGAAGAAGAGGGCGCCGTTTTCGGTGAAGCGGTGAAGCTGGACTCGGTCGGCACCTTTGAATGTATCGTCGATGGCGAAGCGCACTACTTCATGGAAATGAACACCCGGATTCAGGTAGAGCACCGGGTTACCGAATTGTGCTACAAGCTGAAGTTCGTTAACCCCGACGACCCCAGCGACTTCTTTATCGCCGAGAGCCTGGTGGAAGTGATGGCGCTCATTGCCCGTCACGGCAAACGCCTGCCCAAGCCTGAGCGTATCGTTCGCGAGCCCGCCTCAGTTGAAGCGCGCATGAACGCTACCAACCAGGCGCTGCAGCCCCATGCGGGCGGTATTATCGAATACTGGTCGGATGCGCTGGAGGGTGAGATCCGTGATGACCAGGGTATTTCCATGCACAATCCCGACACGGATGTGTTTATGAAGTACCACCTGGCGGGGGCTTATGACTCCAATATCGCCCTGTTGCTGACCACCGGTCAGAACCGCCTCGACAGCTACACCAAGCTGGCTGAAATCCTGCGTCGCACTGAGCTGCGGGGCAAAGATCTGGCCACCAACCTGCAATTCCACTACGGTCTGGTGTACTGGTTTCTGGGCAATGGTATCAATGCCCGCCCCAGCACCCGCTTTATCGTTCCCTATCTGACGGCGGTAGGTGAACTGAGAGAGGCGGCCTCACAAATTGATCTGGATTTTGCCTATGGCCAGATCAAGCAGCGATACCTGGCAGAGGCCGACCCGAAAACTGCCAAGGCATGGGCCAATGCGCTGGATATCAAACAGCTGTTGATCACCCGCCCGCTGGAACGTCTGTTTGGTGAGCCGCATTACATGGCGGGCTGGCTGAGCATTCATAAAGATGCGGTGAAAGTCAGCAAAAAGTCTGTTGAATGGACGGTCAACCCGATCGAGCTGCTGGCCGAGCTGTACCACTTCCTTAACATGGATTACGAGGCCGGCAAACCGGCGCGTCACATGATCTGGGATCATGACAATGAGGTACTGCAGGCAGCGTTGAGTTTCTACGCCAGTCTGAAAAAGAAACTCGGCACGGACGACTTCGGCGAACTGCAGGCGGCACTGGCCTCCGACAAGGCGCCCAAGGGCATCACCAAGAAACAGTGGGGCGAGGCGCAGCAGGCGCACGCGGGCTATCAGGCCGGTACCGAACTGCTGTCGGTGTTGACTTACATCGCACGCAAGACCAAGTTCCACGACCTCAAAGTGAACGCGGACCTGAGCATCTCAATACCCGATCGCCTGACCGAGAAAGAACTGCAGGATCGTATGGCCAAGGTGCTGGTGCCCCCGCCGGCAGCCAAGTCCGACGAGATCCTCGCCGCCAGCGGCGGTATGTTCTACCCCCGCGAAGCACCGGGCATGGATGTGTTCGTGAACGAAGGCGATCACTTTGAAGCCGGTGACGTGCTCTACATTGTTGAAGTCATGAAGATGTTCAACAAGGTGGTTGCTCCGTTCGCAGGTACCGTCGAGAAATGCCTGATCGATGGTGATGGCGTGATCATCAAGAAGGGCGAGCCGGTCTTCAAGGTGACACCGGACGAGAAAATCGTGATTGAAACTCCGGAGGAAATTGCCGAGCGCCGTAAGGTGAAGACGGCAGAGTTCCTTCGGGGAATGGGTGCGTAAATTCGCAGAACGCTGGACGGGAGACGGGAGACGGAAGACGCCAAGACAAACCGGAACGGGGCGCGCTTTTGCGTCTCCCGTCTCCCGTGCAGCGTCTCCCTGTTGAAGATTGCGCAAAGTAGCAAACACCGGAGTAAACCATGATCACCGCACTTGACCATATCGCCATCGCCGTCCCTGAACTGGAAAAGGCGATTGCGCGTTTCAAGGAAGATTTTCAGCTGAATTTTGAAGGCACTGAAGACGTGGTTGACGCCAAGACATCAACCGCGTTTTTCCCGGTGCCTGCAACCAGTATCGAGCTGGTGCACCCCCTGAATGGCGAAGGCCCGATTGCCAAATACCTGGAGAAAAAGCCAGGTGGCCTGCACCATATCTGCTTTCGCAGCGACAATATCGAAGAGGATGTGGCGCGCCTGAAAGCCAAGGGCTATCAGTTTCTTTCAGAAGAACCGAGCCCGGGCGCACACAACTCCAAAGTGATCTTCATTCATCCGAAAAGCTGCGATGGCGTGCTGGTCGAGATCAACCAGCCCGGCGACGATCACTGACCTACCTTATTACTGGCCGGGCAATCTCTGGCCGCGCTATCACTGACAGGTAACAGCATATGGCAGACAAGGACTACAACGCACCCGAGGCGACTCGCGAAGCCTGGGATGAACTTGCCAACAAGCAGATGAGCAAGGGTGGTAAAAGCCTGGACGATCTGGTTTGGCATACACCGGAAGGCATTGACGTCAATCCGCTGTACAGCAAGAAAGACATCGAAGGACTGCCTTACACTGACACCATGCCGGGTATGGAGCCCTTTATCAGGGGGCCTCAGCCGACCATGTATGCCGGTCGTCCCTGGACCATTCGCCAGTATGCAGGTTTCTCCACCGCCGAAGAGTCCAATAACTTTTACCGCAAGGCACTGGCTGCTGGCGGGCAGGGGGTCTCGGTAGCGTTTGACCTGGCGACCCACCGCGGTTATGACTCCGATCACCCGCGCGTTACGGGTGACGTCGGCAAGGCTGGTGTGGCCATCGACTCTGTCGAAGACATGAAAGTGCTGTTTGACGACATTCCGCTGGACAAGGTTTCCGTGTCCATGACCATGAATGGCGCGGTGCTGCCGGTGCTGGCCGGCTATATTGTCGCGGCTGAAGAGCAGGGCGTCAGCCAGGAGCAGCTGTCGGGCACCATTCAGAACGACATTCTGAAAGAATTCATGGTGCGCAATACCTACATTTATCCGCCGCAGCCGTCGATGAAAATTATCGGCGATATCATTGCTTACGCGTCGGATCACATGCCCAAGTTCAACACCATCTCCATTTCCGGCTACCACATTCAGGAAGCCGGTGCCGATGCGGCGCTGGAGCTGGCCTATACCCTGGCCGACGGTAAAGAATATATTCGCACCGCACTGGCGGCGGGTCTGGATATCGACAAATTCGCGGGGCGCCTGTCCTTTTTCTGGGGCATTGGCATGAATTTCTATATGGAGATCGCCAAACTCCGCGCCGCGCGTTTGCTTTGGGCTCGCATTGTCGATGAGTTCAAACCAAAGAACCCGCGGTCGAAAATGCTGCGCACCCATAGCCAGACATCCGGCTGGTCGCTGACCGAGCAGGACCCCTACAACAACGTGGTTCGTACCACGATTGAGGCGATGGCCGCAGTATTCGGCGGCACCCAGTCGCTGCACACCAACGCGCTGGACGAAGCAATTGCACTGCCGACTGAGTTCTCGGCCCGCATTGCTCGCAACACCCAGCTCATCATCCAGGAAGAAACCGGCATCACCAAGGTGGTTGATCCCTGGGGTGGTTCCTACATGATGGAGTCGCTGACCAACGACATCGCCGAAAAAGCCTGGGAGCTGATCCAGGAAGTGGAAGAAAAAGGCGGTATGGCAAAGGCCATCGAAACCGGCATGCCCAAACTGCGCATCGAAGAATCCGCTGCGCGCAAGCAGGCCCGCATCGATCGCGGCGAAGACGTGATTGTCGGTGTAAACAAATACCGTCTGGAAACCGAAGATGACGTGGATATTCTCGATATCGACAATGAGAAAGTCCGCAAGTCTCAGGTGGCAGCGCTGGAGCGTATTCGTGCCAGCCGCGATGAAAAAGCGGTTGAAGATGCGCTGGAAGCGATTTACCAGTGCGCCGTAAGCGGTGAAGGCAACCTGCTGGATCTGGCGGTGAAAGCCACCCGGGTTCGTGCTACCGTAGGTGAAATCTCCTTTGCCATGGAGCGCGAATTCGGTCGCTTCAATGCGCAGGCTCAAACGGTATCTGGTGTGTACGGCAGCGCCTATCAGAACGACGACAACTGGAACGAAATTTCCGCCGATATCGAGGCTTTCACTGAAAAGCATGGCCGTCGTCCCCGTATGCTGGTGTGTAAAATGGGCCAGGATGGACACGATCGCGGTGCCAAGGTAATTGCGACAGCCTTTGCAGATGTGGGTTTTGATATCGACCTGTCGCCCATGTTTTCCACGCCCGAAGAAGTGGCCAAGCAGGCGATCGAGAACGACGTTCACGTAGTCGGTGTTTCGTCGCAGGCTGCCGGCCACAAGACACTGGTACCGGCTTTGATCGAAGAGCTGAAGAAGCAGGGAGCCGACGATATTATCGTGGTTGCCGGTGGCGTTATTCCGCGGCAGGACTACGACTTCCTGAATAAGGCGGGCGTAAAAGGTATTTTTGGGCCCGGCACCCAGATCCCGAAAGCGGCGCGTGAAGTGCTTGACTCCATCAACGCGAATTACAAAAGCTGATTCGCGGGCATTTAATTGTCAGGCCCATGCGGTTTGATACTTCAGGCCCGGCTTTAGCCGGGCTTTTTGTTATGGACACTCGAATAGAATGACGAGTATTGATATTGACCAGCTCCGCCAGGGCAATCGCCGTGCACTTGCCAAGGCCATCACGCTGGTGGAAAGCAAGCGGGCTGAGCACCGCGAGGAGGCCCAGCGCCTGCTGGAGGCGGTGCTGCCTTATACGGGCAACAGCATTCGAGTGGGCATCACCGGCATCCCCGGCGTGGGCAAATCTACCTTTATTGAAAGCTTCGGTCAGACGGTTATCGAGCAGGGCAAGAAGGTTGCCGTGCTGGCCGTTGATCCGAGCTCTCCCATCGCCGGCGGCTCCATTCTCGGGGACAAAACCCGGATGGAAGAATTGTCGCGAATGGACAACGCTTTTATCCGACCGTCACCCTCCGAAGGCGCGCTTGGCGGTGTCGCACTGAAAACCCGCGAGACCATGCTGCTCTGTGAGGCGGCTGGCTATGACGTGATACTCGTAGAAACCGTTGGGGTCGGGCAGTCGGAATACGAAGTGGCCAGTATGGTCGATTTTTTCATGGTGCTGATGCTGCCCAATGCGGGTGATGAGTTGCAGGGCATCAAGAAGGGCATTATGGAACTGGCCGATGCTTTGGTGATTAACAAGGCCGATGGCGACAGCCTCAATATGGCCCAGCAGACCCGGCGTCACTACCAGAACGCCTTGCATTTGCTGCGTCACACCAGCTTCTGGACGCCACAGGTAAAAACCTGCTCGGCGCTGCAAAAGGAAAATATCGAGGAGGTCTGGGGCATGATCTCGGACTTTCAGATCGATGCCATCAAGAACAAGGCTTTTCACGAGAAGCGTGCCCGCCAGGCTCAGGAGTGGATGCACAAATTGCTTCATGAAATGCTCGACCTCAAGCTCAAGCAGAATCCGGAAGTTAAAAAACAGATGCCCGAGCTGGATCGCCAGGTAACCGAAGGCAAGACCACGCCCTATCTGGCGGCGAAATCGCTGATTGATTTGCTGTTCAAGGCGAATTGATGAAAGACGTAGCCCACAAACTGACCGAATTCGTTCAGACTCACCTGCCGACGGCCCGGGCGCTGGAAATCGAGGTGGCTGACTACGACAGCCAATCGCTGACCCTGCGAGCGCCACTCGGGCCGAGCATCAACGACAAGCACACGGCCTTTGGCGGCAGTCTCTATGTGGTGGCGGTTATGGCGGGCTGGGGCATGGTATACCTGCGCTGCCGTGAGGCCGGAATTGATCCGAATATCGTCGTTGCCCGCGGTGAAATAGACTACCTTGCACCGGTGCCAGGCGATATTGTCGCCTCGTCACTGCCAGTGACTGAAGGCGACTGGGAGATTTTTTTGCAGCAGTTTGAAGAGCGCGGCAAGGCAAAAATCGAATTGCAGACCCGAATTCTGCAAGGCGGTGAGCCTGCGGTTAAGTTCACAGGGCTGTACGCCATTATCGGTCATGCGCCCAATATTCAGGTTTGAGCTTCCCGACAGGCAAGATAAGCTCTGTCGCGCGCTGGCGAATTAATCCCCGTAAACAAACCGCCGCAACTCTTCAATATTTTCCATGCCGTCGTTGTAACCGAGCTGAATCAGCCGCTCGCTGAATTTATGGGTAAACAGCAGATAGCTGGCGATATTAACGCCGCCGGCGCTGCGATTACCGCTGCCGCGCAAAAATGTCCGGATGCTGCGCGGCAAGCCATGAACAAAGTCATCAGCGATAGCGTCAATATCCTGCGAGGGCGAGATCACCAGCGCGTCAATCGGGCGCAGCTTGTGGTCGGTAAAGGAATCCTGCTCCGGCATCAGGCGAATCAACTGGTTGATCCTCTCCAGTCTTTCAATATCGGTTTCGATGCTGTCGACAAAGGCGCTGTTGAGCAGGTGGCCGATAATCTGACCAAAGGCGGGTGACTGAATTTTTTGAATAGGGCGCCGATATTCCCGGCGGTGACCGTTTGCCGGAATAATCAAGACGCGCTGGGCGCCCAGATGCAGGGCCGGGCTGATCGGAGTCAGCTGCCGCAGGGCACCATCACCAAAATAATTGCGGCCGATGCGCTGGGGCGGAAAAATCGTCGGGATGGCGGTTGAGGCCATCACATGCGAAATATCGAGGGGTGTGGGCACCCCCTGGCGACGCCAGCGCTGCCATCCTGCCCGCTCCGGGCCGCCCTGAAAAAAGCTGATCGACACGCCCTGGGTGTAGTCCATGGCGGTAAGGCTGAGAGCCTCGAGATGGCCGGCGGCGATGTTTTCTGAAATGGCGCCGAAGTCGAGATTCTTGCGCAGCAGTTCATGCAGGGGCGAGTTGTCGAGCAGCGCGACCGGGCGCCCGACCGCTATACCGGAATTAAACAGCGACAACAGCAGGCGCCAGGCATTACTCATCACGCCCAGCCAGTCGGAGCGATAAATCTGGTCGGTGCTGAGGTTTAACCAGAGTGATTCAAGCCAGTCAGCGGCGTTGCCGAAGTTTTCGGCCTTGGTGGCCAGTGCAACGGCGTTGATCGCCCCGGCCGAGGTGCCACAGAGAATCCGGTAGGGATTGTATTCGCGATTGCCGTGCAGCGTGGCCAGGGCCTTGATAACACCAACCTGATAAGCGGCCCGGGCGCCGCCCCCGGGCAGAATCAGCGCTGTATCGTGTTTTGCTTCCTGCATTTACTTACTGTGTCCCCGAAGTCCGGCATCCACCAGTATGCGGGTGGCTATTTCTTCAATCGACGCGTGGGTCGATTCAATATAGGGGATGCCGAAGCGGTTGAACATAATTTCCGCCTGACGAACCTCGTATTCACATTGCGCCAGGGTGGAGTAGCGAGCATTGGCCCGTCGCTCGGTGCGAATGGTAGACAGGCGCTCAGGTTCGATCGTCAGACCGTAGAGTTTGTCGCGGAAAGGGGCCAGAGGTTTGGGAATTCGCCCATTATCCAGGTCGTCTTCGGTCAGGGGATAATTGGCGACAAAGACCCCCGCCTGCAGAGCCAGATACAGGCTGGTGGGGGTCTTTCCGCTGCGCGACACCCCGATCAGGATCAGCTCAGCCTGATGGTAGCGGTCAATCTTGGCACCGTCGTCGTTGTCCAGTGCGTAGTTCACCGCATCGATCCGGTGTTTGTAATTGGGTTCGTTAGAGACGCTGTGGGCGCCCCCTACGGTAAACGAGGATTTGGTGCCAAGCGCTTCTTCCAGGGGGGTCAGAAAGGTGGACAGGATGTCCACGGTAAAACCTGCGCTGCCCTTGATTACTCTGCGAACCTCTTCGTTGACGATGGTGTCAAACACGATCGGTTGGCTGCCGTCGCGGGCGGCGACCCGACCTATCTTTTCGGCGGCAGAACGGGCCTTCTCGGCATTGTCGATATAAGGCAGGATAATCCTTTCAAATTTCAGGCCCTCAAACTGGGCCAACAGGCTGCTGCCCAATGCTTCTGCGGTGATACCGGTGCTGTCAGAGATGAAAAATGCCGTTCTTTTGGTCATTTCTGTCACAATACGGGGCCTCTTATAGGGCGAATTTCTGGCCGAGTTCCAGTATCATACGCGATCTTTAAAGCACGTACCTTATTCACTAGAGGAAACCCGTTTTGTCTGAATACGTTCTTTGGTTTCAAGAGCTTGGCATGGATGATGTCGAGCGTGTGGGCGGTAAAAACGCATCACTGGGCGAGATGATCAGCGAGCTTTCCGGCGCAGGGGTTTCCGTGCCCGGTGGTTTTGCTACCACCGCGTCTGCCTACCGGGACTTTCTTCTGCAAAGCGGCTTGAATGAGCGTATCAAACAGCGTCTCGAAGGTCTCGATGTTGATGACGTGAAGACACTGACCGAAACCGGTCGCGATATTCGGCAATGGATTATCGACACCCCCTTTCCTGCGCAGCTCGATGCCGCGGTGAGTCAGGCTTTTGAGGAACTGGCAGAAGGCAATGCCGAAATAGCCGTCGCCGTGCGTTCTTCGGCAACGGCTGAAGATTTGCCCGATGCTTCCTTCGCCGGTCAGCAGGAAACTTTCCTCAATATTCGCGGCCTGGACAACGTCAAAATCGCGATCAAGGAAGTCTTCGCCTCACTCTACAATGATCGCGCGATTGCTTACCGTGTTCACAAGGGCTTTGAGCACGCCGACGTTGCCCTGTCGGCGGGTATTCAGCGCATGGTGCGCTCGGAGATCGGCGCCAGCGGTGTGATGTTCAGCATGGACACCGAATCCGGTTTTGACGGTGTGGTATTTATTACTGCGTCTTACGGTCTCGGTGAAACCGTGGTGCAGGGTTCGGTCAACCCGGACGAGTTCTATGTTCACAAGGCGATTCTGGAGCAGGGCAAGCACGCCGTGTTGCGACGCAATCTTGGCGCCAAGGCCATCAAGATGATTTACGGCAGCGAGGCCTCGGCCGGCAAATCGGTTGAAACAGTGGACGTCGACGAGGCGGATCGCAACCGTTTCTGTATTACTGACGATGAAGTCATGGCTCTGGCTAAACAGGCCCTGATCATCGAAAAGCACTACCAGCGCCCGATGGATATCGAGTGGGCCAAGGACGGCGATACCGGCAAGCTGTTTATTGTTCAGGCCCGCCCGGAAACTGTAAAAAGTCAGGAATCCACCAACCTGATGGAGCGCTACCTGCTGAAAGAAAAGGGCAAAGTCATCTGTGAAGGTCGCTCCATCGGTCAGCGCATCGGCAGCGGTCCGGTTCGGGTCGTGGCCGATCTGTCGGAAATGGATCAGGTTCAGAAAGGCGATGTGCTGGTCACGGACATGACCGACCCCGACTGGGAGCCGGTCATGAAGCGGGCCTCGGCTATTGTGACCAATCGCGGCGGACGCACCTGTCACGCGGCGATCATTGCCCGCGAGCTGGGCATTCCCGCCGTGGTGGGTTGTGGCGATGCCACCGAGGTGCTGACCAGCGGTAGAGAAGTAACCGTTTCCTGCGCCGAGGGTGATACCGGCCTGGTGTATGAGGGCTGTCTGGATTTTGATATCAGCCGCAACGAGCTGGAGTCCATGCCCGAGTTGCCCTTCAAGATCATGATGAATGTGGGCAACCCGGATCGCGCCTTTGATTTTCAGGCCTACCCGAACGCCGGTGTTGGTCTGGCGCGACTGGAATTTATCATTAACCGCATGATCGGTGTTCATCCGAAGGCCTTGATGGATTACAGCGAACTGCCGGGTGATGTGCAGCAGGCGGTCACCCGTCGCATCGCCGGTTATTCATCGCCCGTCGACTTCTATGTGGAAAAACTGGTTGAGGGTATCGCTTCCATCGCCGGCGCGTTTTACCCCGAGCGCGTTATCGTGCGCATGTCGGATTTTAAATCCAATGAATACGCCCATCTGATTGGCGGCACGCTTTACGAGCCGAATGAAGAAAATCCGATGCTCGGTTTCCGTGGTGCCGGCCGGTATATCTCCGATTCCTTCCGTGAGTGCTTCCGTCTGGAGTGCCGCGCCCTGAAAAAGGTGCGAGACGAGATGGGGCTGACTAACGTCGAAATCATGGTGCCGTTTGTGCGCACTGTTGGCGAGGCCAAGCAGGTTATTGAACTGCTGGCTGAAAATGGTCTGAAGCGCGGTGAGAACCGCCTGAAGGTCATTATGATGTGTGAGCTTCCGGCCAACGCTTTGCTGGCGGATCAGTTTCTCGAGCACTTCGACGGCTTTTCCATCGGCTCCAACGACCTCACCCAGCTCACCCTGGGGCTGGATCGCGATTCAGGCCTTGTGGCTCATCTTTTTGACGAGCGCAACGACGCGGTAAAAGTGCTGCTCAAACAAGCCATTGAAGCCTGTAAAAAACAGGGTAAATACGTGGGTATCTGTGGGCAGGGGCCCTCGGATCACGCGGACTTTGCTCTGTGGCTGGTAGAGCAGGGCATCGACAGCGTTTCGCTCAACCCGGATTCGGTGTTGGAAACCTGGATGTTTCTCAGCGAGGAACTCGGCAAGCAAGGCTAGTGCTGCGTTAGTCGCTGTAGACGAAACACTGGCTCGTTGTCAGTGTTTCGTCATGCCGTATTTCTGTTGCAGACCTTCCAGCGCCCGCATGATTTCGCCGTCCATCATCCGAAAACCCGCCACCGGCTGGGGATAGCTGTCGGATCGGTGACGCATCAAACCCTTCGAAAAGACGCCCAGATTAATCCAGACATCGCCCAGAACACATACCGGTGAGCAACCTGAAACGCCGTAATCCACCTTGCAGCTGGCGTAACCGGTGCGACCTTGTTCACGTTCAATACTCAGCAGCTGGCAGTTGTCTTCCAGCATGCGCAAGCCGGTTTTCTCGCCCTGGTCAAAGTGGTAGCACATAAACTGAACCCGCTGCTGACAGGCGGACAGCTCCCGGTCGTTTAGCGAGTGGGTGGGTAGAAAAGGCAGGGCTTGGGAGAATTGCAGGCTGTCATTGTACTGACAGCGCGGGGCTCGCAGCACCAACAGGGCCCAGTCATCGATTTCATCGCTGTTCCATTCCAGATCGGGGCTGGTGACAATTTCCACCGGATTTACCCATTCACCATCGGGTAACAGCACCGCAATATCGCCGCGGTTTGCCAGCTTGCTGAAACGCTGGTCCAGCACACTGTGACCTGCGGTGGAGGCGATCCAGTAGCAATGGCTCGCCGCGATCAGGGTGGCGTTACTGAAGGCTTCCCGGCCGTTGCTTTTAGTCCGGCGCAGGCGGGTAAATACATCGGGGTTGAGCGGTGCGTCGACACTGGAAATGACTCGCCGTTTGGTGCGGGATGAGGCGCTTTCGAGCTGCAGGAATACGCGCTCCAGCTCGATAGCGTCGGTCTCCCCGAGGCTTATCTTGTCAGCCTGCAGCGGCAGGCTGACAACAAAGACAAGCGAGAGAATGGTGAGGCGCAGTGTCTGAGTTACTGCCACAGGGCTCGCCGTTTCTCATAGGTTTCACGGCAAAGCGCGATATCGTCAAGAAAGCGCGGCAGTTCATCCAGCAACAGCGCTTGAGGGCCATCGACCAGCGCCTGAGTCGGCGCCGGGTGGAAATCCACCAGTACCATATTGGCGCCGGCAACAATGCCCTGGGCGGTGGCGTGGGCGATGTCCATCACTTTGTCGGGGCTGTGGTCGCGAGTACCAACCGAGTGGGACGGGTCTATACAGACCGGCATACGGGTAAGGCGTTTGACGACCGGTATATGAGAGAAATCCACCATGTTGCGGTGCGGTGCGCCGTACTCACTTTTCATGCCGCGCAAACAGAAAATCACCTGCGCGTTGCCTTCGCTGGCAAGATATTCCGCCGCATTCAGCGACTCGTTCAGGGTGATGCCAAAGCCTCGTTTTAGCAGAGCCGGGTAGCGCTGCTGTCGGCCGATGGCCTTGAGCAGCTCGAAGTTCTGGGTATTGCGGGTGCCGATCTGCAGAATGACGCTGGTTGGGCGGCCGCATTTCTCCAGGCAGGTGTCAATTTCCTCAATGTGGGATTCGTGAGTCACTTCCATGGCGATGGCCGCCATATTGTATTTCCCCGCCAATTCGAAGACGTAGGGCAGACAACCCTTGCCGTGGCCCTGAAAAGCGTAGGGGTTGGTGCGCGGCTTATAGGCACCCATACGGGTGCAGCGCTGACCGTGTGCGGCCAGTGCCTTAAGCATGATTTCAACGTGTTCTGGCGTGTCGACGGCACACAAACCGGCGAACACGTGCAGGGACTCCTGATCAAAGCGCAGCCCCTGAAAATCAAAACCACTGACGCGCTGATCGTCGTGGTGACGGCCGAGCACTCGATATTCCTCAGAAATGCGAATAACGCGCTCTACCGCAGGCAGCGCTTCCATATCGGCGGTATCCAGCGACTTGGTTTCGCCAATCAGATAGATTTCGGTCAGTTGCTGCTGCTGGCCCTGCACGATGTGCTCTTTAACCTTCACGCCTGAAAGTGCATTCAGATGCTTCAGGGTGGCCAGGTAGTCTTCGGACTGTTTGTCGATGTCCGGATGTAAAATCAACAGCATTGTGAAACTCCGCGGATAATGGGCCAGTAGGCTGGTTCTGCTGCCAGACAAGTTCGCGTATGATGATCAACGTGCCCGGCACAGCAATCCTACTATAAGCCAAACTCACGACGACTCGCCAATGGCCCTGTCTTTTCCCCTTAGAATCGGTTTTCGCTACTTCTTCAGCCGTCGACGTGACCGCTTTCTGTCTGTGGTCACCTGGATATCGCTGTTGGGTATGGCGGTGGGTATTACCGCGCTGATCGTGGTGATGTCGGTCATGAACGGTTTTGAGGCCGAGCTGCGCAATCGCGTACTCTCTCTGGTGCCACACGGTTTTATTGATGGTCCGGAGCGGCGCCTGTCTGAATGGCCGGCTTTAATGGAAACGGTGGTAAACGAGAAGGGTGTGCGCGGTGTATCGCCGTATACGGGTACCGCAGCGATGCTGGTGCGCGGCGATCGACTGCGCGGCATTCAGCTCTACGGTATTGATCCCGAAACGGAAGGCTCTGTTTCTGATATCGAACAGCAATTGGTCGAAGGGCGCTATCTGGCAGAGCCGCGCTTTGAAATTCTCTTGGGGGATATTCTGGCCCGGCGCCTGCAGCTCACCGTGGGCGATCGGGTGACGCTGGTATTGCCAACGGTAACCGTTACCCCTCTAGGTCTGTTTCCCCAGGAAAAATCGCTGGAAGTTGCCGGCATATTCAGCGCCGGCGCCGATATCGACGGCAATACCGCCTTCGTTCACCTCAAGGTTGGGCAGCGCCTGCTGCGTTTGGGCGATGCGGTAAATGGCCTGCGGGTTGAGTTTGATGATCTGTTTTCTGCCCCGGAGGCGTTGGCTCGACTCGCCGCGCGTTTGCCTGAGGGTGTTGAGACCCAGTCATGGGCCCAGACGCAGGGCAGTCTGTTTCAGGCCGTGAAGATGGAAAAACGGATGGTTCGCCTGCTGCTGTTTTTCATCGTGATCATTGCCGCTTTCAATATTATTTCAATTTTAACCATGGCCGTTTCCCAGCGCCGCTCAGCAATCGCGGTGCTGCGCACGATGGGGGCGACCCCGACGACGATTGTGCGGATATTTATCGTCTACGGGCTGCTCACTGCCGTATTGGGAATAGGGCTCGGCGCGGTGATTGGCGTGCCGGTTGCGATGAATGTGTCAGAGCTGATTGCCTTTCTGGAAGCAAGCCTGGGCATGAAAGTATTCAACCCGGACGTGTATTTTATCAGCGCGGTGCCATCCGTTTTTCGATGGCTCGATTTTGTTGTGATTGTGGGGGCGGCATTGGTGCTGAGCGTATTGGCGACGCTCTACCCGGCGTGGCAGTCAGCTCGCATTGAGCCGGCGGAAGCACTGCGCTATGACTAGCCGTGGCAATCATGTGCCCAGAGAGTTTACAGAGGAAAGCCCGATGACAGTGTTGTCCTGCGCAGGACTCAGCAAATCCTTTACCCAGGGACCGGAGACTGTTCATGTCCTGACGGGTGTGGATCTCACCATAGAGCAGGGGGAGTTGCTGTCGATTGTCGGTCAGTCCGGTTCGGGTAAAACCACCTTGCTGCAGTTGCTCGGTGGGCTCGATATACCCAGCGCCGGCACAGTTTCAGTTATGGGGCAGGACATCAATCGGCTGTCGGAAGCCAAACGTTCGCTGCTCAGAAACCGAGCGCTGGGTTTTGTGTATCAGTTTCATCACCTTTTGCCGGAATTCAGCGCGCTGGAAAACGCCGCGATGCCGCTGCTGATTCGCGGTGTTAAAAAGCGCGAGGCTTTGGGCAAGGCGGGCATTCTTCTGGAGCAGGTCGGTTTGTCGCAGCGCGTGAAACATCGGCCATCGGCGCTGTCCGGCGGCGAGCGCCAGCGCGTCGCCATTGCCCGGGCCTTGGTGGGTGAGCCGGGCTGTGTATTGATGGACGAGCCAACCGGGAATCTGGATGAGGAAAATGCTATCGCTGTGCAGGAGTTGCTGCTAAGGCTTAACACTGAGAGTAAAACCAGCTTTGTGATCGTTACTCACGATACCGAGATGGCAGCACGCTTTGGTCAGGTTTACCGTATCGCGCATGGCGCGCTGACGCGGGAATCCTGAACCGTGTGGCGTTTTATCGGACTGCGCTACAGCCTTGATCGCAAGGCCGACCATCTGCTGGCTTTTCTGTCTCGCTTGTCGACGGCCGGCCTGGTGCTCGGCGTTGCCCTGCTCGTTATCGTACTTTCGGTAATGAATGGCTTTGATCGCGAGATGCGCGAG
>PAKT01000061.1 GCA_002710725.1 Spongiibacteraceae bacterium
CACGCCGGTGATCATGATCACTGCCGACGATGGCCGCTCCTACTCCAAGCCGATGCTCTCTACCGGCTACACCAAAGACACCACCGCTGACGATCTGGCCCAGGCCGATGCCGGCACCATGGGCAAACAGCTCAAAGCCAGCGTCTGGACCATGACCCACGTCACCAGCATCGACACCGAAAACCAGACCATCAAGCTGGGCGATGCCGAAACCCAGATCCACTACGGCAAGCTGGTTCTGGCCCTCGGCGCTGACACCATCACGCCGCCGATCAAGGGCGATGCGCTGGAGTACGTTTACTCGGTCAACGACCTGCTGGACTACGACGACTACCGCACCGCGATCAAGAAAAATGATGTGAAGAAGGTGTGCATCATCGGCGCCGGCCTGATCGGCTGCGAGTTCACCAACGACCTGATCAATGGCGGCTTTTCCGTAGAAGCGGTTGACCCGCTGACCTACTGTCTGCCCACCCTGCTGCCGGAACCCGCCGGTCGCGCGGTGCAGCGCGCGCTGGAAGAAAAAGGGGCCAGGTTCCACTTTGGCCCGCTGGTCACAGAAGTGAACAAGGCCGGCGAAGTGGGCCTGAAAGTGACCCTGAGCACCGGCGACACCATTGACTGCGACCTGGTGGTTTCCGCCGTTGGCGTTCGCCCGCGCACCCAGCTGGCGGCCGATGCCGGCATTCAGGTCAACCGCGGCATCGCCACCAACCGCCTGCTGGAAACCAGCGCCAAGAATGTGTACGCCATGGGCGACTGTGTGGAAGTGGACGGCCACGTACTGGTTTACGTAGCGCCGCTGATGGCCCAGGCCCGCGCGCTGGGCAAAACCCTGGCTGGGGACGCGACTGAGGTCAGCTACCCCGCCATGCCGGTGACCATCAAGACTCCAGCCTGTCCGGTGACGGTAAATCCGCCGCCGCGCGATATGGAAGGTGACTGGGACATTCAGGAAGACGGTAACAACGTAGTCGCCACCTTCCGCGACAAGAGCGGCAAACTGCAGGGCTTTGCCCTGACCGGTGACGGCATCAAACAGAAGATGACGCTGCAGAAGGAATTGCCGCCGCTGCTGGGCTAAGGCTTTTGCTGCCGGACCCTCACCCTGGCCCTCTCCCTGGGGGAGAGGGAACTCTCCAGCCTGAACCGGGCGCCCCCTCTCCCTCTGGGAGAGGGTCGGGGTGAGGGCGCTCCGTCACCGTAATCCATGGAAAACCTCCTCCCCTACCAATACCTTCTGATCGGCCTGATCTTTATCTGGAGTGGCTTTGTCCGATCCGGACTGGGTTTTGGCGGCGCCGTGCTGTCGCTGCCGTTTCTGTTATTGGTGCATAACGACGCGCTGGTGTTTCTGCCACTGATCTCCGTGCACCTGCTGGTGTTCGCCTCCATCACCATCATTCAGAACAACCGCAAACCCGACAGCGGCGGCGGCACAGTCAACTGGCGCTACTTGCGCTATCTATTGTTGGTCATGCTGATTCCGAAACTGATCGGAGTGCTGGGGCTGGTGACGCTGCCGTCAAACGTGATGAGCGGGGTAATTTTCACCATCGTGGCCGTGTATTCCCTGTCCTATATTTTTAACCGCCCCTTCAAAAGCAACAGCAAGGTGGTGGATACGGTGTTTCTGCTGCTCGGCGGTTATATCAGCGGCACCTCATTGATCGGCGCGCCCCTGATTATTGCGGTGGCAGCCCAGCATGTGACACGGGAACAGCTGCGCGACACTTTGTTTGCCCTCTGGCTGGTGCTGGTGACGATCAAGATGGCGGCCTTTATTTATTTTGAGGTCGACCTGCAGCTCATCCACCACCTGTGGCTGCTGCCCTGCGCCTTTATCGGCCACTTGATCGGACTGCGCTTTCACCGCCACATGCTACAAACCGATGCGGCGGTGTTTATGCGTTTTCTCGGCAGCGCCCTGCTGCTGATCAGTCTGGTTGGGTTGACTCGGGCGGCGCTGGGTTAGGGGGCTCGACCGCCGCCTCTGGGTCGACGTTAAGCCCCATCTGCCGGGCTCTGCGCATCCAGCGCTCGCGCGCCAGCTTCTGCATATCGTCGACGCTGTCCATTTCATCGACAATTTCCATACCGATCAGCGTCTCTATCACATCTTCCATGGTGACAATGCCGGCGGTGCCGCCGTACTCATCCACCACCAGGGCGATATGCTCCTGCTGCTCCAGAAAACGGCTGAAGATATCCGGCAGCGGGCAGGACTCGTGAATGGTGATGATCTCCCGTTTGAGATCCTTGAGCAGCTTGTCGCCGTGACTGTCCACCAGCTCCACCAGCAGCTCGTCTTTCAGGAAGTAGCCAACCACCTTGTCCTTATTGCCCTCCTCATGGATCGGAATCCGGGAGAACACGATATTGCCCTCGCGCTCGTGAAATTCCTGCAGGCTTAGATTCATGGGCGCGACCTTGACCACCGTGCGCGGGGTCATGACATCCTTGGCGCGAATATTCTTGAAGCGCAGCAGGTTGGCGATAAAGGCCGATTCATTTTTCTCGATGACCCCTTCTTTTTCACCGATCTCAGCCAGCATGAGAAAGTCGCGCCGGGAAAACACACTGCGGCTTTTATCCTTGCGCAGAATGCGGGTGAGCTGCTGACTGAGCCAGACCAGCGGCAGCAGTATCGTAATCACTACCCTCAGGGAGTAAACAGTAAAAGGTGCCAGTTCCTTCCAGTAATTGGCGCCCAGGGTTTTGGGAATGATTTCCGAAAGAATCAGAATCGCCAGGGTCAGCGCTACCGGAATCACCACCCCAGTTATCATCGGGTTGGTCTCGGCCCACAGCAGAGTCGCCTGCTGGCCAACACCGATGGCACCGGCGGTGTGCGCCACGGTATTCAAGGTCAATATGGCCGCCAAAGGCCGATCGATATTGTCCTTGAAACTCTTAAGCTGACGTCCGATGCCCGCCCCTTCCTGGAATTTGATCTGGGCGTAAGCGGGGGTGATGCTGAGCAGCACCGCCTCCCAGAGGGAACATAAAAAGGAAAAACCAATGGCCAGGCAAAAATAGGCAACCAGCAGGGTTAACATGTCGCTCCGGTCTCGCTGTAAAGAAGGGCCTACCTTAACGGTTTTTACGGTGTCCTTCACCGTTTTCCAGTGCGTCCCGGTCGGCAAGGTCGCCGTGCACCGGTCCCGGTCATACTGTAGTCCTCCCAAATAACAAGAACCGGGAGAATTCCATGCTGAAAAGGATCACCCTGGCGGCGCTCTGCCTGAGCGCCTCCTGCCCCGCGCTGCTGGCCGAAACGACCCGTGGCGGCCTGTATATCGAAGAGGTGCTGGTCACCGTCAACAAGCGCGAGGAATCGCTGCAGGATGTGGGCGCCTCAGTCACCGCGCTCGACGCCGACATGCTCGAAGCCGCCAATATTGAAGACCCCTTTAACCTGGCCGAAATGACCCCGGGCGTGGTGACCCGCGGCCGCGAAAACATGACCATACGCGGCATTGGTGTCGACCTGATCGGCGTGCCGCCAGTGGCCTTCCACGAAAACGGCCTGTTCATTCCGAACAACAATGTCGGTGGCAATTACTACGATCTGGCCGCCATTGAGCTGCTGCGCGGCCCCTCCGGCACCGTTTATGGCCGCAATGCCACCGCCGGCGCCCTCAACCTGCGCTGGAATCCACCGGTGGACGCCGTTGAATTCAAACTCGACACCCGCGCCGCCAGCCTCAGTGAACGCCGGCTGCGCGCCGCCATCAATACCCCCCTGCTGCCAAACAACTGGCTCAACGCCCGCCTGGCCATCAGCGATCACCGCCGCGACGGCCTGGTCACCAACCTGCTGGCCGAGAAGGATCGCTTCCACGGCGACACTAAGGACGACCAGATGGCACGCCTGTGGCTGCAGTCCCAACCCACCGACTCGCTGCAGCTCAACCTGCGCTACAAATACTTTCAGCGCGACCAGTACCGCATCTCCAGCGCCACCACCCTGACCCGCAACAACGGGTCACTGGAGGAGTTCGGGGCCGAGCCCCTGCCCCAGGATCGCACTCTGGTCAGAGCCCTCGCCCACCGCATGATTTTCAGTAAGCAGGCCAGGCAGCTGTTTGGCGAGCGCGATTACAGCGACTACCAGATTGACGTGGAACGCGTCGACGCCGAAGTGGTGTGGGCGCTGGATGATCTGCCGCTGCTGGGCAACGTGGACATGACCCTGCTGGTGGGCAAAAGCGCGGACCACGCCTTTCGCCCCCTCGATGTCGACGGCACCGAGGCCACCATTGTCGACGTACTGCGCCGGGAGCGGGACGACGCCCTGATTCAGGAAATGCGCTTTACCTCCCAGAATGATTCCGCCGTCAACTGGATCTTCGGCCTGTTCCGGGCCAAACAGGAAAGCCGCCTGACCGCCCTTAACTTCGTAAAAGCCAAGATCGATCTGGCCGACAGCGTACTCGGTCTGCCCCTGCCCACCGGCGGCAACATCTTTGATCTCGACGTTTCCACCCCCCACGGCGAGGAAACCGTCACCAGCGAAGCGGCCTACGTCAACAGCACCCTGCGATTCAAACATTGGCAAAGCGACCTGCCGGATATCGAAATCTTCGGCGGCCTGCGCAGCAACCGCGACCGGCAGGAGCTGTTCGAGGTCAACGACGTCGCCCTGGTACTGCCGAATCGCGCCAACCGCACGCAGGCTGCCAGCCTTTCCTCCAGCAGCACGGGTTTTGAAGTGGAGTTTGAGGAGCCAACCGGCGAGTTCGGCGCCAAGTGGTTCCTGAGCGACGAGCATATGGTTTACGCCAAAGTTGCCCGCGGCTACAAAAACGGCTTTGGCGAAGTCATGGATGACGGCAGCCTGAACGAAGTGGAGGCGGAACAGCTCAACGCCTTTGAAGTCGGCAGCAAAAACCGCTTCTTTGAGGGCCGTTTGCAGTTCAACGCCGTAGCCTTTGCCTACGACTACAGCAACCTGCAGGTACAGCAGGTGCGCGACACCACCACCGTCACCGAAAATGCCGCCAGCGCCAGTTTGTCAGGACTGGAGATCGACATGACCGTGGCCGCCACCGAAAACCTCTACAGCGTCATTTCACTGGGCTATTTGAAAGGTACCTTTGACGATTTCTGCTCCTCAGACCCGGCCTTTCCCAGCCTGTCCGACCCGAGCTGCCCCGAGGGCGAGCAGGATCTGTCCGGCAATGACCTGCAGGACACGCCGCGGTACAAGGCCTCGCTGCTATTGAACTACCAGCGCCCCCTCGGCGAATGGGGCTCGCTGCGCGCGGTGCTGAAAACCACCTGGACCGACGACTACTTTCTGCGCCACTACAACCGCGACGATGTGGACCGACTCGCCAGCTACACCAACACCGATATCCGCCTGAGCTGGATCAGCCCCGGCGGCGCATTCACGGTGGACGCCTTTGTAGAGAGCCTGGAAGATGAAGACCAGCTGTTCTTCCGGCCGGTGCCGCTCGGCTTGGGTGTTGACGGGGTTATTACCAGTCTCGGCCCCAACTCACCGCGTACAGTGGGCGTCAGCCTCGGTTACCAATACTGAAAAAAGGGAAAACCCAAAAATAAAAGGCAGCTCCATTCAGAGAGCTGCCTTTTTTAGTTCTTAGCAAATAATAGAGTGGAAGGGCGTTCACTCTCAATAAAGCCGCAGAGTCACTAAAGAGCCCCGAAGCATTTAGGCTGTGGAGCCAGTGAATCGGGCGGAGCCGGGGGCACTGTTCGAATCGGGCATCACCCAGGCGAAAACGCCAGCGCTGCGGAACTCGCGCCAGGCGCTCAAACAGTCCTCGCGACAACCCTGACGTTTCGCCTGGGTGACAGCATGCCCTGAATGATTCGAACAGTGCCCCCGGCTCCACCCTTACATAGGTGCCAACCCTAAGAAAACAGGGCTTTCAGTGTGGCACTAAGAGAGGCCTGGTGGTTCCACACCGTCTCCGAGACCCTTCAGGACGCGATTAAGCCTCTCCGTGAAAGGGGTGTGTTTCGCGAGGACTGTCTGAGCGCTTTGTGCGAGTTCCGCAGCGACACCCCTTTCACGGGGAGGCTTGCGGCCGGTCTCGGAGACGGCGTGGGACCGCCGGGCCGGGTTAACATCATCGTTGCAATCACTTCGGGGCTGTATGGCCTTCCACTCGAATCTGCAATATACCGCTACTGATTTACAACTGCGCTTTGAGGCTACAAGCGCGCTCGCTGAAAAAACCACGGTAGCAAACCGGCAATCACCGCCCCGAAAACAGCCATCAGCACAAAGCCGTCAACCGCGGACGGCAACTGACTCCACGCCGCCACTTTCGGCAATACCGCCAGCAAGGCAAACATCACCGCGATGCCAAGGCCGTAGCGCACACCGCGTTTTACCAAACTCATCGCCGCCGGATTGTCCTGCACTTTCAAGCTGCACAGCCCCGCCACCAGGCCCATGCCCAGGCTGCCATAGACCATTGCACTGGAGCCGAGCAGCAGCGCCAATGCTGTCATAAGCGACACTGCCACCAGCAAGCCAATCGTCTTGCGCTGTGCCGGCCAGCTCATCAGAGCAGGCCCCCACAAGTACCAGGCCCACAGGGTCAGACCGCCAAACAGCCAGCCGACGACCACATCGGTCGGATAGTGAACCCCCAGATAAGAGCGCGACAGACCGGTCAGAAAAATCACCGCCAGACAGACACCGGTAAACCAGCGCTTGCCCACGTGCATTGCCAGCATCCCCCAGAACACCGCCACCAGCTGCGCGTGCCCGCTGGGAAAACTGAAACCCATCTCGCCGTCGGACACAATGCGCGCGTCCACCTCGAAGGGGCGCGGCAGGGCAAACCACTCCTTGACCACCGTATTCAGGTACATGGTCAGCGTCACCATCAGCAGCAGCTTGAGCCCCAGAGTGCGGTCGATGCACCACAGCACCAGCGGCACCGTAAACAGGTAACCCATGCCGCCGAGCCAGGTGAAAAAGCGCAGCAGGCCATCCCAGGGCCAGAAGGTGAATTGCTGCAGAGCGATGATGAAATCAGCGCCCCAGGCGAGAATACTTTCGATCACGGTTTATTCCTCACAATCAGTGTCAGATTGAGCGCTAATCTGCCTCAGGCTCGGTGCGTATGGCGACCTCGCCGACCGGGCCGACCTCATCGCAACGGTTTTCAAGCCGTTTTCGGGGCTTCGAGGCTGGCGCGATATTCGCCCGGCGTCATCCCGACACTGGCTTTGAAGTATTTATTGAAGGTGGATTTGCTGCGAAAACCCGCCTCCTCCGCCAGATGCAGCAGCGAGGCTTCGCGGTAAGCCGGGTCCGCCATCAGCGCCTGCACTTCGCGCACCCGGTAGCCGTTCACGTAGTCGTAGAAATTCTGTCCGGCGCAGGTGCTAAGCACCTGTGACAATTCCTGGGTGCTGATACCCACCGCCTTCGCCAGCTTTGCCAACTGCAGGCTGTCGTCGAGGTAGGGCTTGTCCTCACTCATGATGCGGCTCACCTCAGCCCACAATTGCCGGCAGGCAGATTCGTCCAGACCGGAGCGAGCGTACTTGGTGCGGCTGCCCGCGTCCGGCTCATCGGCCGGTGGCTCGACCGCATCCAGCTTTTCATTGAGCAGGGAGGCCAGTTCCGGCAGGGCATAAAACAACTGGGCGCGGCGAAAGCCGGCAATAGCCACGTAATTCAGCAGGATAATACTGGTTGGCAGGATGACGTAGAGCACCGGGTGCAACTGGCCGCCCACTTCCACACGCAGCAGGGCCACAGGCGCCAGCACCAGATTCATGGCGCCGAACAGATAGAGAATCCGCCGCAGCCAGCGCAGGCTCACCGCCTCCAGACTGGCAAAGCGATTGCGCAGTCCACGCTGATAGCGTTTCACCTCCCGCAGGCTTGCCAGTACGTAGCCCAGCCCCCAAACACTGCCGAGCACCGTCAGCACACTGGTCAGCCAGACCAGATAAGGGCTGTCATCTGTGGCAATGGCCATCCCCGCTTCCGGGTCGCGCAGCAGGGACAGGCTCAAACCCAGCACAATGGCCACTGGCACAAAGTGCAGCGTATCGCGGCTGCGCAAGCGAAAAGCCGGCTGCACCATGGCCCGGGTATAGAGCAGCAGCAGCGGCGCAATGGCAAAGCACACGGTGTATATCACCCGGCGGTAGTAGCCGGGAAAAGGCGTGGTGCCGGTCTCCTTCCAGAAAAACAGCAGCAGATTACCGCCGATAACCAGCAGAATCAGCGCCAGCAAGCGGTTGGCGGTGCGCATGGCGGGCTCGGCAATCATCAACAGCATCGCCACCAGCAGGGCGAGCTGGGCCATGACAATCAAGGCAGCGAGGGCGGCAATACTCATAGTCTGGCGTGTTCTTATTTGGCGGCTGACAGCTTAAGACAGCTCTGATTCATTCGGCAATGGTTCAGCGGAATCTCTGGCGCCACTCCCTACAGGCTGATCCAGAGGTTGCAACTACCATTTTTTTAAACATTCCCTGTCGGGCCGAGCCCGCTTCTGTTAAAACATCAGTCATTCCCTGACCTGCCGTTTTATACCCTATGTTTCTGCTTCCGTATCTGTACTTCTCCACCAGCGTTATCGCCCTGTATACGGCCATCCAGTCAATCTGGCTAAGCAGGCTAGGCCCTAATCGGCATATCTACGGTGCCTACGCGGCACTCTGCGTCGCCATCAGCGTTTTTCTGCTCAGCAGCACTGTTTTCACCATGGCCGCCAGCCTGGAAGCCGCAAAGCTCAGCGTTCGCATCCAGAGCCTCTCTGCTTTCGCTTATCTGGCGGCGCTTAGCTGGCTGATGCTGCGCTATGCCGAAATCCCCGTCCGAGGCTTGGCACTGCGCTTTATCCTGCTCCATTGCGTCGTTACGGGACTGCTCGGCCTGTACAGCCTGACGCTGGACGCTGGTTTTTTCGTCGCGCGCCTGTGGCCAATGGGTCCGGACGGACCGATACCCTATGGCTACGATTACCGGCCAGCGTCGGCTGTTTTTCAGCTGTTTGGCCTTATAGGAGCAGCCTGGTGCTTTTTCTGCGTCAGCGTCATGCGCCATCACGATCCCCTGGCCGCAAAGCTGTTCAGCAGCTTTTTGCTGCTGCTGGTCTACTCCTGCATTTCCCAGCTATTGCATTATTTTTTCGGCCTGCAGAACGTACCCGTGCTGCCAGGCGGCGTTACCTTCATCTGGCTATTCGTAATAATGGCTATCCTTTTTGCCCGAGACCACGAAGAGACCGTGGCCGAACTGGTGGAGAAGAACCAGTCACTGAGCCAGGAAATGTCCTCGCGCAGAGCGGCAGGCGCGGATGCTGGCTCTCAACGACGAGCTGACCAAGCTGGCCAATATCCGAAACCTGAAAAAGCAGCTTGAGTGGTACCCTACTGAGTATCCGGACGGGCAACTGCTGCTGATACAGATTGATTACTTCAGGGAGTTGAAACAAACCTTCGGCGAAGCCCGCAGCGACCAGCTGCTGCAAGTGGCCAAACGCCTGCAAGACAAAGAGGCGCCGGATCAGCTCGCGGCCCGGATTTCCGAGTCGCAGTTTGCCGTCCTGACCCGCGACCTTCACCGCTATATTGATAACTCCGCAGGGTCACTGAGCCCCTCCGCCCTGCTGACCAAGCCCTTTTATCTCGGCCCAAATAAATTGGACCTGACCTACAGCATGGCGCTGGTGCCTCTTCGGGAAGAGAGCAATGCGCAGGACGCGCTTTATCACGCCGAGCTGGCGCTGGAGCAGGCAGTTTCCCGCGGCGGCAACCAGATCGCGCCCTACGACCGCCAGTTTGCCGAGGATGCCCGCTTCCGGCTGACGCTGGAGCGTGATCTTGACAGGGCCTTGCCCGACCGGCAGCTGACACTGCACTACCAGCCACAGGTCGACAGTGCAGGCCACATGATTGGCGCCGAAGCCCTGTTGCGCTGGCAGCACCCTGAACACGGCTGGATTTCCCCGGCGACCTTTATTCCACTGGCAGAGCGGCGCGGACTCATTAGGTCGATCGGTCAGTGGGTACTGGAACAGGCCTGCCGGGATCTGAAGAACTGGCAACAGCGCGGGAGTTTTATCGGCAGAGTCTCTGTCAACGTCACCCCCTTGCAATTGCAGACCTACCGCTACGCACAGACCGTACTGGACACGCTCAGGGCCTTCGACGTTGCCCCCACCAGCCTGTCGCTGGAATTGACCGAATCCGGCATTATCGAGGAATCCAGTACGGCGCTGGTCGATCTGCCCCTACTGCGCAAAGCCGGTGTGACCATCGCCATCGATGATTTCGGCACCGGTTTTTCTTCCCTGTCCTACCTCGGACGGTTACCGGTCGATACGCTCAAGATCGACAAATCCTTTGTCGATCAGGTCGGCACAACTCGCGGTGACGATCTGCTCAAAGTTCTGCTGGACATTGGTCGCTCCCTGGACATGAAAGTGCTGGCGGAAGGCGTGGAGCAGGACGAGCAGCGGCAAAAGCTGGAGGCCATGGGCTGCCACTACTTTCAGGGCTACCTGTTCAGCAGGCCGGTGCCCGCCGACCAACTGCCACTGACAGGGCCGCTTTTGGCGGCAGCTCAGGAACCGCAGCGTTAACCCGGTATGTTAGTATTCAAGGATTATGACTACCCAAGCGCTAATCGATCGATTTGATCGCCAGATAGACTACGTCCGGCTGTCCGTTACCGACCGCTGCGATTTTCGCTGCGTGTACTGTATGGCAGAAGACATGACCTTTCTGCCACGCAACCAGATTCTTTCTCTGGAGCAGCTGTTTGATGTGGGCAAGGCCTTTGTCGATCTCGGCGTCAAGAAAATCCGCCTGACCGGCGGTGAACCGCTGGTGCGCAACAACGTATTGTCGCTGGTGGAGCGCCTCGGCGCCCTTGACGGCCTGAGGGAACTCCACCTCACTACCAATGGCGCCCAGCTGGACAAATACGCCCCGGCTCTGAAAGCTGCGGGCCTGACTGGCGTCAATATCAGCATCGACAGCCTGGATGAAGAACGCTTTCGCCAGCTCACCCGTACCGGCGATCTGACTAAGGTGCTGCGCGGCATCGACGCCGCCATCGACGCGGGTTTTTCGCGCATCAAACTCAATGCGGTCATCCTCAAAGGCCGCAATGACGACGAAGTACTGGATCTGGTCGAGTTCGCTCGCCGCAAGGGAGTCGATATTTCCTTTATTGAGGAAATGCCGCTGGGCCTGATTGACGAACACAGTCGCGCCCTGAGCTTCTGCTCCAGCGACCAGCTGCGCGAGATCATCGAACCCCGCTATCCGCTCAGCAACAGCCACGAATCCACCGGCGGCCCCTCGGACTACTACCGCATGGTAGACAGCCCTATCCGGGTCGGCTTTATCTCTCCCCACAGCCACAACTTCTGCCATCTCTGTAACCGCGTTCGGGTTACCGTGGAAGGCAGGCTGCTGCTGTGCCTGGGCAACGAGCATTCGGTCGACCTGAAAGAGGTGCTCGACCAGCACCCGGGCGATGCCGAACGGTTGCAGCAGACCATCCGCGGCGCGATGGCCATCAAGCCCGAGCGGCACTATTTCGAATTGAACGACGACGAACCCCAGATCGTCCGCTTTATGAACATGACCGGTGGATAAGCGCAGCCTTATCGAAAAACTACAGCTGACGCCCCATCCGGAGGGCGGCTATTACCGCCGCACCTACGAAAGCTCGCACACGCACCTGGGACGGCGACTGATGAGCAGCATTTTCTACCTGCTCACCGACGACCAGCCTATCGGCCACCTGCACCGCAACCGCTCCGACATCGTCCACTACTGGCAGGCCGGTGGCCCGCTGCGCTACACCTTGCTCAGCCCGGAAGGCAAACTGCTGCAGATCACGCTGGGGCCGAAGCTCGATGAAGGGCAACAGCTCCAGCTCACGGTACCCGGTGGATTCTGGAAGGCCTCTCAATTACTCTGTGGCGACTTCGGCCTGATCTCCGAAGCGGTAAGCCCCGGCTTTGACTTTGATGATCACGACATGGCCCATGCCGAGGGCATGCGCAATCGCTACCCCGAGCACTGGGCAGTACTTGAAAAGTTCTGTAAACAGTAAGCCCCTCGACGACAGGATTTAGTAGAAGGAGCACGACCGTGCAGGATTCTCCGGCCAGCCAGGCCGTGAATGCCCTTATCGATGGTTTTGCGGACGCGGGCTATATTGCCAGCGAGGCGATCGCCACCACCGTTTTTCTGGCCCAGCAACTGCAACGCCCCATTCTGGTGGAAGGCCCACCCGGCGTCGGCAAAACCGAGCTGGCTAAAGCCACGGCCACCTTCAGCAAGCTGCCTCTTGTAAGGCTGCAATGCTATGAAGGTCTGGATGAAAGCAAAGCGCTGTACGACTGGAAGTACTCCAAGCAGCTGCTTTACAGCCAGGTGTTGAAAGAGCAACTCCACGACATTCTGCAGGGCGCCAAGGGGCTGTCTGAATCCGTCGAGCGCTTGAAAAGCTTCGGCGATATTTTCTATTCCGACGAGTTTCTGGAGCCCCGCCCCCTGCTCAAAGCCCTGCGTCAGAAAGAAGGCGCCGTGCTGCTGATCGACGAAATCGACAAAGCCGACTACGAGTTCGAGTCACTGCTGCTGGAAATCCTGTCCGACTTTCAGGTGTCCATTCCCGAGATCGGCACCATCCAGGCCACCACCAAACCCATCGTGGTGCTGACCAGCAACAACACCCGCGACCTCAGTGACGCGCTCAAGCGCCGCTGCCTGCATCTGTACATCGATTTCCCCAGCCGCGCGCTGGAAACCCGCATCGTGCAGACCCGGGTACCGGAGATTCCCGAGTCCCTGAGCGAGCAACTGGTGGCCTTTATTCAGCAGGTGCGTGAGCTGGATCTGAAAAAAGCCCCTGCCGTAAGCGAAACTCTGGACTGGGCCAGAGCGCTGCTGTTGCTGCACGCCACCTCCCTGTCGCAGGAGCTGGTACAGAGCACGCTGAATGTCATTCTTAAATTTGAAGAAGACATTCAGCTGGTCACCCCGGAAATTCGCGAGCTGCTGAAAAGGTAGCGCCCGATGGAACAGACCCTGCTCGGCTTTATCAACACCCTGCGGCAGCACGATGTCCGCATCTCCACCAGCGAAACGCTGGACGCCCTGCACACCGCCGACGTGATCGGTTACAGCAACCGGGAACTGCTGCGCAATGGTCTGGCCGCAGCACTGACCAAAACCCGTGACGAGAAAGCGACCTTTCACCACTGTTTTGACCTCTACTTTCTGGCCAAGGGCGAGCGCCACAGTCAGCAGCAACAGAACAGGCAGGAATCCAGTCATCCGCAGAGTTTTGAACTGCCGGAAAGTGTAGCGGGCGAGGCCGCCGTGCAGAATGCACTGAGCGCCCCGATGGTACAGGCCGCGATAGAAGGCACGCCAGATGCGGTGGCGACGGCCATTGAGGAAGCCGCCGAAGGCGTGAGTCTCGATACGATCCGCTTCAATACCCAGAAGGGCATTTTCCGGCGCCGCCTGGCCGAAGCCGCAGGCACTGGTCAGTTCGACAAGGTTATTGAGGCCCTGAAAGCCATCGACAGCGATGAACTGGAAGGCCCGATTGAATGGCTGGAACAGCAGCGCCACGAGCTGGATATGGCGGCGCGGGATGCAGTTGAGCACCAGCTGCTGCTCAACGCCAACGCCGCAGGCCGCGCCATCCAGCAGCAGATGCTGCGCAACACCAAACTGTCTGCGCTGGAAGGCTACCATCTCAAACAACTGCCCACGCTGATTCGGGCGCTGGCGAAGAAGCTCGCCACCCGCCATCGCCAGCGCCGCCGGGTAGACCGGCGCGGCAAACTCGATATGGCCAAGACCCTGCGCCGCAATCTGGCCTATGGCGGGGTGCCCTTCCACACCTACTGGAAGCAGAAACGCAAAGACCAACCCAAGCTCTATGTGCTCTGCGACGTCAGCGGCTCGGTGTCCACGTATGCCCGCTTTCTGCTGTTGTTCTTATACAGCCTGACCGATGTCATGCCGCGCATTCGCAGTTTCGTGTTCACCAGCCAGACCTACGAGGTGACCGAGCTGTTTGACCGCCACCCGCCTGAGCGGGCGGTCGAAATGGTGAATCAGAAATGGGGCCGGGGCAGCAGCGACTACGGCAACAGCTTCAAGCAGTTCGTGAGCGATTTTGGTGCAAATATTGACCGCAACACCACTCTGATCATTCTCGGCGACGGTCGCGCCAACAGCGCCGACCCGGGCCTCAACGAACTGCGCGAGCTCTACAATAGAAGTAAGTACTTACTATGGTTTAATCCTGAGCCCCGCGGGCACTGGAATACGGGCGACTCGGAAATACGCCGCTACCAGAGCGCCTGCCACTTTGTCGCTGAGTGCAACTCTCTGGCCAAGCTCGAGCGACTTCTGGATCGTCTGCTGACCGTACTGCGATGATCTCCAGCACTACCCCGCCTGCCTAGGTACAAGTACGGGTTAACTGCGCCGCGCCGCGAGCTAAACTGACGGTCCCGCAGACTGTAGCGTACACAATGGCAGAAAGTGCTGGTCACAAAACATCGGACAATCGCAGCGAACCGCGCTACACCGCGCGCGATGCCGATTGCCTGGATATCTACCAGGATGGCAGCGGCTTTAAAATCCTGGCCAGCCGTGAAGCGTGCGAGATCACCAATATCTCAAAACATGGTCTGATGATCCGGTGCGATACGCCGCTGGAGGCCTTTGAACGCTTTCGCCTTCGCTTTCACCTTGAGTCCGGCGATGACTTGACCCTCTTCGGCAACGTGCGCTGGCGTGTGCCTGACGGATCCGGTCACTACCTGTTTGGCCTGCAGCTGGAAGACAGGCTCGGGACGGATTATCTCCTCTGGCAAAACCGCTTAAGCAAATTGCTGCTGAACCGCGCCCGGACCGGGCTCCAGATAAACTGAAGCAACTCGGCCGCCGGCCACAATGGCAGCCGGCGCCGTCACTTCAATACATCTGTAAAGACCGCCTTGCACCACTCAATCACCCGAAATCCCAGCCGCCCGCCAAAGTCGGATAAGTTCACACCTGACTTTTTCTGAGCTATAGTTAGAGTCTTGTAACGCGATCCGGGACAACAATAATCATGGATTCTGAACGGCGACAGGACGCGCGAATCAACGACGAATCGCTGGTTTTCGTAGAAACCGAGGCGGCACAGCCCGGTTCGCTCTCCCCTGCCAAGCTGGCGCTGGCGCGAACTCTGGATATCTCTGCCAAGGGCATGCAGATTGCAACCCGCGAAGCACTGGACCCCAACCGTATTCTGCGCGTCTTTGTCGACAGCGGTGAAGAATACCCGCTGACACTGGTCGGCGAGGTGAAGTGGTCGCGCCAGGAAGGGGCGGAGTACCTTACCGGTATCGAGCTTTACCCCTCCCGGGAAACTGCCCAGAAACAGTGGGCACAGAAGATTCGCAAGAAGCTCGGCCTTCCCGAAGACGGGACCGGGGCACGCCAAGAGGCCGGTTAACGGGCCTGCAGTTTTACCGGCAGGAACTTGAAACCGTTGACCAGATTCGAGCGAATACGCTTTGGCTCACCGCTCAACTGGGCACCCGCAAACAGCTTGAAGAACTCCTCAAAGAAGATTTTCGCCTCCAGCCGCGCCAGGTTTGCCCCTAGGCACAGATGAATGCCGTGGCCAAAGGCCAGATGCGGATTCGGGCTGCGCTCGATATTAAACTCCAGCGGATTGTCGAACACTCGCTCATCAAAATTGGCTGAGGAATACAGCATCACCACCCGGTCATTTTCCTTTATCTGCTGACCGTGCAGCTCAGTATCGCGAGTGGCCGTGCGCCGAAAGTAGTGCAGGGGGGTGGACCAGCGCAGCATTTCCTCGACCGCTCCGGGCAGCAGTTCCGGGTTGGCCTCCAGCTTGCGGTAAAGCTCCGGCCGCTTGAGCAATTCGTACATGCCGCTGGCAATCATCGAGCGGGTGGTTTCATTGCCCGCCACGGTGATCTGGATAAACAGCGATGCAAATTCTTCCGCCGTCACCTTGTGACCATCCACCTCGACATTGATCAGCAAAGAGATCAGATCGTCGGCATCGCTGTTCTGGCGTTCGGTGGCCAACTGATAACCGTACATACCCATTTCCATGCTGATCTGCTGGGTTTCTTCCGGTGTGGCGCCCAAGTCCGGGTCGCCGGCCGACGTCTGCATATCGGACCAGTGACGGATCTGGCCCCACATATCCCGCGGCACCCCCATCAGGCTGCAGATCACCGCCGTCGGCAGGTTGCCCGCCGCATCAAACACAAAATTGCATTCACCCTGATCCTTTGCCAGCTCCCGCGCACCCAGCAGGGATTCGCGGGCAATCTCGCGCACCATCGGTTCCATCTGCACCAGCATTTTTGAGGTGAAGCGCTCAATCACCGCCCGCCGTATGGGCCCGTGGTTGGGCGGATCCATCCCCAGCAACTGCCCCTGGGCCATAGGGAGAATCTCCGGCGGCAATTCGTCCACCATCACAAAGCCGCGCTGGGCGGAAAAGGTCGCGTGATCGCGGGATACCGCGCGCACA
>PAKT01000062.1 GCA_002710725.1 Spongiibacteraceae bacterium
CGGCCCGGTTGCAGTGCGCTCGTCAGCCCTGGGTGAAGACGGTGAAGACAGCTCGTTCGCCGGGCAGTATGAAACGATATTGGATGTGGAGGGAGTGGCTGCGCTGCGCGACGCCATTGCCCAGTGTGTGCGCTCGCTGGGCAGTGAGCGCGCCACTGCCTATCAGGCGGTGCAGGCCGCACCAGTTGAGGTTTCCATGTGTGTGGTGGTGCAGCGCATGGTCAAAGCCAGATCTGCCGGTGTGTTGTTTACCGCGGACCCTGTTACAGGTCGTCATGATCGATTGGTGATCGATGCCGTGGAAGGCTTGGGCGAGGCGCTGGTCAGTGGCGAGCAGACTCCGGACCACTATGTGCTGGATACCGCCAATCAGCTGGTTCAACAAGAGCTGGTAGGCGAGAGCCCGATTCTTTCCGAATCCGAGATCAAGGCGCTGGCGGAAGGCGCTCGTGACGCGGCCGCCAGGATGGATAGCTTGCTCGATATGGAGTGGGCTATTGATGAGAGCGGGGAGCTGTTCTGGTTGCAGGCGCGTCCTATCACAACCCTCGGTTCTGACCTGAACGAGCTGGATACCCCGATCCCCGATGATCATGTGATTACCCGCTGCAATGTGGGCGAAATGATGCCAGGCGCGGTTTGTCCGCTGACCTTCTCGGTACAGGGGCGGGCAATAGAGCACGGCATGCAGCATATGCACACCCAATACGGCAATCGACCCGCTATTACTGGAGAGTGGACCCAGATCAACCTGTTCTACGGCCACATGTTTATCAATATGACCGGCGGCATGGAATCCTCTCGCTTTGTGTCCATCAACACCGCTGATTCGATGGGGCAGAGCCTCTGCGGTCGCCCTGTACCAGAGCTCAAAACGCCAGACAATCTGGCTCCCCTATGGCGACGCTGGTACGGCACCTATCAGTTTGTGCGCTACGTTTTTCGCGCCCAGAAGGTACTGACCGAATTCGAAAACCGCTTCCGCCACGCCTACATCCCCTATACCGACAACAGCGCGTCGATGTTTGAGGAAATCGATCGCTACATGCCCTGGATTTGTGAAACCAACGAAGTGCACCTGCGCTCATCGGCCCTCTCCGGTGTGATGGAGGGTGTGGTGCAAAGCATGGTGACCGGGGGCAACCAGCCTGCCGACGGAGATCAGCAGGCCGAAGCCGCGCGACTGCTGGCGGGCGCCAGCGACGTGGAAAGTGCGGTGATGGTGGACCGGCTCGACAACGTGCTGGACGCCATTGCCGAACACCCGGATGCTGTGAGCGCCTTTCAGAAAGTAGAACCCGCCGCTGCCCTGGATTGGCTGCAGAGCGAGCTTGCCGGTGCGGCTGCACTGCGCTTTCGCGACTTTCTGGCCCTGCACGGCCATCGCTCTATTCGCGAGCTCTGCCTGCGCGAAGCGGGCTGGGTGGATGAGCCGGAAAAACTGATTGTGACCATGCAGGCTTCTGTTGCAGCTCGCCTGCAGGGGAATTATAAACCGCGCTCTGTGGAGCGAGTGGATACACGCGGTCTGTCGCGCGGCCTGCGGTTTATGCTGCCACTGGCCCACAGCGCCATTCGCCGGCGCGAGCACACCAAGTCCCTGCTGGTGTTGGTGACACACCGGTTGAAGCGGGCCTACCGCCATTTGGCTGACCTGCTGGTCAAGGAAGGGCATCTGCCCGAGCCCGACCTCATCTTTTTCTTCACCCACGACGAGCTGCGCGACTTTGTCGCCGCGCCTTTTGCCGGCTGGGTGACGCGCGCGCAACAGCGACGCCAGGCGCTTTCCTTTCAGGAACGGCTTGAATTCAACGACGTCTATGTCGGCAAGCCCGAGCCATTGATATGGGAGCCGCCGACAGATCAGAAAGAAGGTGAACTCAGCGGTCGGCCGGTCAGCCGTGGCGTGGTGGAAGGTACTGCCCGTGTCGCGCTGACCATCCAGCAGGCTGCGGCGCTGCAGCCCGGCGAGATTCTGATTGCGCCGATCACCGATATTGGCTGGACACCTTACTTCAGTCTGATCGCCGGGTTGGCCACCGATGTCGGCTCGGCGGTATCCCACGGCGCGGTTATTGCGCGCGAGTATGGTCTGCCGGCGGTCGTTAACCTGCGCCAGGCGACCAAGACCTTTAAAACCGGTGACCGGGTACGGCTCGATGCCGATCGCGGCGTGCTGCTCAAGATAGGGTAAAAATACCAAATCGGGCCTGCACCCCTGCAGGCCGCGTCCTCCCTGATTTATCGATAAAATCTATCGCCCTCCTAAAAAAATACTATTTCCCCTATTGTTGGATGGGGTCTATAACTTCTGCAGCGCCAGAATTGGCGTGGTGATGTGACGCCGAGGCCTGATACCCGGCGCTCGCCCCATTGGTGAATAAGGAGAAAACCATGTTCAAGTCCGCGATACCGCAGATGGCGGCGCTGGCCGTTGCTGCGACACTGGCTCTGCCAGCGGCGGCCGGGAGTCCGGCAAAGGAAGGTACCACCAACGAATTCTGGTGGCCCGATTTGCTTGACCTTCAGCCCCTGCGACAGCACGACAATGAATCCAACCCCCTTGGCGAAAACTTTGACTACGCCGAGGAGTTTAAAAAGCTCGACCTCGCCGCCCTCAAAAAAGATCTAGAAACCCTCATGACCGATTCACAGGACTGGTGGCCGTCGGACTACGGACACTACGGTCCTTTCTTTATCCGCATGGCCTGGCACAGCGCCGGTACCTATCGGGTCTTTGACGGCCGCGGCGGTGCTGGTGGTGGCCAACAGCGCTTTGAACCGCTGAACAGCTGGCCCGACAACGTCAACCTCGATCGTGCGCGCCGCCTGCTGTGGCCGATCAAGCAAAAGTATGGCAACCAGATTTCCTGGGCCGACCTGATGGTGCTGACCGGCAACGTTGCGCTGGAATCCATGGGGTTTAAAACCTACGGTTTTGCCGGTGGTCGTGAAGACGACTGGGAGCCGGATCACGTCTACTGGGGCAGCGAGAAAAAGTGGCTGGCCGGTGACAAGCGCTACCACGGCAAACGCAAACTGGAAAAGCCGCTGGCTGCCGTACAGATGGGCCTGATTTACGTCAATCCGGAAGGCCCCAATGGCAAACCGGACCCGCTGGCCGCCGCCAAGGATATTCGTGAGACCTTCGGTCGCATGGCAATGAATGATGAAGAAACCGTTGCCTTGATTGCCGGCGGTCACACCTTTGGTAAAGCGCACGGTGCGCACAAGCCGGACGAGTGTGTGGGCGCAGATCCCTCTGCCGCGCCGGTGGAGCAGCAGGGCCTGGGCTGGAAGAACAAATGCGGTAAGGGCAATGCCGAAGACACCATTACCAGTGGCCTGGCAGGTGCCTGGACATCCACGCCGACCCAGTGGACCACCCAATACCTGACCAACCTGTTTGCCTTTGAGTGGGAGCAGACCCGCAGCCCCGCCGGTGCGATCCAATGGGTGCCGAAAGACGGTCAGGCGGCCAACCTGGTGCCGGATGCGCACGTTGAGGGCAAACGCCACGCGCCGATCATGTTCACTACCGACCTGTCGCTGAAGGTGGACCCGGCTTACCGCGAGATTTCCCTGCGCTTCAAGGAAAACCCGGAAGAGTTTGAGAAAGCCTTTGCCCGCGCCTGGTTCAAGTTGACCCACCGCGATATGGGGCCGAAAGCTCGCTACATTGCCGGTGACCTGCCCGCTGAAGACCTGCTCTGGCAGGACCCTGTGCCGGAGGCGGACTACAAGCTGATTGGCGACGGTGACGTGAAAGAACTCAAGGGCAAGATTCTTGAGTCGGGTTTGACTGTGCCGGAGCTGGTGCGCACCGCCTGGGCGGCGGCCGCCTCCTACCGTGGAACCGATATGCGTGGTGGCGCCAATGGCGGCCGACTGGCGCTGGAGCCCCAGAAGAGCTGGGCAGTAAACAATCCGGACGAAGTGGTCAAAGTTATCGCTACGCTTGAAGAAATCCGCAAAGAGTTCAACGATTCTGCGTGGTTCAACAAGCAGGTATCGCTGGCCGACATGATTGTGCTGGGTGGTGCTGCGGCGATTGAAAAGGCTGCCAAAGAGGCAGGCCACGACATCAAGGTACCGTTCAAACCGGGCCGAACCGATGCCACGCAGGAGCAGACCGATGTTGAAGCCTTTGCGGTGCTTGAGCCGAAAGCCGATCCCTTCCGCAACTACTACACGCGTGAAGCCCGTTACACGCCAACAGAAGCCATGGTCGATCGCGCCAGCCTGCTGGAGCTGACGGTTCCTGAAATGACGGTACTGGTCGGTGGCATGCGCGCACTTAATGCCAATAGCGGTGGCGGCAAGCACGGTGTGTTTACCGATCAGCCCGGCACTCTGAGCAATGATTTCTTTGTGAACCTGCTCGATATGTCCACCAAGTGGTCCAAGTCGAAGGAAAGCAAAGGCATCTATGAAGGGCGTGACCGAAACACCGGTGAGCTGAAGTGGACCGCCACCCCGGTTGACCTGATCTTCGGGTCTAACTCAGAACTTCGGGCCGTGGCCGAGGCCTATGCCGTCAACGGTTCTGAAAAGCGTTTTGTGCAGGACTTTGTCGACGCCTGGGTCAAAGTCATGCAGCTGGATAGATTTGATCTGCGCTGATTGAAACAAGGTTTATCTGAATTGGTTCGCCATTCAGGTCTCGTGTAGGGCTCCTTCGGGAGCCCTTTTTTGTGGGCGCAATATACTGCCGTGGCTTTGCCGGATTCCGATGGAATTGATTTCTCCGCCCGTCACAGAAAGTTGTAGATCAGTATTCCTATCAACAGCGCAATCATCCCTATGGCAGCGAGCGCAAAAACGCCATCGTTGGCGATAAGAGCCAGGGCGAGCACAATCAGTACTGCACCGGCTGTAGTGGCCAGAAAGGGGAAGATCTCCATGGGCGGAACGGACAGGGCCACAAGAATGCCCGCGACCGCGATGACGACAGTACCCAGACCTTCGGTCAGCAGGGTCAGGCGAGGCTTGAGAAAACGATCAATAAAAGCTGCGACCGGATAGCACCAGCGCAGCAGGGTTTCCAGCTTTTGACGGGAGATGGACCGACGTTCGATGGCGCTTGGCAGCCAGAAGTAGTCCCGCCCCAACAGCATTTGGGAGGCTATAAGCAGCACCAGAATGGCTGCAGTAGTTGGTAGCCCGGGAATGCCGCTGAGTGGTGAAAACATGATGAGGCCCGCCACCAGCAGCGCAGGAGCGAAGGAGCGAGAGCCCGCAGCATCCAGCATGGTTTTGATGGACACGGTTTCCCGGTCGCCGACACCGTCGCGCAGGGTGTCGAGCATCTGTTCCAGGTTGGCGGGTTCCTCGTTCTTGTCGGTAGCCGACTGGGTAGTATTCTCACCCTGGTGCTGCCACCTGTTGTGTTTGTCTGAGCCACCGCTCGTCATTGTTCCTCCTGCTGCTGCACGGGGTCTATTGCTTTAAGGGCTAAACGCACCGAGCTAAATCCGCTGGCCCTGCCCGCAGTAAAGTGTGTGCCTGCCTTTTTGGCGCTCATGGAGCACTGTCAGTATTGCCGTTTTTCGAGGTGAGTGCCTGCGCCTCATTATTCGCGCCGCTTGTTGGTTGACCCTCAATGGCCATGTCTCTCACGCTGATATCGGTCAGGGCGCCGTCCAGTGCGCGATCAATGGTATCGCGCACCTCGCTGACGCCTTTTACCGGTTTCGCTGGAGTCTTCAGTGCGAGCGGAGGCGTTGCGCAATCATTGCGCACGGTGTCCAGTACCTGCTTGAGTGAGGTTTTTTCCAGCGGAACATTGGGCAGATAGCGCGGCGGGTCCTCACTGTTTTTGGTGATCAGCCTGGCCCGGCTGAGGGCCGTGAGTACCTGCGTCACACCTTGAATCGGTGTGCGCAGACGCAGCACAAAATCGGTGGCGCTGAAAGGCCGGCGGGAGTCGTAGTGGCGCTGGGCGATGATCGCCATCACCTGCAGTGCCAGTGTTTCCTGCTGGCGAATACTGAGCATGCCGCTGCGATGATGGGGTAATACATACTCCGGGTGCTGCACGTAAAAAGCGATACTGCTGCCCACCAGCAGGGTCAGCCAGCTGATGTACATCCAGATCATAAACAGAATGACGACGGCAAAACCGGAGTAGATTGCATAGGTGCCGCTGTCGCTCGCCGATACGACCACACTGCCGAAGCCCCAACCGAGGCTCTGGAACAGGAAGCCGGAGACTACGCCGGCAATCAGGGCAGCTTTAAATTTAACCCGGGTGTTGGGGATAAACATGTAAAAGAAGGTGAAGGCGCCAATGATCATCGCGTAGGGCGTGGCGGCGGTCAGGAATGCCAGCAGCTCTTGCACAAAGGGCACGTAATTGCTGATTCGTTGTGCCAGACCGCCACTCAGCACACTGGCGGAAAGACCGAGGGCAGAAAACACCAGTAGTGGGCCTATCAGCATCACGCTGCCGTAGTCGGCAAAACGCCTGCCAATACTGCGATGCTGGTCGAGACGCCAGATGTAGTTAAAGGTGCCTTCAACTTTCTGTATCAGAGAGATGGCGGTGTAAAAAAGCAGCGCAATACCAAAGGTGCCGAGCACACCGATTTTTACATTGTCGATAAAGCCAATAATCTGTGAGGTAATCTGGGTGCCTTGCTCGCCCAGGGGTGCCAAAAACTGCAACAGCACTGGCTCAAGCTGCTTGTTATGCATGCCAAATGCTTTGAGCACTGAAAAACTCACGGCCATCAGCGGCACCAGTGACAGCAGGGTGGTGTAAACCAGACTCATGGCGCGCAGCGTTAGCTCGCCCCGGGCCAGATCGTCCAGTACCACGTAGGCATAGCGCAGGGCGCTGAATAGCGCGCGCTGCCAGGCGGGTTTCTGTTCAAGTTTTTCGGACCAGAGATACTCTGCTGCTGCGCGATTGAGGGTCTTGTCCATTACCAAAGTCCGTCACAGATTGATCACAGCACAGGATGGATAAAAAAACGGTGTAAGTCGAGGAAGTATGCCCGGTCGGGAATAGTTTAGGCACCGACAATCGCAGCAGCGCGATGCTTTCGGATCAGGAGAAAAAACTCGACAGCCCGGCGATAACCACGGCGTACCGCACGCCCTTGCCAATAGCGACCAGTAGCATAAACAGACCAAAGCGCACGCGCATCACGCCGGCGACAAAGGTCAGCGCATCGCCGCCTATGGGCATCCATGACAACAAGAGAGTCCAGACCCCGTATTTCTGAAACCATGCCTGAGCGTGGTGCAAATGTTTTTCTTTGAAGGGAAACCAGCGTCGGTCGGAATAGTGTGTCAGGTGGCGGCCGATCAACCAGTTGATCAGGGCGCCCAGGGTATTGCCAGTGGTTGCCGCCAGCCAAAGACCAAAGGGATCCAGACCGCGGTTATAAAGCGCTATCAGTAAGAACTCCGAGTAGAAGGGGAGGATGGTTGCGGCGCCCAGCGCCGTCCAGAACAGTGCGAGGTAAGCGCTCATCGTCGTTGCTGCGCGGCCTGACACAGCGCCTTGAAAATGCCGCGCTGGGAAGAAAAGTAGGGCAGGTATTCCGGGTGCCACTGCACACCCACAATAAAGCGCTCGCCGGGTTGCTCGACGGCCTGCACAATGCCGTCGAGGTCGCGGCCACTGACGACCAGCCCTTTGCCCAGCTCAGAAATCGCCTGGTGGTGCAGGCTGTTGATACGCATGCGGGGTTTGCCCATCAGATCCGCCAGCCGCGTTTCGGGTTCCACCAGCAGAGTTTTACGTGGCAGGGGTGTGCGACGGTTTGAGGTGTGTTGGCGAATGCGGCGCAAATCCGTATGCAGCGAGCCGCCGAGTACAACGTTCAGAAGCTGTGCGCCTCGGCAAATACCCAGTACCGGCAGCCCGCCGTCCAGAACGCGCTTCAGGATTTCAATCTCCATCCGGTCTCGGGCCGCATCCATAGGCGCGGTTTCGAGTGCATCCGGCAGGTAGAGGCTTGGGTCGATATCGTCACCGCCGCTGACCACGATACCGTCGAGCGCCGCAGGTGGGGCTGGGTTTCGGGGCGTCAAATGGCAGACTCGCACGCCGCAGCGCTGCAGGGCCCAGCGAATAAACCACCAGGCTATGGGTAGGCGGCTATCACCGCCGGTCACACCGATAAGAGGCTTATTATTGGCGTCAGTCATAACAGCAAAGCTATAGCAGCTCGGGCAGCAGCCAGCGTGTTGAAGCGGCGGCCCAATCTTCAAACAATGCGCCCGCCGGGTTTTGCAGATACTTGCGGTAGCTTTTGCACACCTCGTCAAGACGGCTGGCGTCACAGGCCAAAGCCTCGATCTGCAACCAGTCGCGCCATGGACGAATCAGTCCCCACTCAGGCTCGTCAATCTGACAGTTGGGCAGCCGGTAGTGCAGCGTCGGCCGCGATTTTATCCGGTCGTCAGTTACCGCGGCGTGAACTCTATCCTCATCAATATGGGCAAACAGCGGTAGCATATCCAGCGCTCGATTGCGGGTGGGGTTGTACTTCAGGTAATCGTCAATCAGTTGATCCATATCCGGGGCGTAGTCATCCGCCATTATGAGTTTGATGTAGTCTTTCTCAAAAGGATCGATGTAGGGCGTTACCCGCCGTATCAAGTCGATTTTGCTCCGGGCTCGCAACCATTCAAACATCGCCAAAAAAGCTCGCAGATAGGCCAGTATCGTCTCTGCCTTCAGGTCCGGCATTTCCGGATTGAATTGTAGACCAAAGGCATAGGCTATCGCATGCTTGGTGCCTTTCGCACCGATGCCGCGCAAGTCGGTGATAAGCGACTTCAGCCGCCACACCTCATTCATGGGCAGTGGCGGGCTCACGATTTCGCAGGGCACGAGTCGCTTGGCGACGAGGGCGAGCACCCCTTCGGTCAGGTTGTCCAGATCATCGACTTCAAGATCGGGATCTTTTTCCCGGCCCAGCTTTTTTAAATAGGCGAAATCGAGTTCAACGCCGAAATCGCCGAGCGGTGTGTTGCGGACAAAACTCTCGTAGTCTGAGACCCTGTCAATTTCTCCGCCAAAGTGCTCCTGAATAAGTTCCGCAATCGGTGTGATTTCCAAACCGGCAAATTCTATCTCCACTCCCAAGCGCCGCATTTTCTTTTTCTGCGTTTGGGTGTGCAATGGCAGCGGCCAGAGCGCTGCGCGGTAGGTTTGAATTGGGTCTTTACTCAATCAGCTATCTCCTATTATGTGGGCAAGCGGTGACAGCGTAGGGGAATGCTGGCAAATCACCTGAAACAGCGTTAACAGCGGTACGGCCAGTAATGCGCCGGGCGCGCCTCACAGCCAGCCCCAAACGCCAATTGCATCAGGTGATAGTAGACCAGCGTCCAGCGGATGTCGGGGAGTTCACTCATGGTGAGTCAAAGGTGCAGGCAAAGGATTACTATGCCCGTCCCTCTCGGGGGCCAGCCAACCACCAGATGATCAGTCCGATGATGGGCAGTGCGAGTATCAGCACAATCCAGATCAGCTTGTTGACGGTTTCAACGCGAGACTGCGCGATGTTCAAAATCGCCCAGATGTCCGCAATCAGAATCAATAAGCCAAGTATGCCGCCGGCATAAATATCCACGATGACATCCTCCGTCTAACTTTATGTCAGTGTTGCAAAAAATGACTTTTCCCAACACCGTGATCGCTTCTGTGCGATTTACTACAGTAAGACAGCATTGAATCAATCTCCAATGCAGCGAGTGGTAAGTTTCACGATTAGCGCTAGTTCCGAAGCAACAACGCGCCAAGACGCTCGTCAGAGCGTCATAAAGTGGGCCTGCTTTAGGTCTACTAGGGGGAGCTTTCGGAAGTAAGGGGTCGCTTATCCAGCATGCGATTGCCAACAATCAAAATCACTGCGGGCAGCATCATCAGGGCGCCGTAGGCCAGTGCGGTGAACAGGGCCATGCTACCGAGCCCCGCCACATCGGTATTACTGGCGGGAAACAGAGAAGCGATGATCAGCACCGCCAGATTCACATTGCGCACCGACACCTCCATGTCGATGGCGACAATATCCTGACGTGACAAACCCAGCAGGCGGGGAGCGAGCAGTCCCATGCACATCAGCAGCAGGGTAAACCCAACCAGAATCATGGCATTGGTGCTGCCGAAGGCATTCCAGTCCAAACGGCCGGAGCTCGCGGCGCCGAGAACAATCACTACAATAATCGTTAAGCTGATGCGTATCGACCACTTGGCAATTTGCATGTTGTAGCGCGGCAGCTGGACATAGATCACCATGCCGAGCGCGAGCGGAATAAGGATGGCGGTCAGCGTCTCCCGCGCAATCTTCCCGACGGGCAAACTGAAATCCGGTGGCACGTACTCACTGATCAACAAGCGCAGTACCAACGGCACCGTTATAAGACACGCCACAGTGGTTATGGCGGTAATCGCTATCGACAGGGCAATATGACCCTTGGCAAAAAAGGTGTAGATATTTGAGGTTGTGCCCCCGGGAATCGCCGATATGATCGCCAAGCCAATCGCTACGCCGGGATTGATATCCAGACTAATCAGGATAAGGAAGGCAGCCAGCGGCACCAGAAGGATCTGAATACCAAGCCCGCTGAGCATCGCCTTGGGCGCTTTGCTGACGGCAACGAAATCCTTGACCCGAAGCGTCGCCCCCATACCCAGCATCGCGAGAAATAGCTGAGTGAACGCCAGCCAGTATTCGTATTTAAGATAGAACTCGCCCATTGATTTCAACCTTGTTTGAATAGTTGCGATGGTAAATCAGTTGGTTGGTTTATTCCGGGTGATGCGAAACAGGAGTTTCGGGCTTTCGGTATAGGGGTTACTCTACCCGGAAAAACGGCCACGTTATAGCGAGCTTGTCGCTCAATCAGGGATTACCCATGACGCCAGAAGAAAACCGTCAGCTCATAAAGCGCATGTTACAACATCTCACTGCCGGCACAACTGACCTTGCTCCCCAGTCGATGGTGATACCTGCGGAGGAATTTCTGTCCACCGAGAGATTTCAACAGGAGCGTGAGCAGCTCTTTCTGGATACTCCCCAGGCGATTGGTTTTTCCGGCGAGCTTCCCGGCCCGAATACCTATCTTACGGCAACGGTGCTACACATACCGGTGCTGGTTACACGACTTGAGGACGGCTCGCTGCGGGCTTTTCTGAATGCCTGTGCCCATCGCGGCGCGCCTGTCGCAGCTGGCTGCGGGGAGGCCAAGCGTCTGACTTGCAAATTTCACGGCTGGAGTTATGGATTGAACGGCTGCCTTGCGGGTCGTCGTTCGGAATCCTCTTTCGACGATGTAACCGCAAGCACTGACTTGGTGCCCTTGCCGGTCGCCGAGCGCTGCGGGCTGATTCTGGTCGGTGCGAGAACAAGCGTATCGCAGCACGATGTTGATACGGCATTGGCAGATATCGAGCCGGTAATGACCGGATTTCATCTGGAGCAGGCTGTTCCTGTAGGCAGTTACCGCTATGAAGCAAAGGCGAACTGGAAGCTGGTAGCCGGGCTAAGTCATGAAGCCTACCATTTTGCTTCAGTCCATCGAGATTCACTTGCGTCCTTGATGTATGACAAGGCAGTTGTGGATACCTTTGGCCGGCATACTCGTTGGGCCTTTGCCTTCCGCGGTGCCGAGAAGCTCGCTGATACAGACCCTGAGCTGTGGCCGAATCACTTTCCTGGGGCCATGAATCACACTCTGTTTCCCGGGACTGTGATTGTTGTGAACAACGACGACGCTGAAATGATTCGGGTAGAGCCCGGCGGTTCCCCTGGAGAATCTGTCATTTACTACTCAGGTGTCTCGCGGCGCCCAGAAAACCTCGAAGCCTGTCGTGAAGCCTTTGAGTTTGGTGGAAAGCTCTTTAACGAAGAAGACTTGCCCGCTGCTGAAGCCAGTCAGCGGGGCTTGGCAGCAGGGCTGCCGTCCGTGATTGTCGGGCGCAACGAACCTGTGGTTCAGTTCTGGCATGAGCTCTGGAATCAGCAATTACGCAAGCATCAGGCAGCCGGTTAGAAGACTTACCCGGCGGTGCACTCCAGCCCTGAGATATTAGTGCGCTGTAGCGCCTCGCGGGGCCAAATACGGCGGCCCTGGCCCATTCAGCCATAACTCACCTAATGTCAATTAAGCGCATCAATCGGCCCGTTGGGCTATCGGATGGGTGCCGCTTTGAGTTATTCGAGTCTGCAAAAAAGAAACTGGCATTTGTACAGGATTGGTTGCGTTGCGGTGCGTTCGGGCGTTAGGGTGGGTTATACCTGAAGCTTTATCCGATCCAGAGCTGTGAAAGCAATAGCCGTGCTAAAGATTATTTCGCGCGGGGTCGGCAATCGCCCGGCGCATTGATCTGTCAATGTTTCGTGCCGCATTACGAATAGAAGGAGCTCTAAAATGTCGATTAAACCAGAGTCAAAAATGTCTCAGGACGTCTTGGCCTGGCGCGACCCTGAGATGGATTCCGTTAAGGGAACCGAAGCGCCGAAGGACCCGAATAAGGGCTATATCGCGCTGCTTGGTTGGAGTGTTAACGCGATCAAGGCGGCCCAGAAATTTAACCGCCGCTATGTTGTCGTCGCGCCTGAATGGGCGGAAGATTTTTGTACGGCGAATAATATCCCCTACATTTCCTGGAATTTTGAGCGCCTGAATGATCGTTCAATGGAAATTGCCCAGCGTCTGAAGGCTGAGGGCGTAGATGTAGCGGTTCCTCTGTTCGAGGAAACTGTCGAATGGTCAGGTGCGATCAACTCTGTGCTCCTTGATAACCCGCGTATGTATGGGCAATCCATACTGTTCCGCGACAAGGCACTGATGAAACGTCGGGCTCAGCTTGGTGGTATTCGCGTCGGCATCTTCGAAGAGGCCCACGAAAAGGAAGATGTGGTCCGCTTTATGAAGCGCGTCAATCAGACCCTGCTTAAGCTCGACGGTGACCCGGATGATCCGATTCACGTCAAAGCCTTCGACAAGGCCGGGTGTCTGGGGCACCGCATGATCCGGACGATTGAAGAAGTTGACGGTATTCCCGACGAAGAATACCCGCTGTTGATGGAGAGCCATCTGGACGGTTGGGAATTTGCGGTTGAGGCCTGGATTCATGATGGCAAGATCCAGTTTCTGAATATTTCGGAATATGTGACGCTGGGCTACTCGGTCTTTGTGCCGGCCACGCATGAGCTGGAAAGCTGGCGCCCTGCGATTACCAAGCAGATTGAGTTGCTGATCAAAACCTTTGATATTCAGTTCGGTCTGATTCACCCGGAGTACTTTGTGACCAGTGATGGCACCATGTACTTTGGCGAGGTGGCTTACCGTCCGCCCGGCTTCAAGGCCTTCGAGTTGATAGAGCGGGCCTATGGTTTCAGTGCCTACCAGGCCTCGATGCTGGTGTTTGACCCCAAAAGCACGGAAGAAGAGGTTGAAGCCTTCTTTCCGAAAGAGGTGGAAGATGCGAATGGCTATGCCGGCTGCTTTGGTGTCTACCCAAGGAGGCGTGTGATAAGCAAGCTGGAAATGCCGAAGGAGTGTGTTGAGCATCCTTACTTTGAGTCGCACGAGCTGGTGGAACCGGCGGAGGAAACGGTACCGGACCGCAATGCCTTTGGTACCCACTGGGGCCTCGTTTTCTTTTTTGGCGACGATCCGATCAAGATGCGAGACTTGCTCAAAGCTCAGGAAGAGCTGGACTTTTACGTTTAGTTGATCGAGCGAGTATGGCGGCAAGGCCGGGCAGGACCAGTCGAAGAATACCGCTGATGGAACGTCAAGGTTTTCTCGGTCCGTTTCCGGTCAGTTAGCAGTTTGTTCGTCGCACGGTCCCTATGACGGTGCTGCGGCTACTATCTTTCGTCAATCGTTTTTTGGCTTTTCGAGAGCCGATTTGAAATTGCCTTCAGCGCTTCAGGCATCTTCAAGGGCATCAGGCTCCAGGCTGCCTGAAGGACGCTTATAAAAAGGTGCATACGCTTGTACCAGAGCACCCTGCGGATCATTTTCTTCATAGGGTTATAGCCTTCCAGGAAAAGCTCCTCAATGCGGTCGGCATTGTTGGTAAGACTATAGCCGCTGAGATCCAGCATTAGTGGTATATCGGCTTTTTTGAGTTGCTTGCGGGTGTTGAAGTCGATGCCAATGTTGATGGCGTTGGTGATGACATCGAAAGTGTTTTCAACCTTCGGATATCTGCTGACATGGCTGAGGTCCACCGCGACCGTAATGCCTGCGCCCATTATCTCTAAGGGGGAGATGGGTACGTTTTCAACCAGCCCGCCGTCTACCAGCGTCCGCCCATCAATCTCTACCGGAACAAAAAGACCTGGCACAGCCATAGAGGCGCAAACAGCGTCGGCCAGGTTTCCTCGCCGAAAAATCAGCTGTTCGCCGGTTTCGATATCCGTAGCGCAAATGGCCAGGGGAATATCGGCATCTTCGATCCGGACATCACCCAGATCCCGAAGGACCATCGCGCGGATGGCGTCGGTACTGAACAGGCCGCCGCGTTCGAAGGTAAAGTTCAGGATTTTCGATAGGTTCAGCGCAGAGCAGATGGAGAGTATCGATTCTGCAGGGCGGCCGAAGGCGTAATAACTTGCGATAAGCGCGCCTGCGCTGGTGCCCGAGATGCAGTGGATCTTGATCTGGTCTTCTTCAAGGGCCTTCAGAACACCAATGTGCGCGATGCCCTTTGCAGCGCCGCCGCCCAGTGCCAGGCCGATGCGCGTGTTAAAAGGGTTGAGTTTCATGTTCGTAAAGCTCCGATAGTTTTAGATTGGGCGTGGCAAGGAGTGTTGTTTGCGTACGGAAGCAGAAGCCGGCATTTCGGTTGCCTGTTTAGTCGCTAATTTGAATATGCAACGAGGGGGATCGGATCACTGATTAGAGCATTCGAAGGCCGATCAGAAATTCCTGAACCATATTAAATCATTTGCTTTGTTCTCCCAATTGCGATGTGACGGTTGGTGGAAGGTCAGAGGGTAACATTAGTGGCTATAAGCATTCGTTGTATTGTTTGCTATGCTTGGGTATCGAAACCCCATGGTGAGCTGTAAAGCCAGTGTTCGAGCTCATCCGGCGGTAGCGGTCGGCAGAAGTAAAAACCTTGAGCATAGTCACAAGAATAGAGGCGGAGAAGATCCAGTGTCTCGGGTTCTTCGATGCCTTCGGCAACAACGTGCAAACCAAGATTGTGAGCCAAATCGATTGTTGATCGTACTATCTGTTTATCCTGCTCGCTATCACTCATGGCGGATATAAATGAACGATCGATCTTTAATTCAGTGGCGGGCAGCGATTTCAGATAAGTTAATGAGGAGTGATCTTTCCCAAAATCATCAATCGACAAATTAAATCCTAAGGCGTGTAGTTGATTCAGTGTCTTCAATGATCGCTCGGGCCGTGACATTATCACAGACTCCGTTATTTCGAGAGTAAGTCGACTGTGGTGGACTTGGTGCAAATCCATGAGGCTTGCGATACTGTCTGGCAATGTAATATCCAGCAGGTTTCTGGTGGAGAGATTGACGGATACCGTCAGGTCTATATTGTCTTTCGACCAAAGCGCTAGTTGCTTGATGGCATGCTCTAGTATTAAGAGCGTAAAGGGTCGTATCAAACCAGATTGTTCGACTGTTGGGATGAAATCGGCAGGAGATATCATGCCCTCTGAAGGGCGTGGCCAACGCGCCAGCGCTTCAACGCTAGCGACGTTTCCAGTTCTTACATCAATTTTTGGCTGATAATGTACGATGATTTCTTTGTCGCTAATCGCCCGTCTGATTTCCGCTTGTAGTCTTAGACGGCGGACACTAAACGGGTCGTCTTCACCGTTATAGAGACTGAGGTAGCTGGGTTCGTTTTTAGCAGACCGCACCGCAATATCGGCATGCCTCAAGAGAATCTCAGTGGAATCGCCGTGCTTCGGGTACTGTGCTATCCCTATTGCTACTTCCATCTCGACCGGCATGTCAACTAGAACTAGCGGCTTCTCGAGCACTTCTTGAATTTTCCGGGCAATGACTTCTGCCTGTTTAGTGGTAGCTGACGGTAGAATGACCGTGAATTTTCCACCATCCATGCGGGCCACGGTATCAGATTCCCGAAGCACATTTTTTACTCGCGCGGCCACTTCCTTTATCACGAGGTCGCCAGAATGATGTCCGAGAAGGCTATTGATCTCTTTTAGTCTCAATAGATTTATAATCATGACCGACAAAGGTGAAGTAGATCTTTTCGACACTTGAAGACAATGATTAAGCCTGTCCTGCAACAGTGCGCGATTGGGTAGCTCGGTCAAACTGTCAAATAGAGCTCTACGCTCCAGTTCGTTTATGTATTGTTTCCGCTCGCTGATATCTTGAATTATGGCAATAAATACGTGCGGTTTTTCCGTGTCGGAAAGTTGTAGGCGTACTTCTATGGGGTATTTGCTGCCATCCTTACGACGATGTTCGGTCTCAAAGCAGACCTGCTGCTTCTCCAGGCGACGCAATGGGCTAATCAGCGCTTCAAACTGATCAAATGTATATTCGGGTTTCAAATCCAGCGGCGTTAGCTGACGGAGCTCTTCGTGTGAGTAACCGAGATTCTCACGGGCACCTCTGCTCACTTCAATGAAGAGAAGCGAGTCAGAATCAAAGGTATAAATCTCGTTCCAGGAATGCTGAAAAATCTGGCCCATACGTGCCAGAAGTGACTCAGATTCCTTATGCGTAGAAATATCTGTCATGGCGCCGAAAAAGCCCTTCGCATAACCGGTAGCATCTCGAGCACTCGGCGCATAGACATTGCGCCAGCGACCTTGAGTTCCGGTGCGTTATAAAATCTCCGGCCACTTTCGATGCTAATGTTCGTGAAACGATGGATTTTGTCACCGCAACGCTCTGGGCTATGAATGTGTTGGATACTAACGTTCTGGTCGTTGTGAAAACTCGTACGGGTAATATTGTGTTCGACGTTGAACTGATACTTCGGCAACGTTCGAGTCGGCAGTGTCTCGCGATTGTGCTTTATTATGACGGACTGCAAATCGGGAGCAGCGGCCATTCCGTTTAGTAGAACTGCAGGCTCATCCAATGCCAACTGAGCTAACATGCACCCCTTAAGACTGACGACTCTTGTTAATTTATTCACGTTCTACCTTATATAAGTGTCACAGAACCTGCTGGTCAGGGAGCTTGAGTATAAAGAGACGTATCTGAGCGATTCCTTTTATTCTGGTTGTGAACAAACTACGCAATTAATGGCTATGCGACATGCTCAGTGTATCCCGGCTGCATTCGGGGGTCGAGATGTCTTAGGTCTTGAATCCGTCAGATTTTTTTGGCTATCTCAGGCGGTTATAAAAGGCATGATTGTGTTCGTTGGGGCAAAATGAACCAAGATGGTGCGCGGTGAGAGATCGCAGATCATAGGATTGGCGCGCAGCAGCTCACCTAACGCTATTGGTTGGGCTGATGAAGAGTCGAGCAATGGTATTACGGAGGGCTTCCACAACAAGATGGAAATGATCTCACGGCGAGCGTATGGTTTTAGAAACTTTGAGAATTATAGATTGAGGGTGCTGGCCCATTGCGGGTGGGACGGTATTATCAACAGGGTGCGATGAATGCCATCCCCCGTTAATTGGTTAGAGCCGTCGTAAGTCATTGAAAAGAGGTGGTGCCCAAAGGCGGAATCGAACCACCGACACGGGGATTTTCAATCGGATGATTGAAGATTAAAAGCATTTAAATTCAGTCAGTTAGCGACCTTTCCCAATCTCGCTGTGTCTATAAATGTTAATAAACATTGGTGAAATACACGCAAGTCAGCACAATTTAGGCACATTGAATCAATGTATTTGTTGTATAGACGACCGCCCTCTTTAGCTGGGAATTTCCCAAGGCGGCGAGTTGCTTGCGGTCTGCGTTTGCATAATGCTCTTCTGCTTAGCGGCTTCACTCGAAGTTCACGTGTATTATCCATCAATAACACCCTAGGCTGCCAGATCACGGCCAGCGTATAAAGCTGAGTTGATTAAGCCGAATTGCCATTGCGCCCGGTGAGACTTTGAAAGCTTCGGCAAGGCTTGTGAAATGCCTACCGCAGAGTGACCGGCACTTAGCCAAGGCAAGCTCGCGTTCTAATGAACGCTCCTCGGCTCGTAGCAGTGTTTCGGGGTCGCTAGGGTTTAACCAATAGGCGACGGTTTCATTGACAGCGTAAGGGATCGATCCAAATCTGGCTTGGAATTCCTTCGCTAACAGTTTCTCGGGCATGAGAAAAGCTCCGGCAAAGTAGTCGGCCTCTCTCTCAGTTTGGGATCGTCGACCGTCTAATGCCTTTGAACCGTCGACCGGCCTGTCGCGGTGCATCACTTCGTTGGGATGTAGTATCCAGTGCCCGACTTCATGTGCGGCCGTAAACCGTGCCACAGGTGTGCTCAAAGCAGAAGCAACAGCTATTTTCTGTGATTGCCGGTCAATAAGGCCGGCAACTTTGTACCGTTGTCCGCGAAATGAGAATGCGGTGGTCGAGTTATCAAAAATTTGGTATCCCAGCCCTAAGACGGAACAAGCGGCCTGCGGGTCTAGCATGTCGATTGGTCGCAACTGGCGGTCTGGCCATAGTGTGTCTTGATGATTCCAGATTTCGCGATGAAGATGCCTGGCTTGGCTAGTAATTGCTGCGTGGTTCATTTTTCCTCCAGAGACCCGACATTGAGTCGATTAGGGTGTTGGTCAGCGAGACTTTCCTCTTCCGGTATCTCCGCGACCGGGGTTGGGGATGGATTCCTTTTGGGTTGAGGCTGGCCGCCTTTTCGCAACGCTTTCCGTGGTGAATTGGCCTGTTCTGGAGTCTCGGTAGCCTGTGTGGCTGTTTTTCTTACTCATAGCATCGCCCTCGCAGTAGGGAGTGATCAATAATCGTACAGCGAGTATATGCTCGACCAGCCTAATACACAATATGTTGCACATGTGAATAAGAAAAACACTATATACGGGTGTTTTGCCAGTTGCAGCGAGTGAGGCTTGCGAGAGGTGAACAAACAATTAGCGCCCGTACATAATATATTGTTGTTCATTAATAATGTACATGCTATCATTGTGTACATGATGGTGCGATTACCACGCTCTCCGGAGGGAGTTGGCTCATGAGGGCAAAACAAGACATCGAGTTACTTCAAGAGGCGGTAAAGGCTTTTGAGGCGGAGACCAACTTGACCATCGACATCGTCGGGGAAGGCTTTTTCGATAATCACCGTGAAATCGATGGAATGATTGAGCTGCCTTACCAAGCTGGCCGATTAGGCGTCGAGGTCAAGAACTGGGCCCAGCATGCCAATATTGGTGCGATAGCTAACCAAATCAAAGCCATGCCGGTAGAAGGCATGTTGGTAGCGGATTATATAAACCCGGCCATGGCCGAAAGACTGCGCAAGTTAGGCATTCACTTTCTGGATACCGTCGGCAATGCCTATATCAACAAGCCACCACTTTATATCTGGGTCATTAACAAGAAGCCAAACCAGGCCCATAAGCAATTAAAAGAGGGCGGTAACCGCGCGTTTGATGCTACCGGGCTGAAAGTCGTTTTTGGCGTTCTGTGTAATCCCGGCCTGGTTGCAGCCCCGTACCGGAAAATTGCAGAACAAACCGATGTAGCGCTGGGAACGGTAGGCTGGGTGGTTAACGGCCTTAAGGAAGCGGGTTACTTGCTTGATCGAGGAAAGAAAAAAGACAGGCGATTAACTGAGCGGCAAAAGCTGCTAGAACGCTGGGTTGAAGCCTACCCTGAAAAGCTGCAGCCGAAGTTAAAGCTAGGCGAATTTGTTGCCGATAATCCTCATTGGTGGGAAGCGGTAGATACAGAAAAATACGATGCCTTCTGGGGCGGTGAAATAGCCGCCGCCAAATACACCGGCTACCTAAAGCCGAAAATGGCTACGGTTTACCTGCCAGAGGCAAGGCGAGGGCAATTTTTAGCCGATGCGAGACTGCGAAAGGCGCCGGATCATGTCGGTGCCGGGAATCGTGTAAAAGTATACGGCACCTTTTGGCGCCCTGATCGGGTAAATGCTAATCGCGAGATTAAGGACACCAAGGCGATTGAAAAGTACTTAACGGGTGTAGCACCTCCGATACTCGTTTATGCTGACTTGATCGCAACGGGCGACGGCCGAAACCGGGAAGCAGCAAGGATGATCCATGAGCGATATATCGCTGAACATCTCAGGGAAGATTGAGTTACCGATCGTCAAGCTCTACCAGAACGTCAGCGAGGTCTCGGCAGCGCTGGAGATTCCCTTCATCGTGGTCGGCGCATCGGCGCGCGATATCGTATTGCATTACGGCCATGGCGCTAGCGTAGAGCGGGCAACTCAAGACATCGACTTTGGTATTGAGGTGCCTGACTGGAGTGCTTTTCAGAAGCTAAAGCAAAGCCTGGCAGATCGCGGTTTCCAAGAGGCGGCGACCGCTCACCGCATGATGAGTCCGAACAATATCCCCATTGATATTGTGCCCTTTGGCGACATCGAGGACGAGCAATCCAGCATCGCCTGGCCACCTGCCGGCGACAGGAAAATGAGCGTGCTCGGTTTCCAGGAGGTTTGCGCTAATGCAGAAATCGTCCGCATCCAAGAAGATCCTCCGGTCGATATTCCTGTCGCTTCTCCGGCAGGAATGACCATTCTGAAGTTAATTGCTTGGTTAGATCGAGTCATCGAATTGCGCGGCAGGGATGCAACAGATCTGGCCTATTTACTGGCAAACTACGAAAAATTGCCCCAAGTTAGCGAGCATCTATACCGTGATCAGAAGCTTATGGAGCAACATGGTTGGGATTTAACCTTAGCTAGTGCTCACCAACTGGGCGCCGACGCTGGCGAGTTGGCGGGTTCGGCAAGTTATGCATTGATCGCCAATTTTTTTAAAGGCGAACACGACAAGCTGAATACCGAAAAGCTGCTTGGCGAAATGGGGAAATCAAACACAGCGAGCTACGAGCGGCATGAAGCGCTATTAAACGCGTGTATCGAGGGATTCATCGCAATACACAAATACTAAATAATCAGGAAGATAAGAGTGGTGCCCAGAGGCGGAATCGAACCACCGACACGGGGATTTTCAATCCCCTGCTCTACCGACTGAGCTATCTGGGCGTATCGCTGAGAAGTTCTTGTTGGCTTGCTGAACTTGCGAAGGCGCGTATTAAACCTGTTCACAATTGTTGAGTCAAGGGGGAGATTGCCCTCACCCTGACCCTCTCCCGAAGGGAGAGGGAATTTAAGTGCTACTTGGTGGCACATATCCCTCGGCTTTGTCGAAATCTTCGCCGGAGAAGAACTTTTCCATCTCTTCCTGCAGGTATTTGCGGGATTCCGGGTCCATCATCGATAGCTGCTTTTCGTTGATCAGCATGGTCTGGTGTGCCTGCCATTCGTCCCAGGCTTTTTTTGAAACGTTGTCGAAAATGTCCTGACCGCGCGCGCCGGGGAAGGGCGGGTTGGGCAGGCCGTCGAGTTCTTGCTGGTACTTTCGGCAGAATACTTTGCGCGTCATGGGGTCACTTTTTGATCAGTTGCTTGAGCAGTTTCTGAACCGGGGCGGCCAGGCCGACCTCGGGCGCTGAGGGGCTGTTATACCAGAGCAGTTGATCACCTTCCATGATTTGACCGGGAATGCTGTCCACGGTGATGTGCACCGGGTGGATATCCAGGTGGTAGTGGCTGAAGGTGTGGCGCAGTACGGGCAGGGTTTTGCTGCTGCCGCTCAGGCCGAAACGCTGGATGGCGGCTTCTTCTGCGGCTTCTTCTACAGCCACTTCCGGCAGGCTCCATAATCCACCCCAAATACCCTGTGCAGGGCGCTGTTCCAGCAGGATCTGTTGCTTTGGCGCTTCGATAATCAGCATCTGTACAGCTTTGACCGGCAGGGCTTTTTTGGGTTTCTTGCCGGGATAGCTGGATTGCGTCCCTTCCCGGTAGGCGATGCAGTCGGCGTTCACCGGGCAATTGCCGCAGTCGGGTTTGCTGCGGGTGCAGAGGGTTGCCCCGAGATCCATGATGGCCTGGCTGTAGGCGGCTGGGCGTTTTTTCGGGGTGGTGGCTTCACTGGCTTCCCAGAGCGCTTTCAGGGTGGCGGCTTCGCCGGGCCAGCCGGCTATGGCCTGGTGCCGGGCCAGTACCCGTTTGACGTTTCCATCCAGTATCGGGGCGCGTTTTTTGTAGGCGATGGAGATGATGGCACCGGCGGTGGAGCGGCCCACGCCGGGCAATTGCTCCATTTCCTCGACGGTGTCGGGAAATTCGCCCCCTAGCTCGTTGACCACATATTGGGCGGCTTTGTGCAGATTGCGGGCGCGGGCGTAGTAGCCCAGTCCGGCCCAGTGGTGCAGTACCGTGTCGATAGGCGCACGGGCCAGCCGTTGCACGGTGGGGAAGCTTTTCATAAAAGCCAGATAATACGGTACGACGGTGTTGACCTGGGTTTGCTGCAGCATGATCTCGGACACCCACACCCGGTAGGGAGAAATGTCCTGCTGCCAGGGCAGGTCTTTGCGCCCGTGCTTGTCGAACCACGTTAGCAGACGGTCGGCGAAGGGCTTCAGGGCTGCCATTGATAGGTCTTTTCGTTGGTAGCCTCAAAGCCCAGTTCGGTAAAGAGATCTGTCAGTTCAGGGTGATTGCTCAGGTCCGCGCTGATGGGGCGCTCGAAGCCGAGGGTCTTCAGGGCGCTGTTGAGGGTCTGGCGCGCAACCCCCCGACGGCGGGTGATTTCACGCACCTGCAGCTTCTCCAGCACCCAGTGATCCGCTTCGTTGCGAAGCACAAAGGCGCAAACCAGACGGTCGTTGAAACGTCCGGCAACGACCATATCGTCGCCAGCGACGGCTTTTTGCAGCCAATCATCCTGGTTTTCGTAGGTTTTTTTCAGGTCAATCAGGTCCTGAGCGCTGGGCTCAGACACTATTTCGGCAACGACAGGCATAGTAAGTGGTTACTGTTCCAGTATTTAGTGGCTGTAATGGTGGCGGGGATTTTCTATAATACCGCGTTTTCACACAAGAGCAGGATAAATGGCGGATCGCAAGGCGACAATCACCCGCAATACGCTGGAGACCCAGATTACCGTAAGCGTCAATCTGGACGGCACTGGTGCGGCCAAATTCGAGACGGGCGTTCCCTTTCTGGACCACATGATGGACCAGATTGCCCGCCACGGCTTGATCGATCTGGATATCAAGGCCGAGGGCGACCTGCATATTGATGCTCACCACACGGTGGAAGATATCGGTATTACCCTGGGTCAGGCCTTCACTCAGGCAGTGGGCGACAAGAAGGGGATTAATCGTTACGGCCACGCCTATGTGCCGCTGGACGAGGCCCTGTCACGGGTGGTGATCGACTTCTCCGGCCGTCCCGGCCTTGAATTTCACGTGCCTTTCACCCGCGCCAGCGTGGGCGGTTTCGATGTGGACCTGTTTATCGAGTTCTTCCAGGGCTTCGTCAATCACGCCAAGGTGACCCTGCATGTGGACAATCTTCGTGGCCACAACACCCACCACCAGGCGGAGACGGTGTTCAAGGCCTTCGGTCGCGCCCTGCGTATGGCGCTGACCGCTGACGAGCGCATGGCCGGCATTACCCCGTCTACCAAGGGCAGCCTGTAACTTAGGGACGTTTATGACTACGCCTTCTGTTGCCGTAATCGACTACGGCATGGGTAATCTTCATTCTGTGGCGAGCGCGCTGGCGAAAGTGGGCGGTGACCTGGATATCCGGGTTACCGATGACCGCGCGCAGATTATCAGTGCCGACCGGATTATTTTTCCCGGTGTGGGTGCCATCCGCGACTGTATGGGCGAGATTCGCCGGCTCAAACTGGATGATGTAGTCAGCCATTGTATTGCTGCCGGCAAGCCCGTGCTGGCCGTTTGTGTTGGCATGCAGGCGCTGATGAGCCACAGCGAGGAAAACGGCGGCGTGGATTGTATTGATTCCATCGCCGGCCATGTGCGTTTTTTTGGTGAAAATCACAAAGACGCCGACGGCAACAAACTGAAAGTGCCCCACATGGGCTGGAACAATGTATTCCAGAAAAAGGCCCACCCGCTGTGGAAGGGCATTGCCGATGGCAGCCGTTTTTACTTCGTTCACAGCTATTTTGTGCAGGCCGAAGATCAGAGGCTGGTAACCGGTGTAAGCGATTACGGTCGTGAATTTCACTCGGTGCTGTCGCGCGACAATGTGTTTGCGGCTCAGTTTCACCCGGAAAAAAGTGGTGACGCGGGTTTGCAATTGTTGAAGAATTTTTTGAACTGGAATGGAGAGCCCTCACCCTAACCCTCTCCCAGAGGGAGAGGGGACGCACTGCCAGAGCTCGGGCAGTAAACTCCCTCTCCCCCTGGGAGAGGGTTGGGGTGAGGGAAAAGATTTATGCTGATTATCCCTGCAATTGATTTAAAAGATGGCCAGTGCGTGCGCCTGAAGCAAGGCGTTATGGACGATTCCACCGTCTATGGTAACGACCCTGTTGAAATGGCCGCTCGCTGGGTGGAAACCGGCTGTCGCCGTTTGCATCTGGTTGATCTCAACGGCGCTTTTGATGGCGAGCCGGTGAATGGCGAGGCGGTCACCAGTATCGCCAGGGCCTACCCCGATCTCCCAATCCAGATCGGTGGCGGTATTCGTTCCCTGCACACCATCGAGAAATACCTTGAGGCCGGCGTCAGCTACGTGATCATCGGCACCAAGGCTGTAAAAGACCCGAAATTTGTGACCGAAGCCTGCCGCGAGTTTGAGGGCCATGTGATTGTTGGTCTGGATGCCAAAGATGGTCGTGTGGCCACCGATGGCTGGGCCGAGGTGTCCGACGTGCTGGCCACCGAGCTGGCCAAACGCTTTGAGCAGGACGGCGTGTCCTCCATCGTTTACACCGACATTGCCCGCGACGGTATGATGCAGGGTGTGAACGTAGAACAGACCGTTACTATGGCGCAGGCTTCTTCCATTCCGGTTATTGCCTCAGGCGGCATTACCAATATGGACGACATTCGCGCGCTGAAAGAAGTCGCGGACAAAGGCATTCTCGGCGCCATCACCGGTCGAGCGATCTACGAAGGCACGCTGGATGTGGCCGAAGCCCAACAGTATTGCGATCAATAACGCAGCAGGATAGTTATGGCACTGGCAAAACGCATTATTCCCTGTCTGGATGTGGACAACGGTCGCGTCGTGAAAGGCGTGAACTTTGTCGATATCCGCGATGCCGGTGATCCCGTTGAAATTGCGCGTCGCTACAACGATCAGGGCGCCGACGAAATCACCTTTCTCGATATCACCGCTACCCACGAAGGCCGTGACACCACCGTGCATACGGTCGAACAGATCGCCAGTGAGGTGTTTATTCCGCTAACGGTAGGCGGAGGTATTCGCGAGCTGAAAGATATCCGCAATATGCTCAATGCCGGCGCTGACAAAGTCGGTATCAACTCTGCGGCCATCAAGAACCCGGAATTTGTCAAAGCCGCTGCCGACAAGTTTGGCTCGCAGTGCATTGTGATTGCCATTGACGCCAAACAGGTGGAGCCTAACGCTGACGGCACGCCGCGCTGGGAGATCTTCACCCACGGCGGGCGCCGGGCGACTGGCATCGATGCCATCGACTGGGCGGTACGCATGGTGAATTTCGGTGCTGGAGAGATTTTACTGACCAGTATGGATCGCGATGGCACTAAAAACGGTTTTGATAACGATCTGACCTCGCGGATTTCAAAAGCGGTACCCGTACCGGTTATTGCCTCGGGTGGTGTGGGCAATCTCGATCATCTGGTGGAAGGTGTCACCAAAGGCCTGGCCGACGCCGTGCTGGCGGCCAGCATTTTCCACTTTGGTGAATACACCGTGCCCGAGGCCAAGCAGTACATGGCCGAGCGCGGCATCGAGATGCGGTTGTAGGGACGGGAGACGCTGGACGGGAGACGGGAAACGCAAAAGCTCGAGCAGAGTTAATGCGGCTTGATCGAGAGGTCGGACGTCGGACGTCAGAAGTCTGACGCAAAAGCGGGCGTTGCTTCGCAACGCGATGCTGCGAGCAGCGGCGTAGGCCGCATCGGCTTTTGCGTTTCCCGTCTCCCGTCCAGCATCAAGCACGGCCAGCCGCACTTACCTCAATTTTTGCACCATTAACCACACTTGTGCCGGAAGGTACGTCCAGTACCGTCCAGTCAATCAAATCGTTGCAGCTCACACCCACTGATTTTTCTTTGGCGATGCTCTGCCCGGTATCGCTGAATCGGTGCCCGAAACCGTGAGGCAAGCTCACCACTCCGGGCATCACGCTGTCGCTGATCTCTACTTCAACGGTCGCACTGCGCCCGGCGCCTTTAACCACTGCTTTGCCACCTTGGGTTAGCCCCAGCTCATCGGCATCGCTCGGATTGACCAGCAGGGTGCAGCGATTCTTGCCGCGTACATACTGATTGATATTGTGCAGCCAGGAGTTCATATCGCGAATATGACGGCGGCCAATCAACCTGAAACCTTTGTTGGCTTCTGTCATAGCCGACCGCAAGCGGTTGACATCGTCGGCAATTAAATCCGGTACCAGGTTGATGCGCTTTTGCGGGGTCTGTAGCGCCTCGGGAAGGCGTGATGAAAGGGGCCCAAAGTCGACGCCGTGGTGGGCGGCTTTGATACGCTTAAGGTTCCAACCCTCGCGCTGGCCAAAATGATCGCCGTGTGGGCCTGCGCGCAGCATCATATCCAGCAGCCTTTCCGGCCCACTGTGTGCTTCGGTGGTGGTTTTTATGGTGTCTGCATCAAGGGAGCTCAGCGCTGGTGAGGCGGCAAGCTGTGAGGCCAGCCCTTCTACCATCATGGCGTGTAAATCGTCGGCCTGCATGCCGTTTATTCTGGCCACCAGCTCGGTCATGATTTCGTACTGATCGAGTGAGCCTGGTGCGGGTTCAAAGATTTTCGGCGAGTAGCGGGCAAAATTCCGGACCGCTGTGGTCTGAAACAGAAAGTCGTAGTTGCTGTGTTCCAGCTGCGAAGTGGACGGCAGAATATAGTCGGCCAGGCTGGTGGTTTCGTTGATATAGAAATCCAGCGCAACGATCAGTTCAAGACTCTCCATCGACTCGCGGATGGCCTCGCCGTTGGGCACCGACAGCACCGGATTGCCGGCTACGGTGATCAGGGCGCGGGCCCTGTCCTGTCCTTCATAGGCCAGCTCTTCGGCCATCAGCGAGGCGGGCATCATGCCCATATATTCGGGAAAGCCGCGCACTCGGGTTTTGAAACGATCGCGGCCCAGTTCATTGATAACCGGTTCCGGCGGCGGTGGAAGTTCTGTGGCGGCCTGCGGGAACATGGCGCCGCCCGGTTCATCGAGCCGCCCTTGCAGTATGTTCACCACATCCACCAGCCAGCTGGCCAGGGTGCCAAATTCCTGTGTGCACAAGCCGATGCGGCCATAGAGTACCGGCGCCTGCGCCTGCTTAAACGCTTTGATCAAGGCGCGCAGCTCGCTGGCGGGTACGCCGGTAATGTCGGCAGTGTTTTCCGGCGTAAAGGGTTCGGCCAGTGCGCGCAGGGCATCAATGCCGTCGATGTGGCTGTCGAGGCGCCCCAGATTAATATGGTTTTCGCTAAAGAGCACATTCACCCAGGCAAACAGCAGGTAGGCATCGGTACCGGGTTTGATAAACAGATGCTGGTCGGCAATGGCCGCGGTTTCGCTGCGCCGGGGGTCGATAACCCAAACCTCACCACCGCGCTGACGTATGGCGTTCAGCTGGGCTTCGGCGTTGGGTGCTGACATCAGCGAACCTTGCGAAACCAGTGGGTTGCCACCCATGCAGACAAAGAAGTCGCTGCGCTGGATATCGGGGATGGGAAACATCCAGGCATTGCCGTAAAGAAGTTCGCAGCTGAGGTTTTTCGGTTGCTGGTCAACCGAGCCCGCCGAGAAAAAACGCTCGGTATTGAGCATCTGCGTGAACAGCTCGGTGTATACCATGCTGCTGAAGTTGTGGCCGTTGGGATTGCCGTAGTACATGGCAATGCTGTCTTTGCCGTGCTCCTGACGCAGTGCGCTCAGCTTGTCGCCGACTTCAGTCAGCGCTTGTTGCCAGCTGATTTCCTGCCATTCGCCGTTGACCTTTTTTACCGGGCGGCGCAGGCGCTCGGGGTCTTCATAGACATAGCGAAAGGCCTGGGATTTTGCGCAGACATAGCCCTGTGAGCGTTCGTCGTTCGGGTCGCCTTTGATGGATAGCACCCGCCTGGCGTCGCGATCGACCTCCAAGACCAGCCCACAGCTGGCTTCGCAGGTAGGGCAGCTTCGATACAGGGTTTCAGGCATGGCGGCCTCCCGTCAGCTTATTATCGTAATGCTTACGACTTTAGCCTATCGACGGGGGCGGCGCATGACAAGGCTGTCATTTTATGGCGGGGCGCAGGGCTCGGCCGGGGTTTATTCTTTCGAGGCGTCGAAGAATTTCACAACCTGAACATCCGGGTCGCGACTGGCGCCGGCTTCGTGCAGCTTGTTCAGATAATCTTCCCAGTATCGTTCGCGATTATCGATAAGGTCGCGCAGGTAATTCCAGGAAAAGATGCCGCTGTCGTGGCCGTCGCTGAACTTGAGCTGGATGGCGTAATTCCCAACCGGAACAATATCGGTGATGGCGACATTGATTTTGCCGGTCTGCAGGGTTTCCTGACCGGCCCCGTGGCCGCGCACTTCTGCTGAGGGTGACAGCACCCGCAGCAGTTCGCAGCTGAGCCGGTGGCGCTCGCCATTGGCATACACCAGTTCCAGTTCCCGGGCTTTCTGGTGCAGCTCAATGCCAACCGGCGTTATGTTGTCGCTCATGGTGTGCGCTCTTAAAGAATGAAACGACTGAGGTCTTCGTTTTTGGCCAGCGCGCCGAGCTGGGCATCTACGTACGCTTCGTCGATGATCAGTTTGTCTTCGCTGGCATCGGTTGCGGCATAGGAGGCCTCTTCGAGAAGGCGTTCCAGCACGGTGTGCAGACGTCGGGCGCCGATATTCTCGGTGCGCTCATTCACTTCCCAGGCGGTCTCGGCAATGCGGCGAATTCCGTCTTTGGTGAACTCGATGGTCATGCCTTCCGTTGCCAGCAGGGCGATGTACTGCTCGGTCAGTGAGGCGCTGGGCTCGGTCAGGATGCGCTCGAAATCATCGGGTGTGAGCGCTTCGAGTTCCACTCGCGTTGGCAGGCGACCCTGCAGTTCCGGAATCAGGTCGGAAGGTTTGCTCAGGTGGAAAGCACCGGAGGCAATAAACAGAATGTGGTCGGTTTTCACCATGCCGTGCTTGGTGCTGACGGTGCAACCTTCGATTAGAGGGAGCAAGTCGCGCTGCACTCCTTCTCGGGACACGTCGGCGCCGCCAGTTTCCTGACGCTTGGCAACTTTGTCGATTTCATCGAGAAATACAATGCCGTTCTGTTCAACCGCGGCGATCGCCTGTGCCTTGGTTTCTTCCTCATTGACCAGTTTGGCGGCTTCCTCGTCGGTCAATTGTTTCAGGGCCGACTTTACATCCATGCGTCGTCTTTTTTTGCCCTTGCTACCCATACTGGAAAACATGTTTTGCAACTGGCTGGTCATTTCTTCCATGCCGGGCGGAGCCATGATTTCTACGCCCATTGGCGAGGCGCTGACTTCAATGTCGATTTCCTTGTCGTCCAGTTCGCCCTCACGCAGTTTTTTGCGAAACAGTTGCCGCGTAGAGCTTTCTTTGTCGACTTCCTCACCCTGGCCGGCCGGCAGCAGAATATCGAGTATGCGCTCTTCGGCGGCGTCGGCGGCGCGGTGGCGCACTTTGTTCATCTCTGCTTCGCGGTGCATTTTGATGGAGGCGTCCACCAGATCGCGAATGATGGATTCAACATCCCGGCCCACATAGCCCACTTCCGTAAACTTGGTGGCTTCCACTTTCAGGAAGGGCGCGTTGGCGAGTTTGGCCAGGCGGCGGGCGATTTCGGTTTTACCGACGCCGGTGGGGCCAATCATCAGGATATTCTTGGGGGTGATTTCAGCGCGCAGGTCTTCGTCGAGCTGCATGCGGCGCCAGCGGTTGCGCAGGGCAATGGCAACGGCGCGCTTGGCCTTGTCCTGGCCGATGATAAAGCGGTTGAGTTCGTGAACGATTTCACGGGGTGTCATTTGTGACATGTTTGCTCCAAGGATCGGGAGACGCTTGACGGGAGATGCCAGGAAGACATCGCGGTTTTGCCGCCTTTGCGTCTCCCGTCCAGCGTTTCGCATCAGTATTCCAACGTTTCAATCACCCGATTGTGATTCGTATAAATGCAAATATCGGCCGCAATCTTCAGCCCTTGCTCGACAATGTCGCGGGCGCCCAGTTCGGTGTTGTCCAGCAGGGCGCGAGCCGCGGACTGGGCAAAGGGACCGCCAGAGCCGATGGCAATCAAGTTGTCTTCGGGCTCAATCACATCGCCGTTACCGGTAATGACCAGCGAGGTTTCCTTGTCGGCCACGGCCAGCAGGGCTTCCAGTCGGCGCAGAGCGCGCTCGGTGCGCCACAGCTTGGCCAGTTCCACCGCCGCGCGGGTCAGGTGGCCCTGATACTTTTCCAGCTGGGCTTCAAATAATTCAAACAAGGTAAAGGCGTCGGCGGTACCGCCGGCAAAACCGGCCAGAACCTTGTCGCCGTAAAGGCGGCGCACCTTGCGGGCATTGCCCTTCATCACGGTATTGCCCATGGACACCTGGCCATCGCCACCGATGACGACCTGGCCGTTGCGGCGCACGGAAAGAATAGTTGTGCCTCGGTATTGTTCCACGCGGGACCTCGATTGTTGGCGGGTATCAGGAGGATATGGGGGTGGGATTGGGGAATTCAAGTTTGCCCTCACCCCGGCCCTCTCCCAAGGGGAGAGGGAGTTATACGTCATATTCTGTGCGCACCCTCTCCCTCTGGGAGAGGGTTGGGGGGTGAGGGGAGGAATCAGCCGGCGACCTTACGCTTCAGCAACAGCGTCTCAATCCCTTCCGAAATCAGTGTGGTACGTGCTTTAGAGAGCTTTGAACGAGAGGTAAAGGGGCCAACGTAAACCCGGTGCCAGGTATCGCCATTGGCCTCTACCGCCTCAATCTTGGCCTCAAGGCCGAGCAGCAGAAGCTCTGCCCGCCGTCGATCCGCATCGGCGTTGGTCTTGAAGGACCCGGCCTGCAAAATGAACTGGTACTGCTCCTGACTGGCGGCGCTCTGTTCCTGGGGGTGCTGCTCTTCCGGCACAATCACTTCGCGCTCGGGCAGCAGGGTAAAGAAGTCGAACTGTGTTTCTGTGGTCTGCTTGGCCGGTTTTGCCGGTTGCGGCGTAGTTTTGCTGGCGACTTCCGGCTTGCTGTCACCGGTGCCAACACTGCCCAGAAACACCAGAAAGGTGAGGAAGCCGCCACACAGGGCGCCGGCGCAGAAGATCACCCAGGCCGGTATGCCGCCGTTGGCTTCGCGGGTGGCGCCGCGGCTGCGTTTGCGATTATTGGTCGCCACTTACATTTCCTCCGGCGCGGATACGCCCAGCAAATTCAGGCCGTTGGCAATAACCTGACGCACGGCAACGGAAAGCGCAAGCCGCGCATTGCGCAGGGCTTCATCGCTTTCCAGTACCTTGTTGCTGTTGTAATAGCTGTGGAACTCGCCGGCCAGTTCGCGCAGGTAGTTGGCGATGGTGTGGGGCTCGAAATTGGCTGCGGCGCTGCTTACCACATCCGGATAGGCGGAGAGGCGCTTCATCAGTGCCAGTTCGGCTTCTTCGCTCAACTGATCGAGGGAGTTGCAACCGCTCTCCACGGACCAGCTCCAGCCCTGCTCGGCCAGCTTGCGAATCACACTGCACACCCGGGCGTGGGCGTATTGAATGTAGTACACCGGGTTTTCATTGCTCTGGGAAATAGCCAGATCAATATCAAAGGTGAGCTGGGAGCTGGGGGCGCGCGCGACCAGGAAATAGCGGGTGGCATCGCGGCCCACTTCGTCGATCAGGTCGCGCAAGGTAACGTAGCTGCCGGCGCGTTTGGAGATTTTCACCTCTTCTCCGCCGCGCATCACCATCACCATCTGGTGCAACACATAGTCGGGCCAGTCTTTAGGGATGCCGGCGTTCAGCGCCTGCAGGCCGGCGCGAACGCGGGTGATGGTGCTGTGATGGTCGGCGCCCTGTTCATTGATAACGGTGCTGAAGCCGCGCTGCCATTTGTTCAGGTGGTAGGCGACGTCGGGCACAAAATAGGTGTAGCCGCCTTCGCGCTTGCGCATCACCCGGTCTTTGTCGTCGCCAAAGTCGGTGGTTTTCAGCCACAGGGCGCCGTCTTTTTCGTAGGTATAACCGTTGTCGATCAATGCCTGTACGGCTTCTTCAACCTTGCCTTCCGAGTAGAGGGATGACTCGAGGAAGTAGACGTCGAAATCCACACCAAAGGCTTTCAGGTCCAGATCCTGCTCCCTGCGAAGATAGGCCACCGCAAAGTCGCGAATGGCTTCCAGGTTGTCGGCATCAGCCGCGCCGGTGACTTTTTTGTCTTCAGCTTCAACACTGTCGCCGTTCATATAAGAGGTCGCGACATCGACAATATACTGGCCGCGATAGCCATCTTCAGGCCATTCGGCACTGTCCGGCCCGAGGCCTTTGCAGCGGGCCTGAACGCTTTTGCCGAGGTTGTCGATCTGGGCGCCGGCATCGTTGTAGTAAAACTCGCGGGTAACCGCATGACCGGTAGCTTCAAGCAGGCGGCACAGGGCATCGCCCACCGCAGCGCCGCGGCCGTGGCCAACATGCAGCGGCCCCGTCGGGTTGGCGGAGACAAATTCCACCTGCACTTTTTTGCCTTTTGCGGCGTCACTGCGGCCGAAGTTTTCACCGGCCGCCAGCACGGTATTGATAATGCCGGTAGCGGCATCGGCATTAAGGAAAAAGTTAATAAAGCCCGGCCCGGCGATTTCGGTTTTGCTCACCAGATCGTTGGCGGGCAGGGCATCGATTAGCTGCTGGGCAATCGCGCGAGGATTGCTGCGCAGGGGCTTGGCCAGGGTCATCGCCACATTGCTGGCAAAGTCACCATGGCTTTTGTCGCGGGTCTGCTCCACCTGCACCTTGGGTTCGAGGTCTGCGGGCCAGTCGCCTTGCTTTAGGGCGGCGATGGCTTGCTCGATCAGGGTGACGATCTCTTCCTTCATGGCGGGTGGACAACTCCTGCTGGGTAAAAAGTTCGGTGTATATAAAAGGGCGGCTATTATCCCTGTTTCGCCCCACGCCTGCCAGCGCGGGGAGGCGGAGGGCATCACACTCGGCTCAACCCGGTGCTAGAACCACTCCAGTGGGTCGACATCAATCGTCCAGCGCAGGGCGAAACCGGGTTTGAGCGGCTCGGCGGCGCGGCGGGCGCGGTTGAGCAAGCCGTGCAGCTGTTTTCTGTCCTGGGCAATTAGAATCAGCGAGCAGCGATA